>JANYIU010000318.1 GCA_025361955.1 Holophagaceae bacterium
TGACACCTGCATGTTGTGTGGCTCCGGAAGCGGATTAGGTGGATCATGATAGCCCGGTCCTCAGCCATGAAGATTCCAGCCGTCATTCTTGCCGCAGGGGCGTCCAAGCGCCTGGGGCACCCCAAGCAACTCATCGAGATCCAAGGCGAACCCCTCCTCCATCGGGTCGCCCGGATCGCCCTTCAGGCCTGTGATCCCGTGCTTGTGGTGCTTGGTTTTGAAGGGGAGCGCATGCAGACGGCCCTGGGTGACCTGCAGGTGCAATGCGTGCGGAACCTGGACTGGGAGGAGGGCATGGCCAGTTCTCTCCGCGCGGCCGTTTCAGCCATGCCCCAGGCAGCCAGGGCAGCGATCTTCCTGGTCTGTGATCAGCCCGCCTTGGATCCAGCCCTTCTAGAAAGGATGCTCCGTCTCCACCAGGAGCATCCTGGCAGGCGAATCGCCTGCGGCTATTCTGGGATTCGGGGCATCCCTGCTCTCCTGCCGTGCAAGGATTTCGACGCCTTGCTTCAATTGCGTGGGGATCGCGGCGCAAAAAATCTGCTCGCGAGCGAGGACGTGCTGGAAATTCTTTTTCCGGGAGGGGAACAGGATCTGGATCTGCCGGAGGATCTGGTCCGCCTCAGAGACAGATAGTAATCCCGATTCCACTGGGCATGAAACACCGGAACTCTTGGTGTCATCAGAACGGGGAAGGAGGATTTGATGATCACCCTGGCCATCAGAATCGAGTCCGAAGGACCTTTATTGATCCTTCAGGACAGCGAGTGGGGAATTGCCGAGGCCTGTCAGTTTCGGGATCCCTTCCTCAAAGGACTGGTGCTCGATGCGGAGTTCCGTTTGGAACAACGGCATTCCGCTGCTGATCCATAGATCCTGCTTGATCCCTTCAAGCGCCAACGGCCTTCCCTTTCAGATCGAACCTCTGGTGGGCTTTTTGATGCAAGACCGGGCTTGCGAGTCCCACGATCGGGCAACCGGCTGTGGGATCTTTCAGGATGGGTCCAGGCCCACTCCGGGCCGCCGCGATTCGCCCAGTTCCGTAGTTCCGCAGCCGGCCCGCAATGGCTGGGGAGCCGTTCCTACGCTGTCATGGGATGGTCCGCGCGGAATTGTTGAAGTCTTTGCTCCAGGATCGGGAACTGTGCGCGCTGGATCAGGGAGGTGCAGGCGCGGAGCCCTTCCGTGTGCTCGCTTCCAGTGGTGGCCAAAGAGATGGCGCTGATGCCATAGTACATGAGCTCTTTCAGCAGTTCTTCGCCACCCATACCTGGGTAGGAAACCGTGAAATAGAACCCGTCGGCGATAGGCTCATCCAGATCCTTGTCGTAGACGATCTGAAACCCATGGTCCTTGAACAACTTCTTCATGACCTTGGCCTTCTCGCCGTATTCCTTGACATAGTCCATGAAGTTCAACTTGCCATCGTTGACGGCCTTGAGGATGGCGGTCAGGGCGTACTGGGCGGAATGGGAGGTACCGGAAGAAAGGGCGTAGATCGTGCCAAAGAGGAGGGCGGTGCCCACCTGGTCGGAGGAGTAGAAGCGTTTGAGGTCCGGAGCCTGCTTGTTCCATAGCGCGTCGGCGAGCACCAGCATGCCGATGCGCTCGCCGGCGTAGCTGAAGGCCTTGGAGCTGGAGATGAGCAGGGCGTAGTTGTCGGTGTAGCGGGCCACGGTGGGCTGGTAGGGGGCCAC
Organism: Holophagaceae bacterium; assembly: GCA_025361955.1. Lineage (GTDB taxonomy): Bacteria > Acidobacteriota > Holophagae > Holophagales > Holophagaceae > UBA1801. The sequence continues at coordinate 1,698 of JANYIU010000318.1, forward strand.
GCCCGGATGGCTGTAGTCCTTCCGGAAATCCATGCCAAAGTAGGCCAGATCCTCGACCACGACGACATCATATTCAGTGGCCAGTTCGCCGATGATCTGGAGTTCCTCCTCCGTGAAACAGATCCAGGAAGGATTGTTCGGATTGGAATAAAGTAGGGTGGAGATCTTGCCGGTCTCAAGGTAGCTCAGGAGCTTTGCTCGCAGCTTGGCACCGCGGTGGTTGTAGACATCGAAGGTCTCGTAGCTCTGGCCCAAGACCTTGCACTGGAGTTTCTGCACCGGGAATCCAGGATCGAGGAAGAGGGTGCCTTCCCGATCCGCATGCATGCGATTCAGGGTCAGGAAGCAGGCGAGTCCGCCCATCATGG
>JANYIU010000322.1 GCA_025361955.1 Holophagaceae bacterium
GACGCCACCCAAGCCAGCAAGGAGGACGGGGGAACGATCTATCGCTTCGTGTATGTGGATCAGGATGGATTTGAGAAACATACGCCGAAAACCCTTGCGGCGTTGGCAGACAGTTTCACGGAATATCAAGGGGCCGTGAAATGAGCGCAGAGAATCCAACCCCCGAGCATCGGATCGCCCTCTTCCAGAGGAAGGAGGTTCGCCGCGTCCTCCATGCCAACGAGTGGTGGTTTGTCATCACGGATGTGATCGCCGCGTTGACGGATTCGGTGAATCCGTCCGACTACCTCAAGAAACTCCGGAAGCGTTACCCTTCGCTCTCGGAGGCCTTCCAAGGGGGGGGACAACTTGTCCCCCCCCTTGGGCTGCGATTCGAGACGCCGGGAGGACCCCAGCCCCTCCAATGCTGGAACACGGAAGGCATCTTCCGCCTGATCCAATCCACCCCCAGCCCCAAGGCCTTTCTGGAGGTGGCATGAGCAATCAGTCCGCGATCTTTGAGGGTCATTCCATTCGCCGCCTGTATGACGACGCGACAGAGACCTGGCTGTTCTCGGTCATCGATGTCGTTCAAGTGCTGACCCAGCAGCCGGACTACCAAGTCGCCCGGAAGTATTGGAACAAGCTGAAAGAGCGTCTGAACAAGGAAGGCAGCCAACTGGTGACAAGTTGTCACCAGTTGAAATTGAAGGCTGGGGACGGAAAGCTTCGGCTCACGGACGTAGCCAATGCCGAGACTCTGCTAAGGCTTGTGCAGAGCGTTCCAAGTCCAAGGGCTGAACCCATCAAGCTTTGGCTGGCCAAGGTAGGGCATGAGCGGATGCAGGAAATGGCTGATCCCGCCCGATCCCTGGATCGCGCCCGTGAGACCTGGAAGAAGCACGGGCGAAGTGAGAAGTGGATCCAGCAGCGCATGATGGGGCAGGAAACCCGCAACAAGCTGACTGACTATTGGACCGCGCACGATATTCGGGAAGGTGAGGAGTTTGCCATCCTCACCAACATCATCCATCAGGAGTGGGCCGACGTTAGCGTGAAGGCTCACAAGGCCTTGAAGGGCCTCAAGACCCAGAATCTCCGCGACCACATGAGCGAAGCCGAGCTGATCTTCACGGCACTGGCGGAGCTATCCACCCGCCAGATTGCTGAGAGCGTGGACGCCACAGGCATGGCCGAGAACCAGGTTGCGGCCACGACCGGTGGTGGAATCGCCCGGAAGGCGCGCCTTGAGCTGGAAGGGCGGACAGGAAAGAAGGTCGTTTCCGGGGGTAATTACCTGCCACCGGCACCACCCAAAAAGACCTTGCCCGAGAAAAGCGCCCGGACTCCTGAACTCAGAACCCCCAAGAAACCCAAATCGAGAAAGCCCTAGCCATGGCCCGTCCTCCCCAGGAATCCCAACGCTACGAACTCAGTGATGCCGAAAAGCGCGATCTCATCGCGCTGATCCAGGCGGGCAAGCCCCTGCCGGAGAAATACCGTTTCCTGCTCTTCGCGGACAAGCGGGAAGTGGAACTGGTGTGGAACGGCAAGACGCGGGACGTGTGCACGGCCATCCTCCCCTTCCAGACCTTGGAGCACATTGATGAACCGCGAAAAGAGAAACACGAGGACAATCAGCTCCTTGGTTTCGATTCCCGGCAGACCAAGGGCTGGACCAACAAGCTCATCTGGGGCGACAACAAGCTGATCCTCTCCAGCCTTAAGAAAGGCCCCCTATGCGAACAAATCAAGGAGGCGGGCGGCCTCAAGCTGATCTACATTGATCCCCCCTTTGATGTGGGCGCCGACTTCAGCATGGATATCGAGATCGGCGGCGAGACCTTCCATAAGGAGCCAAACCTCCTGGAGCAAATCGCCTACCGGGATACCTGGGGGCGAGGGGCGGATTCATTCATCTCGATGATCTACGAGCGACTAATTCTCATGCGGGACTTGTTGGCAGATGATGGGAGCATTTATGTGCATTGTGATTACCGCGTCAATTCATTTATCCGACTCGCTCTTAACGAAGTGTTTAGCACTGAGAACATCATCAATGAAGTAGTGTGGTGTTA
>JANYIU010000006.1 GCA_025361955.1 Holophagaceae bacterium
AGGATGTATTCGGAGACATCAATGAGCCGGTGTCCAACCTTTTCCAGCTTCTGACGGACGATGTCCTGGTACTGGAACAGGTCGAACACGCCCTGAATGTTGTAAATACCATTATCCGTGTGAGTGCTGATGTCCTCCAGCTTGCTGATGAGATTTTCAAGCTCCCCTGAGGTCGGCACGATGCGAGCGATGATCTCTTGGCACTCCTTCGTGAGGCTCTGGATCTCCTCAAGGCTGTTCTGGGCAACCTCGATCTGAGAGATGACGCGGTCAGCGCCCCCCTCCTGTTCATGAGCGATCTGGGTCAACTGGTCTGGGATCGCCTGCTGCTGCTCGGACTTATCAAGGGGGTTTGGCATGAAAACTCCGGCGCTCTCCTACTACGTCTAGGTATCGGCCAAGTGTGCCGGTGCGCTTGAATAATTGAGAATGGATGCTTCCCCCAAGGATTCGAAGAGTCTGCCGATCACGTTTTTTGGGTTTTCCGGTAAACCGCGAAGGGGGTGGATGGGGGCATCAATCCCAAATTCCTGCCTAGCTACAGGCATAGCGACACTTGATTTTCTGAACCAAGTCCCGCTGGGATCGCCCGGACAGGTTCCTGGTTAGACTTGAGCCATGGCGAAGATCCTTGTGGTCGAAGACAGCTCCCTCATGAAGGTCTACCTGAGGCGGTGCCTGGAGATCCATGGGCATGACGTGGAGGACTGGACCCCGATGTCGGCCATGGAAGTACCGGACAAGATCACCAACTCGCTGCCCGATCTCATCGTCACCGACTACCAGATGGCGGGATGCAATGGCGCCACCCTGGCGCGCATGGTTCAGAAAACCAGCCCCAAGACCCCAGTGATTTGCGTGACCTCCAACCGGGATGAGGACATCGCTGCACATCTGAATAAGTTTAATGTGCGCCACATCCTTTACAAGCCTGTCAATTCCGACGCCTTGGCGAAAGCCGTGGAGTCGGCGCTGGAGGAAGCTGAAAAGGGCTAGGCCGCTGTCGCGTAATATCCTTGCAGTCCCGGTGGCGAGAGCGGCATAAGGAGCCGTAACGAAACAACCACATAACAGTGGTTATTCCTTAATGGCTCCTAGAAGCCCAGCGGGCACTCCCCAGCATCGGTGCCTTACAAGGGACTGCGGCTCTGGGTCCGGTTACTCCGCGGCGGAGAACTCAGGCTCATCCTCGTAGACGGTTTCTTTCTCGCCAGTCACCCGGATGACATAGCCGCTGAGGACCCCGGTGAGGACCGCCAGCACCACGGTGACGAGGATGCCCAGAAGCTGTGCGCTAGCGGCACCGGGAACCACAAAAACGGCGATCAATCCGCCCAGGAGTCCAGGCATTCCGTGCAGGTTGTGCACGCCGCAGGTATCGATGAACTTGAAACGAGCCTGGAGTTTCGGCTGGATGATCACGTAACCCACCACACAGATCGATCCCGCCAGGAGCCCGATCAGGAACGCGCCCGGGGCCGAAACCCTATTGCAGGTGGCACCGACACTGACACCGCCCGCCAGGGCTGCATTGCAGATGTCCGCGAACAGCGGCTTCCCCTTGCGGAGGATGGAACTCAGGACATAGGTGGCGAGGGTGGCGCCACAAAGGGCCAGGATGGTGGCGATGACGGTCCGGGGCAGCTGTTCGGCTGGCACCACGGCGCTGCAGAAGCTGGGCCAGAAGATCCAGAGAACCATCGAGCCGAGCATGGAGAAGCGATCCGAGGTCTCATCACTCTCGATGGGCTGCTGCAATTGTTTGGTGCGGGTGAGGGCGATCGCCAGGCCCAGACCAAAGTAGGCCCCGAAGGCATGGATGACGATGGAGCCCGCTGCGTCCACGAACCCCTTCGTGAAACCAAGTCCGCCATCCAGCACCAGCCATTCGTTGAGCATATAGGCCGGGATCAGGAGAGCGGCGAGGATCGCATACTGATACAGGCGCAGACGACCCAGCACCGCGCCCATGGCGATCAGGGCCGCGGCACAGGCGAACTCGGCCAGCAGCAAGGCATGAATGCTATCCGGCGCCAGGGCCTCCGCGGAAAGGACTCCCGAGGATCGCAGGAACAGGTAGAGGGGAATCCCGAGACCGACGACCAGATAGGTGCCAGTGGTCGCGCTATAGCCATATTTTTTGACGAACACCATCAGGAAGCCGAAGCCCACCAGCAGCATCGCCAGGATGTGGATGGAGAAGTTGTATTGCTCGACCTGCCGCAAACCCCCCTGGGTCAGGGCTTCCGAAGCCCAGGCCGGACAGGTGGCCGCAAGCCAGGTGGCGAGGGTCATTCCAAAAAGGCTGATTTTTCGTTTCAAAACGGCTCTCCTCATGGCCCAGGCCAACCCATCCGGGTGCCCGAATGGCTGCGCCCCCGGCCCTTCCAGAGCCACTTCCGCAATGGCCATGCGGTGCCCGAGGCAGTCCTGATTTCACGAACGTAACTCAACGTCAAATAAATATCACGTAAAACTTTACAATGCTGAAGGTCACTTTTTAGCGTCAATCAAGTAATTAAAGGTTGCACTATTTGTCTAAAAGGACACTTCTTGATTGATATTCAGGCACCGCTGCATGCTGACAAGCTCCCTAATAGTCAACCATACAGGCATTCTTGTGAGCTTATGTGGGTGCGCACGTCCAGAAGTAACCTGACAACAGCATCTCTTAGTTTCATTGATACGATATTTTGTCAAATATATTTCACATAAATTTCAAGCTGAAAATCACAAACAACCGCCGATCTAAACCACCGGCTCCTATGCCTCGACACGTTCTGGTTCCCAGCTTGGATTCAGACCTGCGCCAGGGCCCGATAGGCCTCCAGAAAATGGCTGGACTGGGGCAGGATGGTGTCCTCGAGGTGCGGGTGGTAGGCCACCCAGGTATCGAGGGCAGCCACTCGGCGCACCGGGGCGTCCAGATCGAAGAAGAGTTCGTCAGCTATGCGCGCCGCGAGTTCGGCGCCATAGCCCCAGCTGCGGGTGTCCTCGTGGGCCACGATCACCCGATGGGTCTTCTGCACGGTGCGTTGGATGGCGCTCCAGTCGTACGGATTCAGGGAGCGCAGATCCACGATCTCCACGCTGATCCCTTCTGCCTCAGCCTGCTGGGCAGCTTGGAACGCCCGGTAAACGGTGCTGCCGTAAGTGATCACGGAGAGGCCCGTGCCCGCGCGCACCAAGCGGGCCTTTCCGAAGGGGATCAGGAAGTCCGGACCGGGATCCAGGTCCTTGTTGTGGGTCTGCCGATAGAGGTGCTTCGGTTCCAGGAACAGGACCGGGTCATCACAACGGATGGCCGTGCGTAGGAGTCCCGCGGCATCCCTGGCCGTGCTTGGATACACCACGCGCAAGCCGGGAATGTGGGTGAAGATGCTCTCACCGCACTGGCTGTGATAGACGCCGCCGCCGGTCAAGTAGCCGCCGATCGGCACGCGGACCACCATGGGGGCCTTGAAGTTGTTATTGGAACGCCAGCGCAACGTCGCCAGTTCCTCACGCAGCTGCTGCATCGCGGGCCAGATGTAGTCGAAGAACTGGATCTCCACCACCGGCTTGAAGCCCTGGGCCGCGAGCCCGATGGCTCGGCCGATGATGGCGGCCTCCGCCAGCGGCGAGTTGTAAACCCGATGACTCCCATAGGCCTTCTGCAGTCCGTGGGTAGCCTTGAAGACGCCCCCCTTGCCCTTCACCTCCTTGAGGATCTCCTCCTGCGTCGCGTCAGCCACGTCCTCCCCGAACACCAGGATGCGCGGATCCAGCCCCATCTCGAGTTTCAAGGTGGTGTTGATGAGATCGATCATGGTTTTCTGGGTATCAGACGTTGTCAGGGTTGCCGAAAGCTGGTCCTCCGTATCGAAGGCAGGCGAAGTGGGATCCACTTCCTCGCTGTACAAATAGCGCATCACCGTGGCAGGCTCCGGCGCTGGGGCCTGCTCGGCCGCTTCCCAAGCCCCTTCGATCTCCACCTGGATTTCGGATTTCAGCTGTTCCAGGGTGATTTCGGTGAGGTCGCCCAGTTCCACCAGTTTCTGCCCGTAGGTCACGACTGGGTCCCGCTGAGCCTCGGCGGTGCGCTGTTCGAACGTCTTGTAAAGGTGGTCGTCGTCGGAGAGGGAATGGGAATAGGGGCGGACGACCTTGGCACGCACGAGGGCCGGGCCCTTGCGCTGACGGACGTGGCTGACCGCTTGCTGCATAGCCGCGTAACTGGCCAGAGGATCACAGCCGTCCAGATCGTCGATCACCAGCAACCCATGGGGCTCCCAACCCTTCAGCAAGGCGGCTATATCGGCCCCGGCATACTGCACCGAGCTCGGTGTGGAGATGGCATAGCCATTGTCCTGGATGAGGAAGAGCACCGGCAGTTTGAGGTTCACCGCGCAGTTGATGGCTTCCCAGAATTCCCCTTCGGAACAGGTGCCTTCCCCGGATGTGGCCAGTACGACTGAGTCACTATGAATCCCGAGGGCCTCGGTGAGGCCGCCCTGCTCCGCGCGCAGCACCCCCTCCGCCACGCCCACGGCCTGCAGGAATTGGGTGCCGGTGGTGCTGGAACAGGCGAAGATGTTCAGCTTCGGCGAGGTCCAATGGGTGGGCATCTGGCGGCCTCCCGTGGCCGGGTCCAGACTCGATCCCACCGAGCCCAGGAACATGTCCTTGGCGCTGATGCCCAGGCCGTAGGCCAGTGCCCGGTCGCGATAGTAGAGGAAGAACCAGTCGTGGCCAGGCCTCAGGCACATCACCGCCGCGGCCTGCACGGCCTCGTGCCCCGCGCCGTTGATCTGAAAGAAGACTTTGTTCTGGCGCTTCCCGGCGATCTCCCGGTCATCGATCCGCCGGGCTGCATAGATGTTACGGAACAGGGCCAAGCGCTGGCCACTGGATAGGGGTTTCAGGTCGTGACCGAGGCCATCCTCAGACACCATTACGCCTCCTTTGAACCATCAGCTGGCGAGCCAAGATAACACAACCAAATCAGTCAACAATAATCGTTTCCCACCACGAAATTCACTGAACAACCACCCCTGCAATGACCTCTGCTCTCAGTCCGTTCGTGGAACCCCCATTCCATACAGGTCGTCTTCAACCTTTGGAGCTTCCCTCGGTCAATTGTGGAGCAGGGTGAAATCGCCCCAGCATTCGAAGGAGACCCCCATGATCAGTCATTTCACCAAATTCGCCCTCGTTTTCGGACTCGGCCTCATACCCTTGGCCGCCCAGCCCTCGAGCAACCCCGATGGAGGCACCGGCCAGGGTCAGATGATGGGCCGCATGGCCGATCAGCTCAAGCTGACCGAGAACCAGAAGACCCAGATCCAGGCTATCCAGTCCCGTCACGCGGATGCGACCAAGGCGAAGGCCCAGGCGGCCGCCGAGACTCGCAAGGCCTTCCGGGACGCCGCGCAGAACCTCGACACCCCCCCAGCCCAGCTCAAGACCCTTTACCAGGCCAAGTCGGACAAGGCCTTCGATCTGCTGCTGGAGCATCGCACCACGCACAACGAGATCCGCACCCTCCTGACCCCGGAACAGCGAATCGAGATGGACAAGCTCAGGGCCTACCGCCAGGGCCTGATGCAGGGCCGACGTGGCAAGGGCGGCCACGGAAAGGGTTAGTGTAGGTCGCGAGAAATACGTGCAACATTCAAAAGCTTTCGAGCGCGAGCGACCTTCGCGAGGATGTCGTTCGCGGAAGCTGTCCAGATGAAGGGCTTTGGGGCTGCGTTGTGATTCGTGATGTAGGTTTGAATGTCGGCCTCGAGTTCAGGGACCGATCTGAAAACACCGCTGCGGATGCGGTTCTCCGTGATGTCCCTGAAAAATCGTTCCACCATGTTCAGCCACGATGAACTCGTTGGCGTGAAGTGGGTGTGGATGCGCGTGTGTGTTTCCAGCCACTTCTTCACCGCAGGGTGTTTGTGGGTGGCGTAGTTATCGCGAATGATGTGCAAGTCCAGATCCCTTGGCGTC
>JANYIU010000125.1 GCA_025361955.1 Holophagaceae bacterium
CTTTTCGTTTTTTTTGTTCTCCGCGGCCCAGGCGGGTCAGGCCCTGCCTCCGGGGGAAACCGGAGCGCTCGAGCAGTTGAACAAGTCGCCGCGTCACGCGGAATGGGTGACGGTGGATGCAGGAGGAGGGGACAAGGTCAACCTCTGGGTCGTCTACCCCGAGAGGAAGGAAAAGGCCCCTGTCGTCATGGTCGTGCATGAGATATTCGGACTCAACGACTGGGCGAGGGCAGTGACGGACTCCCTCGCGGCCGCAGGGTTCATCGCCGTCGCACCCGATTTTCTTAGCGGAATGGGTCCTGGTGGAAAGGGTAGTGCTGCCATGACCGTCGACCAGGCTAGGTCCCTGAACAGCAATCTGAAGCTGGACGAGGTCTACAGGAGGCTTGACGCGGCCTCTAAATACGCCACTGCGCTGCCCTCGGCCAAAGCCGATTTCGGCGTCATCGGATTCTGCTGGGGAGGGGGTATCAGTTTTGGCTACGCGACCCGACAGCCCGCGCTCAAGGCAGCAGTCGTCTACTACGGTACTTCACCTTCCAAGGATGCCCTGGCCACCATCAAAGCGCCCGTACTGGGTCTCTACGGTGGCAATGATGCTCGAGTGAACGCCACGGTGGGCCCAGCAGCGGATGCAATGAAGAAGCTCGGCAAGCGTTTCGAAACCGAAACCTTCGATGGGGCCGGACATGCGTTCCTCCGTCAGCTCGATGGGGAGGCGGGAGCCAATCTTAGGGCCGCACAGGCTGCGTGGCCGAAAACCCTGGCATTCCTGAAACTGCACCTGGAACCAGGCAATGCCTCCAAAGCGCACCCGGGTGCCTACAATGTTGACCTATTTTCGGCGGGTCTGCTGCCGACGGTGAACGTCGGCTCGAATGACTGTCCGTGCGATCCGCGAACTCCGTGATCTCTCAACCCATTCGATATACCGTCCCGGTCGCGAGAATCCCATACTATAGGGATATCCTCGCGAGGTCCTATCATGCCGCTTCTTCTTCAGATCGTCCTGCTCCTGACCATGGTCACCCTGACCGTGTTCCTCGTTCTGTTGCTCATCCAAGCCCGTCGGACGGCCGCCGCGGTCGAGCGATTAGCGGAAAGCTCCGCCCGGGATCTTCGGCAGATGACCGAAGATATCCATGAAGTCCGGAAACAAGCGGATGACGTGGCGAATCTGGCTCGCAGAATTTTCGAATTGCCCTCGGGCCTGACCCAGATGGTGACCGGAGTCGTCCGGGCCATTCCGGGGATTTTGAGCCGAAAGAGCGCTGCCTCAAATTGGATTGATTCCTTGCTGGTAGGCATCCAAGGCGTAACCTATTTGTTGCGCCGCCCAAAGGCGAGCCATTTCAAGGAGACCCCCCATGAGTGAAGATAGTGGATCAATTGCTACCCCCCTGCTGATTTTTCTCGCTGGAGCTGCGGTTGGGGCAGCTATTGTGGCTCTGACGACGCCAAAAACTGGGCCTGATCTGCGCGGGGATTTGAAGGACCTTAGCGACAAGGTCAAGGATCGTATTTCGCGCTTGCGCGCCGACGAAGTGGAGAAGGTTGAGGTTTGACGCAACCCACATCGGCCGACCGATGACTCAGCGAATCGTGGCAAGGGTGCCCCGCTGGTGAGCAAGCAGATAACCTCCAGTTCTCTGACTGAATAGCATTCCGTCATGACCCTATCGTTTTCCAAAAGGATTCAATTAGCTTGGGTGGTTGCCATCCTAGTGGATGTCTTGCAGCTCGGTCTGCTGCCGGTCACTGGCGGACTGAGTTTTTGGCTGGATAAACCATTGGATATTCTGGCCATGGCGTTGCTCTGGCGGCTCCTGGGATGGCACTGGGCCCTGGTGCCTTCGTTCCTCATCGAATTGCTGCCCATCGCCGAACTGGCACCCACCTGGACCCTAGCGACCTGGATCATTGTGCGCAAGCGCCAGGCGGAAAGGTTGGCGCTACCCCCTGAATCGATTCCCGGCGAGCTACACGAGAATTGATCCTCAAGGATCCCTGCGGCTCAGCTCTCGATCCCGAGTTCCTTCAAGGACGCCTGCAGTGCAGTGTGCTCGCGGTACAGGATTCCATGCATACCCATCTGCCTAGCCCCTGCGACGTTTTCAGGCAAATCGTCAATGAATACGCACTCGCTCGCTCTCAAGCCCAGCTTGTGCAGCGTGTTCTCCAGCAACCTTGGATCGGGTTTGAAGGCCTTGACCTCGAAGGATAGACTCACCGCGTCGAAGAGTGGATAGACAGCGCAACGGCGAATGGTGTATTCAGCGTGCCAGGCATTCGTGTTCGAGACCAATCCCAGTGAATAGCGGGGCTGCAAGCGGCGGATCAGGAGGAAGGTGGAATCGATGGGCGTGAAGATCGCGTTGAATGCCTGAATGAACGCCGCAGTTTCAAAGTGGTAGCCTAACAAAACCGAGATGCGCTCCAGGAATTCCCCGGAGGTCAGCAGGCCCAACTCGTAGTCCCGGGAGATGGCTGAGCCCTCTGCCACCCGTTGATAGATTTCCACTGGGGTCTTCCCGCTGAGCGCACTTAGACCCATGACCAAACGCCGCTGGTCTATGCGGCAAATGACGTTGCCGAAATCGAAGAGGATGCCGCGAATCAGGACCAAGGGGCTTCGCTCCGGAATACTTAGGAGCCGTTACGGAATAACCAGTGTTTTTGTGGTTGTTTCGTTACGGCTCCTTTTGCCGCTCTCGCCATCAGGACGACAGGGTGATTAAGTGACAGCAACTTACTTGGCCGCAGGGTACAGCAGCGGAGAATCCAGAGCCATGCCCGCGGTCGCCCAATCGGCAGGCAGCACTTTCCAGTTGCCGAAGGCCCCCGGTGTCAAGGGAGCCATGTTCTTCTTCTCGATGTACTGGGTGAGATAGAAACGCAGATCCTTGGTGGTGGCCGAAGAGACATACTTCATGGCGATCAGGTCCGCAGCGGGGATCTTCGCGCCCTTCTCCAGCATCCCTCCGCCGCCCATGGCACGATAGGAATTCAAGGCCACGGTGTAAGTCGTAGCTAGGCTGAACGGTGTGCCATCGGCCATGGACTTGATGGTGACGCGCTTACCGGTGGGCTGGTTCACCTCCACGTCGTAAATAATGCCCGCTGCGGAGTCGTAATTGTAGCTGGCCACCTTGGTTCGAGGCATGTTGGTGCGGGTATCGAAAATCAAGGAGCCATCGGGCTGGGTGACGAAGGCGATCAAGTGGTCGTCCTTGGATTTCATCTCGTTGAACCATCCACCGTACGAGACTTCCAGGACATCCTTCACCTGCTGCCCTGTAAGCGTCATGGTGTACATCCAGTTCTCATAGACATAGAGCGAGAACATGTCCCGCACGTAGATCGTTCCATCCGCGCTGGAAGGCAGGACCGCATTGGGCGATAGGGGCGCGCAGAGGGAGATCTGGGCGGGCTTGAGGCCAAAGGCCGGATCCTTGGTCAGCTCCAGCTGCAGGGCGTGGATGAGATCGACAAAGGCTGAATCGCCGAACATGGCCTCGCGCGAGTTGATGGTGCCGCTCATCTTCCCGATGGGCTTGGAAACCCAGACCTTGGCTTCTTGTGTCTGCTTGTCCAGGGCCTGCACGAACGCATCATCGGGAGCTATTTTGGACATATCGACAAGCTCGCCCTGGATGGTCTTCGCCAGCTTTTTCGTGCCTCGATCGTACCTGATCGTCATGGTGACCACCGGAATCTTCCTGGCCTCGTTCATGGCTCCGAAGATGGGCACGACCTTGCCGTTGGGATCCTTCACATCGATTTTGCCCTTGGTGACGGGGTCGTAACCCTGACCATCCCAGCCCAAGTGGTCGTGTCCCATGAACACGGCGTCGAAGCCCGGCACATTCTGGACCACGAGCTGGGCACTGTTCTCATTGTGCGCGGTATCCGCCTTCTGGCCTCCGGCCGTGTAGTCAAGCCCAGCGTGGAAAAGGCCCAGGAGCACATCGGGCTTCTCCTTGGTCTGGATGATGGGCACCCATTTCTTCGCGCATTCGATCATGTCCTCCACCCGGATGCCCGAGTAGAGCACCTTCGGGAAGTTCTTCACGAACGCTGGCTCGGTGAGTCCCAACACGGCGATCTTCACACCGCCCTTCTTCACGATTTTGTAAGGCGGGAAGTAGGGTTTGCCATCGGTTTCCCGGACGAGATTGGCGGTCACGAAGCCAGTCTTGAGTTCCTTCGCGACCTTGTCATAGACCTCATGGCCCGTCTCCACATCGTGATTACCCACGCCGACCACGTCATAGCTCAGGTAGTTGAAAGCTTGGGAGAAGACACTGGGAACCTTGGTATTGACGAAGTTGTAGTAGTAGATGACAGGCTGCCCTTGCAGGTTGTCCCCGCAGTCCAGGAGCAGCACCTCCTGTGACCTGTCGGACCGAGCTTGCTTGACGAGGGTCGCGACGTTGGCTAGGCTCGTCGGCTTGGGTTTGTCTGTCTTGAAGTCGTACGGGATCAGCGCACCGTGCAGATCCGAGGTCTCGAATATCTTCAACACCAGGGGCTTGTCCGCGTATTTCGTCAGGGATTGCGCCACAGCGCCGCAAGGGAACATAGACGCCGCCGCAGCGACCACCAGGACATAGTTCAGGTTCATCGGACACTCCTTAGAGCTGTCCTGTGATGATCTAAGCAATAGGGCGGAAGCGCAATCAGGCGATTGCGAACCGGCGACCTAGGCAGGGATTTCAGGGTTGGCGAAACCAGGCGGACACAGGACGATGGAACCTGGAGAGAAGCGATGATACACGACATGCGCAGGATTGATCGTTCACTCAGCGAGACCGAAGCCAGGGAGATCATGGCTCGGGCGGATCACGGCTTCCTCGCCACGGTGGGAGCGGATGGCTGGCCCTATGCGGTTCCCGTCAACCACGTGCTCGCCGGAGACCTGCTCTATTTCCACTGTTCCCTTGCAGGGCACAAACTGGAGAATCTCGCCCATGAAGAACGGGTCGCCTTCAGCGCCATCGCCAGTGCCGAGATTGCCCCGAAGGAAGTCACCACCCGCTATGAAAGCGCCATCATCTTTGGTCGCGCGAGCCTGGTGGAGGATCCCATCGAGAAACGCAAGGCCTTGGAACTTATGGGTCGCCGCTTTTGTGTGGGCTTCGAAGCGGAGGTTCAGGAGGAGATCCGCAAGGACGGGCCCAAGACCGTGGTGGTGCGCATCCGCATCGAACACATCACCGGGAAGGCTAATCGTTGAACATGGAAGGTCTTTAATCAAGTCGTTCCTTGCGTGTAAACTATTCTCCAGAGGTTCCCATGAAATTGCTGCGCATCAGCCATCTCGGCATCGCGTCTCCCACCCTTCAGGAAGCCATGGACCGGCTCGACAAGATCTTCGGGATCAAGGCGGAGCACATCGAGGAAGTGGCGGAGCAGAAGGTACGCACCGCCTTCTACTCCATTGGCGAGAGCAGCTTGGAGTACCTCGAGAGCACCGACCCTGAAGGCCCCGTGAGCAAATTCCTCGAAAAGAAGGGACCTGGCGTTCATCACCTGGCCTTCGAAGTGGACAATGTCGATGAGGCCGTGAAGGAGCTCCTCGCCAAGGGCATCCGCATGATCGACAAGGAGCCCCGCAAGGGCGCCCATGGCAATCGGATCGCGTTCATCCACCCTGCGGAGACCGGCGGCGTCTTGGTGGAAATCTGCCAACCCACGCACAACTAAAGAAGAAGCTTCTGAACGGGCTGGCGGAAATTCTGGTCAGCCCTTCAAATCTACCTGAGTTCCGATCGGCGGATTCATCCGCCCAGCGCTGCGCAATGAGTCGTAGGTATTGGTGAAATCGCCGGGTCCGGTGACCGCCGGGTACCGGGAGGATGCCATTGCGTCCAGACCACTCAGCTGTGCCTGGAAGTTCTCGGCTTGCGGGGTCTGCCCGTTCGCGAAAGGTCCGGTGGCGGCAGCGGCATTGATACCTGTGACCCTGAGCTGGGACGGCTGGTCCGAGGCCTGAGCCAAAGCCGAAGAGCCCGCGAGGGCTTGGCTGGCCGAAAAAGCCCCCGAATGAGCCTGGAATAGCGCCGAGGAAGTAGGGTCCAGAGTCGCGGCCTGACCGACCGTTCCGATTTGGACGGTGTCCGTGATCGAACCGGTGGATTCCAGAACCTTATTGAAATTCACAGAAGCTTCGCTCGGCTGAACCTGAAGCGTGGTAAGGAAATCCCGTTCCGTCTGGAGCGGAAACAGCGAGTTGTCGGTGACGGTGGCAGCAGGGATGTTCACATCCCCTCCAGATATGGGCGTTTGCCCAGTATTGTTATTAATTGTTGTTAGATACAAGAGCAAACGGGCTGATGACAGCCGGGTCGTGGTGATGGATTGGAGGTCTGCCAGGATTCTAGCCGATTCGGTAGGAAGTCAAACGCGGAAATCATGAATCTCCGCCTACCAAGGCTTCAATCACCATCTCCCAGGCCAAAGGTTCGCGCCCGTCAGCAGGGAATCACTGCATCAAACCCAGATAAGCCGATAAGAGAGCCGGGCCATAGAAAACCACCACAGGGGTGGCCAGGGCCAGCGCGCAGCCGAAGGGCAGCATGGTCTGCCCGCTGGCCTTGCGCAACAACATCAAGGGCAGGCCCACGGCACTGCCCAGGAGGGCCCCTCCGAAGAGGATGCCCACCATGGGAGCCCAGCCCCAGAATGCGCCCAGCCAGGCCAGCATCTTGAAATCGCCCATGCCAAGGCCATCCGTCTTGCGAATCCATTTATAGGCCTGATTCAACAAGGCCGGGACTCCGTAGCCCACAGTAAGCCCTAGCAGGCTGCCCTGCCACTCAACTACGGGACCGGTGAGGCTCCAGGCTGGCGCCTGTTGAACCCCATTCGCGAAGGTGAATACCTCAAGGAAGTTCCAGCCGGTGGTGGTTATCCGGGTCAGGTGCTGGCCCGCTATTAGCTGGGGCAGCGTGAACAGCACGCCAAGAGCCATGAGGGGAAACTGGATTGCGTCAGGCAGCATGAATTCCGTCAGATCCGTGAAGAACAGAACGATCAAGGCATATCCACAGAGCACGCCTTTGATCCAGATCAGGGTTCCGAAGGGCAGGATCCACACCGAACCCGCCAACAGAGCCCCAGTGAGGCATTCCACCAAGGGATAGCGGACAGGGATGCGCCAACCGCACGCCGCGCACTTTCCCCGAAGCCAGAGCCAGCTCAAGAGTGGGACATTGTGGAACCAACGGATGGGCGTCTTGCAGGATGGGCAATGGCTGGGTTTCGTGACTACATTCCGATCCGCCTTTTCCTCCTGGGGCAAGCGGTGGATGAGCACATTGCCGAAGGATCCGAGGATCAGGCCGAAGGGTGCCAACAGCACCGACAGAAACCAGGTGGGAAGATCGATGGTGAACATACATTGAGGATACCGAAGTGAAGCCTTTCCTAGTCCAGGGCACAATGAAAGGGAGACGAACTCCCGGAGCCATGATGCGCTTGACCCATCTCTTCCTTGCGACGGCCCTGGCCGCAGCCCTAGCCAGCTGACGCCACCATTCCTGCATGCCTCCCCCGCCACGATCTCCGCGTCCCGTTCTCCGTCCCCTGGGGATCTGGATGATCGCAGCCCCTTACCTGGCCTTGGCCGCTTCCCTGGGCTTCCTGCTGGCGCCCTTCGTCGGCCGCCGACGAGCCTTCTGGCTCCTTGCTCCGGGATGGATCCGCCAAGTGGCAGCCTCTTTCGGAGTGCGCATGCACCTGGTGGGCTGGGACGATCTCCCGGAAGACCTCAAGACTTCGCGCCGACCGGCCATTTTCGTCGCCAACCATGCCTCCTTCTGTGATCCCCCCCTGCTGATTTCCACCCTGCCCTGCAGGCCTGTCTTCATCGCCAAGAAGGAATTGGCCTACATCCCCTTCCTGGGCTGGCTCATCTGGCTCGCGGGATTCATCTTCGTCGATCGGGGGCGACAATCCAGAGCCGTTGCCTCCCTGAGACGCGCCGCCTGGCTGATCCGGGAAGGTCAAAGCATCGCTGCCTTCCCCGAGGGAACGCGGACCCGAACCGGCTTTATCCAGCCCTTCAAACGGGGCGTCTTCGCCCTGGCGATGAAGGCGGAAGTGCCAGTGATTCCCATGGCCATTCTCGGCGGCTTCCGGGTGCTCCCACCGAACGATTGGCGGGTGGCTCCGGGTGACTATACGATCCGAGTAGGCGCCCCCTTGCGTCCTCAGGACTTCCCGAATGCCCAGGCCTTGATGAAATCGGCCGAAGAGGCCATTCATCGATTGCTGGCGGAGGAATGACAACGATTTTTCCGTTCCGGAACAGTTCTTTTCAATCTGCAATCCATTATCTGGTTCCGCGTGACACTTGGATCTGAATAATTGTGGGATCATGGGGCGTTTGCATCCCAGGAGTGAGATATGGCTTCCTTCGATCTGATCATCATTGGCTCTGGCCCCGGTGGTTACATTGCTGCCATCCGCGCTGCCCAACTGGGCTTGAACACCGCCCTGGTGGAAAAGGATCCTGACGGTCTGGGCGGCACGTGCCTCCGCCGGGGTTGCATCCCCGCCAAGACTTGGCTGGAGACCGCCCATCGCTATGAGCAGATGGCAAGCCTGAAGGAATTTGGTATCGCGGGCGTGGATATCAGCGGAATGAAACCTGACCTGCTTACGCTGGTGGCGAGGAAAAACAAGATTGTAATGAAGAACGGCAAGGGCGTCGAATTTCTCATGAAAAAGAACAAGATCACGGTCCTGAAGGGCATGGGCACGCTCCTTGGCGGCGGCAAGGTCCAGGTCGAGGGTGAAACCCACGAGGCGAAGAAGATCATCCTGGCCACCGGCAGTGTGCCCCGCGAGCTGCCCGGCTTGGAATCTGACGGCAAGCGCGTCCTGAACAGCGACCATCTCCTCGACATCCAGGAAGTCCCCCAGCACCTGGTGATCCTGGGCGCGGGCGCCATCGGCGTGGAGTTCGCCAGCGTCTTCTCCCGCCTGGGTTCGAAGATCACCCTGGTGGAGATGCTGGATACGCTGATCCCTCTGGAGGACGTGGATCTCGGGATGGAGCTCGGCAAGATCTTTACCCGCACCTACAAGATGGACTGCCGCGTGAAGACCAAGATCGCCTCCATCGAGCGCTTCGAGGACAGGGTGGTCTGCCACCTCGAGGGCGAGAAGGCGGGCGTGGTGGAAGGCTCCCACCTGCTGGTGGCCGTGGGCCGGACACCCCTCACCGCGGGCGTCGGCCTGGAGGCCACCCAGACTGTGGTGGACCGAGGTTGCGTGAATGTGGACGAGTTCATGCGCACCGGTGAACCCCATCTTTATGCCATCGGCGATATCGTGCGCACGCCGTGGCTGGCTCATGTGGCCAGCGACGAGGGTATCGTGGCGGCCGAACATGCGGCCATGGAGCTGGGCAAGGATGTCCATCCCCACCCCGTGAACTACGACCGCATCCCGAGCTGCACCTACTGCGACCCCGAAGTAGGCTGCGTGGGCCTGACCGAAGCCCAGGCCAAGGCCAAGGGCCACGACGTCCTCACCGGCGCCTTCCCCTTCATGCCGCTGGCTAAAGCCAATATCGTGGGTGAGCCCCATGGCTTCATCAAGATCGTGGCCGACAAGCAGTACGGCGAAATCCTGGGCATCCACATCATCGGCCCCAAAGCCACGGAACTCATCGCAAGCAGCGTGGCGCTTCTAGGGGGCGAGTACACGGTCGAAGAACTGATTCGCACGATGTATCCTCACCCCACGCTGAACGAGGCCTTCCCCGAGGCGGCCAGAGCCGTCTACGGACGTGCACTGAACCTGAAGCCCCCACGATCCCGCTCTGCCGGAGCGGAAAACCCAGGGCATCCTGTTCTCCGGGGCCCGGAATGCAGGCATTGCTCAGAAGTTGAGACGAATGCCTAGCGCGTAGTTTCTCTGGACCGTGCCGACTTCAAGCCCGATCCACACGGCTTGCCATGCCGTTCGCCACTTCCCATGCAACTGATCCGCCACCACCGCATGGAGAACGATGGAAGTCACGAAATAGGTATTGATCGTCGTATCACTGGGGAGCCTTCCCAAAACATGGTTCTGCTCATAAAGATTGGAATGGTTCTTAATATCCAGTGTCTGTCTCCAGTCAAGGGCAGTCGCTACTACGAAGGCACCTTCAAGCACTTTATCTTTTGTGGTCCATGGCGAAGCGCTGGCCAGCAGAGTAGAGGAAAGCAGCAGCCCGAAAAGAATGCGCATTGCATCCCCCGATCCATCGTAAAAACCCAGGATTTCACCGCCCTCCTTGCCGACACACCTGATTCGGCGGGGAGCAGCCATCGCACTACCCAGCATAGGCGTGGTTTGAAAGGGCTCGGCATGAATGCAGATGTCCTGTCATGACTGACACACCCATGCTGTGAGTGCCACTTCCACTCCCATGACAAGGCTGTTCTCGACCACTGATGGGGGCTAACCTAACAAGTTCCGATCATCAACAGAAAACCACTAAGGCACGAAGGCACCAAGAACAGCAAAAAATGGCACAAAGTTAACCAGAAAGACGCGAAGCAGGCGCTCCTTCGAGGGACCAATGCTCTGACCCAGCTTCGTCTTAGCGTCTTTCACTGAAACTTAATGCCTGCGATTTCTGTGAAGCTTTTGCTTTGTGCCTTCGTGGTGAATTTTCTATTTTAGCAAGCGAAAGGCTCTCACCGGATGTCCGTGCGCTTACAACCCCATCTGCTGCTCAAGCAGGCTCGAGAACGTTTCATCCAAGCAGTAAGGTTTGACCACAAGCTGGGATATGCCGGCACGGGAGGCGGCAATAACCAAGGCCCGGGACACTTCCTGTGCTGCGACGAGCACGGGGGGTAGGTCCTGCTCCCCTTCAGGGAGCTGAGCGATCATCTCGAAGCACTCCAGTACCGGCATCTCCGCATCAATGAAGACCATGCCCACATTGGGCTGGCGGATATAAGTGGCGAGCTCCTCCCGGTTGGAGGCCACGAACACTCGGCCGTAGCCGTCCTCCAAGAGGAAGTTCCGGAGCCGTTGCCCGTAGGCGGCCGTTGCCATTAGGACGATCGCTCGCGGGCGCTTCTTCAGCCGCAACAGAGCAGGATTCCTGGGGGGACTGGGAAGTGCATCCGACGCGGAAACGGGCCCGTCTGCCGCAGGAGCTGCCGCAATCCCCTGAGCGGTTTGCTCCTTGGCCACAGGAGCTGAAGGTTCCTTCACCATGGCTTTATGCGGAATGGGCAGAGTCGTTCGCTCCCTGCTGTCAGCCAGGAGGGATTCCTCCGGCGCACTGGCCTTGCGACGGGCCTTTGCGGGGACAACGGTGGGAATGGCTCCGCTCCGGCTGCTCACGAGGCTCCGGATGGCACTGGCAAAATCGCTCCTGGGTTGGTCAAATTCGATCCCCATGGAGAGTCCCCCACCGTTATCATCCAGATAGGCAACTTTCCCGGTCAATTCCATGACACTTGGGCACTTAGGGACCTTGTTTAGTTTAAGAAGCATGAAGGGCTGCCCGTTGGGGAGCAGGGCCGTCCCCAAGGGAAGGCGCTTCTCGTCCTTGAGGTTGAGGGCCTTTTCCACGCGGACCCTGCACCCCCCCTCGGAGATGCTCTCCAGGACCCCATTCACGCCCACCCCTTCGAAGAGGCTGGTGAGAGCAGTCACATTGGCGCCTTCCTTGGGATTCAGCCTGGCTCGTGGGAGTTTGCGGCGTTCCAGCAATTCCAGCTCGTCCGGAATATCCAGAACGACCCCATTCGAGCGAACCTCGCTCACCCGCGCGGTTCCGCCCAAACGGAGACTCTCCAGGATGAACAGGAATTCCACCTTGGAGCCCTTTTCGAAGGTTCCACCGGAAACCTGGAAGTTCAAGGCACAAGCATCCTCATCCAACCCCTGGAGCATGGCTGGAACGTCCACTTTGTGCTTGTCTTTAAGGAGGAATGGGGTCCGGACCCGCTGAGCGTCTTCCAGATAGGCCAGCACCAGCTCGAGTGAGCCGCCTTCCTTCTTGTCTTTCCCAAAGCCGAATAACGCCACATCGCACCGTACGAATTACACCTTGCATCGTCCCGTGGGGTGACCCTCTTGAATGTGGGGACTGCCGCTGCTCAAATCCTACAAGAAATCCGCTACTCTTGAAGCATGACAGAACACCCCACGCGCTGTTTCCTCCTCGCCCACCAAGGTTCCCGTGACCGGGCGGACCAAGTCGAGGATCACCTTGCGGAGTTGGCGGAATTGGCTCGGGCCTGCGGTATGGAGCCCATGGGCCAGCATCATCTGCGACGACCCACGATCGATTCGCGCTGTTTCTATGGCACCGGCCAGGTGGAAGCCGCGGCGGAAGAAGCTCGGCGGATGGAAGCGGAATACCTGATCTGTGACGATGAACTATCCGGAAGCCAGGTCCGCAATATCGAGAAAATCACCGGGCTCCATTGCTTGGATCGAACCGGGCTGATCCTGGCCATCTTCGAACAGCGGGCGAAGACTCGGGAAGCCAAAGCCCAGGTGGAGTTGGCTCGTTTTGAGTATGAATTGCCCCGTTTGAAGGGCGCGTGGACCCATCTAGAGCGGCAGGTGGGAGGCGTGGGCATCCGGGGTGGCGCGGGCGAAACCCAGATCGAGGTGGACCGGCGCATGACCCGGGTGCGGATTGGGCAGCTCAAGAAGGAGCTGCTCCACCTGGAGCGCGTCCGCGAGACCCAGCGTCAGGGGCGCCTGCTGAACCTGCCCCGGGTGGCGCTGGTCGGCTACACCAATGCCGGCAAAACCAGTCTCCTGAAGGTCCTGACCGGAGAAGGCGAGCCGGTCGATATGCTCTTCGCCACCCTGGACACCACCACCCGCCGAGCCTGGCTGGGCCAGGACGATGAGACCGGAATGCCGCGCCAGGCCCTGATATCGGACACCGTCGGCTTCATCCGCAAACTGCCGCATCAGCTGGTGGCGGCCTTCCGATCCACGCTCGGGGAGGTGCGCACCGCCGAAGCCCTGCTGGTGGTCGCTGATGCGGCCAGCCCCGAACTGGAGGACCACCTGAAGGTAGTGGGTGCGACCCTGCGGGAGATCGGCTGCGGGGATCATCCGCGCCTGCTGGTGCTCAATCAGGTGGATCGCCTGACGCGGCCGCAGCGGCTCGATATGAAGCGTCTCCACCCGGAAGCGGTCCAGACCTGCGCGCTGACCAAAAGGGGTGTGGAGGAGATCCGGGAATGGCTGCTGGAGCTGATCCCTGGCCCTCCCCGACCGCGAGAACCGGAAGCCTGGGAGCTGGGTTGATCAAGCTTTGATGACCGCCTCAGCGGGCTCCGCCTTGCCTTTGGGCAGATAGAACACGCCTGCAGCCAACCCCAAGGCCAGCAGCATCCGCAACCCCAGAAGCTGCTCCGAGAGGTTATGGGCTCGATTGAAAGCCGCCCGATCCGGCGAGTCTTCCGGCAGGGTCCCCAGCGGCCCACTGCTCCGAGCCCGGATGGCCTGCATCCGGGGATTCACGATAGCCGAACTGGTGAGGCACATGAGCAGAGCGGCCAGCGCCGCTGCGCTCCATAATTTCATCGGGCCAAAGCCCGGCTCCTTCATCTCCGCCAACCAGCGCGATCCGTAACTCAACAAGAACGGCAGGCCGAAGGCGAACCAGGACAGGAGATCGATCCACCCGAAACAGGCGCCGATCACCCGGCCCGCAAGCTCCCGGCTGGGCAACTGATGGAAGACGATGGGGGCGGCAAGCATCGCAATCCCAAGGGCCATCCCCGTCCACAGGAGCAGGAGCAAGGCCGAGACTCGGTCGAGGCGGGTAAGCAGTTTCTCCGTCATGCAGCCAGTCTATCGCCCTAATAGGACCACTCGTTATAGGGGATGCCGTTCTCGCCGAGGTCAGTGGATCCACTGCGGATGCGGAAGATGCCCGAATCAACGTCCGGATTGTCCGGATCGGGCGGCTCCAGCTCCGTCACCCAGGTGTCCTTGGAACCCGTCATGGGATCCGCAGGGATGTCCCGCAGGTAGCCTTGCTCGCGAAGGGCGGCGACATTGCTGGGATACCTCCCCCGATCAGCCTTATGTTGTTCCAGGGCGTGATTGAGCTGAAACAGATCCTCCTTCAGGACCGATTCCTTGGCGGCTCTGGTGTGACGGCGATAGCCCACGATCCCCACCGTGGCGAGCAGAGCCAGGATGGTCATGACGGTGAGCAACTCGAGGAGGGTGAAGCCACGCTGACGAAGACGTTTCATAGCCATTGAAAGCAGTTTAGCAGTGGCTAGGGGTCAGTGATCAGCGAAATCGCTTGCTGCTCACTCACCCCTGGCCGCTGCATTACAGGCTTGTCGCGGCGTGCTTCTCGCGGGTATAGAACTCGAGGATATCCCCTTCCTTGAGGTCATCGAAACCGTCGAGGGAGATGCCGCAATCGAGGCCATTCTTCACCTCGTGCACATCCTCCTTGAACCGCTTGAGGCTCTTCAGGGTGCCATCCCACACGATCACCTCGCCGCGCTTGACGCGGACGCGGTAGCCCTTCTGCACCTTGCCTTCCGTGACGAAGGAGCCGGCGATCGAGGTCTTGTTGACCTTGAACAGCTGGCGGATCTCAGCCTGACCTTGGATGGATTCCTTCTCCACGGCATCCAGGAGCCCCACCATGGCCGCCGTGATTTCCTCGGTGACCTTGTAGATGATCTCGTGGAAGCGCAGATCCACACCCTCTTCCTGGGCCAGTTCCTCGGCTTCCCGTTCCGCCTTCGTGGCGAAGGCGATGATGCTGGCTTTGGAGGCCTCGGCCAAGAGCACGTCGTTCTTGTTGACCGTGCCCGCGGCGGCGTGGATGATGCGCACGCGCACCTTGTCCGTGCTCAGTCTCTCGAGACTTCCCACCAGGGATTCCACCGAACCCGAGGTATCGGCCTTGATAATGAGAGGCAGTTCCTTGATCTGGCCTTCCTTGAGGGTGGAGAAGAGGTTCTCGAGGGTGACGCGCTGCCTGAACTGCGCGGCGGCCCGGGCCTTCTCCTGCCGGAAGCCTACGATGGTGCGGCCCTTGGCTTCGTCCTCGACTACTTGGAAGTTGTCGCCGGAAACCGGCACCTCCTCGAAGCCCAGGATCTGGACAGCCATGGAGGGGGTGGCCTCGGCGATCTTCTTGCCCTGATCACTGAACATGGCGCGGACGCGGCCCATGGTGGCACCGGCGACGAAGACTTCCCCGGCCCGCAGGGTGCCTTGCTGCACCAGCACCGTGGCCACGGGACCGCGACCGCGATCCAGACGCGCTTCCAGGATGCTGCCAGCGGCAGGACAGTCATAGACAGCCTTGAGATCCTTCAGATCGGCCATCAGGAGGACCGTTTCCAGAAGTTCCTCCAGACCCTGCTTGGACTTGGCGGAAACGGACACGGAAGGCACATCGCCCCCGAAGGCTTCCGTCTGCACGTTGTGCTGAAGCAGCATCTGCTGAACTCGTTCGGGGTTGGCCCCACCCTTGTCAATCTTGTTGATGGCCACGACCATGGGCACATCCGCGGCCTTGGTGTGGCTGATGGCCTCGATGGTCTGCGGCATCACACCGTCGTCCGCCGCCACCACCAGAATGACGATGTCCGTGACCTTGGCGCCCCGGGCACGCATCTTGGTGAAGGCTTCGTG
>JANYIU010000157.1 GCA_025361955.1 Holophagaceae bacterium
GGCCTGAATTCCCTGATGAGGATGCCTCGGACTCAGTCCCCGAGTCCTTCAAAGGAGCTGAACTCTCGTCGCACCTGGGTGTCCCGACGGTGGGACGGCCAGGAGAGCCCGTACCGCTGGGTTCTGCTCCGACCTGGATCCGTGATGCCGATGTCTCCAGGAGGCTGATCGTTCGCTACCTCCGAAGGCGTTCCCTGGAGTATTGGAGCAAGGCTCAGGGCGGATACCTTGTGTGCCTCGGTTATGCGCAAACCCTCAACCGGTCTGTGTTCGTGCAGGTGGGGCATGAGGGGCATTGCGGCCCGGATCTCGGCATCCAGGTCTCCTGCGATCGGCGGGTCGAGCCTGCCGCATTCGAAACCGCCCGGCATTGCTGTGAAGGCTGGAATGAGGAACGCCTTTCTCGGGCTCGCCTGGACTTTCCGGAGGACAGTTCCGCCCAGGATGCTCTTTCCGGTGTGCTTCTGTTGACCCACAAGGTCCGCTTGCCAGCGGATCTGCTCCAGGCCGATTTCGACCAGTACATGGATGAAGTCCTCGCGGAATCCTGGGAATTCTGGAAGAGAGCCTATCTGGGCCACGGTCTCTAGGTGCCCCTGGGAAGGCGGAAAGCCAAGCCTGGGGATGGCAAGAGGTGTTTCATTTCCGGCGAGCCTTCCTCCACTCCCAGGGTTCAATAGGGTCCGGGTACGCCCATAGCCCGCTCTGCTCATATTGGGCCCTCTTTTGCGCACCTGCATACAGGGAGGCGTCCCCTCGGAACTGGGTCCCTGCATAGTGCTGGTAGAACCAGGCTAGGCCATGGCGCACCATCTCCAGATTGATATCCTTCCCATCCAGAAGGATCTTGCCCAGGGTCCGCCCATAGCGATCCCGTCCCTTGGCCATGACCTGGATCTGTTTCCCGAAGACCCGATCCGAGAGCACCTGCTTGGCCACCTTGCCGAAGGGTTGATTCTTTTCGGGCGCGTCAATGCCCAGCAGGCGGATGCGATAGGAGCGGCTGGACGGATCCAACAGGGTGATCGTGTCCCCGTCCTGGATGCCTACCACCTTCCCCTCCAGAAGAGGGCAGGGCACAGGGACTCCCGCAAGGCTCACACTGGGCGGGGAAAGGACTCTGCCCGCTGCGGCCATGGGAATCGACCCGATCAGCAACAAGGCGAAACCGGTCGCTCCGATCCGTGGGAAAGTCCTGTGCATGAATCCTGCCTTCCTTGCTTTGCGGTCCGTTGTCATGAAGTGCTTGAGCCAGGCCATCCTTGCTCTGGGCAGGGAAGACCATGCTGGTCATGGTCGGTCATGGGGATGGTCAGTGGATGACGCTTCAAGGGATGTAGTTTCTTTCTCTGGGGCCGACGCATGCTGCCTGAGACCCTTCGAGGGAGTCCGATGAGCAGCCACGCCGACCCAATCCCCTTCGATCTGGACGCCCCGATAGGGTATCCCGCTTCCGGGAACGGCTTCTGGTGGCCTTGCTGAAACGGAGTTGGAGGCGTCCTCGAATGCGAGACGGCAGGCGGACCCTGCCTTTGCAGGCCATGATCTTGAGGTTCATCTCCAGAGCCATGTCCGCATCCAGCAATCCCGTGAGACAGGAGTCGGAGAGGACCAAGGTGTCGGCAGCATCATCAAAGATCAGCTTCAGTCCCGGTTGCAGGGCCTTGAGCCATTTCGAGGCACGGAGCCGTTCGATCCGAAAGCTGCCACAGTGGTATCCCGTACAAGGCCACCGCTGGTTCGCATAGAATCCCCTCTCCCGCTCAGGGTTTCCCTTGATCCAGGTCTGCAGGTCCGCACCCCCGCTGCACAGGAGGCTCAAGGGATGGAGCCCGCATCCAGTCAGGGCGGTGCTCACTGCCTGGAGGTCATCCGTGACCTTGAGGGTCGCCACCGCGATGCGGACCATTTCCTGGCTGTCGTCGAAGTCACCCAGGATCTCGCCAATGGTTGTGCCAAGGTCAACAGACCCATCCAGGAGCACGGTGACCACGTCTTCGCGGCTCATGCCCGCAGCGAGGCCTGCGCGGAAGAAAGCTTGATTCCGGGGCATTGGCCTACCCTTCCACCACCGGCAACAAGGTCCTGCGGCCTCGGTCCGCGTCCGTCCAGCCGAAGTTGTTCAGGACCTGGAGCATCTCCTCGCCGATCTGGACAGCGGCACGGGTGATGGATTCCGCTTGGACCTCCCGCTGCCATGGGGCTTTCACGATATAGGGGTGGGCATCGATCCAAGGTCCCAGCAGTTCGGGAGCCGGCCGGCGCCGGGTGAGATAGGCCAGGTCGATGCCCTTCGCGGCCCGCCAGGTGGCACTCTTCCACCTGCAACCCTTGTGCAGCGTGGAGACCCGCAGGTTCGGAAGGCCACCCCGTTCCAGGGAATCGCGCTCCCTGCGTGCGCCAGTCCCGCTGACGTAATGCACAAGCCCGGGGTGCTCCTGGGTGATGAAGTAGTCGATCCTGCCTTGCGCGGCCCGGGACAAGGCCACGGCCAGCTCGTAGGCATTCACATCCGGTTCGTCATGAAGATCCAGCAGAAGACCCCAGCCTCCGTCCACGGAGGGCAGCTTCATCCAGTCAGACATCTGGAAGAGTTCAGAGGTCCGGGCCTTGATGGAGCGTGTCCTGGCTTCCAGAGGCAGAAGGTGGTCAGGGATGGGGCATTCGAAGCCCTGGGCCAGGCACCTCACGATGTCGCAGGCCTGTGCAGGGGGCAGCTCAGGACACCGGGCGAGGCCGTCCACCACTGCGAGCCAGCGCTCCACCATGGCGGGCATGGGTTCCCGGTTCCTGGCCCAGCCGTTGGCTACAGCCTTCAGGAGAGACGCGACCACTGGGTCGGAGGCCGTGGCGAAGGCTTCGGCCACCAGGGAAACGGCCTCGTGCTTGCCGTCGCGGTCGCCTACGATCCGCGAAAAGGCCGAGAGCGGCAGATCCCTCTGGGTCCTCTGCTCATTCTCGACACTGGAGGGGTGGTGGTCGATCCAGGCGATCCTTCCGCCTGGGAGCAGGAGGGTTCTGAGGCTCGTGACCACTCGTTCGGCATGAGCGGGATGCCAGTAGGTGTCTGTGATGTAGATGGCTGAATACCGGCGTCCTGAGCCCACCAGCTCCTCAAGCTCCGCAGCGAGGTAGATGCCCTGAGTGATGAGGACCTCGGGGGCTGCGAATTCACGCAAGGATCTCAGCAATGCCGCACCGGAAAACAGTCCATCCCGATCGGAGTGGGTGATCAGCAGGGCCGGAAATCCGGTGGCCGTCAGGGCAGGCCGGGAACTCGGTTCTGGCGAGCGGGGTTCATTGCCGGAAACGGGCTGACTGAAGGAGGGAGGCGGAGTGGCTTTCTTTGTCATGGAACCAATCTAAATGGTTTGATGCGACAGTAGATGTCTCCTCAAAATCCACGAGAAGGTCGGTACAGCTTGGCCACCCGAAGAGGAGCCTTCCATCGGTGAAGAAACCTTCAGAGTGGCAAGCTGTTGAATCGGACAAACACTGTCGCACCCACGGGCTGATCCTGATGTCCGAGGTGCTGCCCATGAGCAACAACCGACCAAGTCTGGAATCGCGGATCCATGGTTGCCTGTGGGGTCTGGCCACCGGCAATGCGCTGGGCCTGGCGGTGGAATCCTACCCACGAGAGGATGCCCGGAGCGTCCTGGGTGAATCCGGACCGCTCCTGACCCTCCCCGTGGCGGAAATGGAGCGCCCCTGGGATGACGACCTGGCCATGGCCATGGAACTGGCTGCCTGGTTGCGTACGGAGGAGGCCGACCCGGACCGGCTCATGGGAGCCTACCTGCGCTGGTTCAAAGAGAATGGCCGCGGGGCGGGGAGCTTGACCTCCTCGGTGCTCGCCCTGACCCTGCGCGGGGAGACACAGGCCGCCCACAAGCTGTGGGGCAGCTACCGCCGTTTCGACCGTCCTCCACAAGGGAACGGTGCGTTGATGCGCGTGGCTCCCATCGGCTTCATCGGGGTGGACGACTCCCGGAAGGCCCGGGATCTGGCGTTCCTGGATGCGGCGCTGACCCATTGGGATCCCATTTGCGGCGAAGCCTCGGCCTTCCTGGCTCTCCTGGTGAGCGCCTACCTCCGGGAGGAGCCTGAACCCGGTCCCTGGGCCAAGGCTGCCATGGAATCCAGGATTTCGCTGGAACTGGTGGCAGCGCTGGAACCCGAGCCACTTGCAAAACTTGAAGTTCGCCGGCTGGACGGGGGGGATATGGGCCATGTGCTCCTCACCCTGCAGACGGTCATGAGCGTCCTTGCTTCAGGGCTTGGCTTTGAACAAGGCCTGCTCTGGACCTTGCGTCAGGGCGGAGATACGGACACCAACGGAGCGGTGGTGGGCGCGCTCCTAGGCGCCAGGGACGGCATCGAAACAATCCCGGTTCCCTGGACCGATCTGCTTGCGGAGCGGGACAAGATCGATGAGATGGCCCGGTATTTTTCATCGCTAGCTGTTTTTTCCTAAGGCTCGCCATCCACTGAGCCTGGCCCGGGCACTCTAGCCTGCACAAAAACGAGTGCAGGAGAGGATGTCCTTCTATCGCGCGAAGTTCCCGATGGGATGGGCTGCCCTGTCCACAGGATCGGTGGAATTCAAGTTCATTGCGAAATTCATCATCAGATCAGAGAAGCCCTGATCCCCTTAGGGAAGCTGTCCAGCCTCGAGCAGTCTCGGATCTCCACTTCACCTCCCACGGTCAGGTCCGCGGGCAATGCCCACAAGCCGGGGCAGGAAACAATCCGGAGATCGCCTGCAATGCTGAGGTGCGAGGGCAGGGCTGCCAGCTCCGGGAGTCGCGACAGGATCACACTCCCTGAGATTTTCCCCGTATTGCGGGGCAATCGCCTTAAGCGGTCGCACTGGGTCACGAGCAGGTTCCTGATCGAGGGCCGCGCGGATGCCTGAATCCTGACAAGGGAAGGAAGGCAGAGGAGCTCTACATCCTGGTTGTCACCAGAAGGCAGCGGCAGGGTTTCGAGGTGAGGAAGGCATGCCAGGCGAAGGAATTGCAGCCCGCTCAGTTCTGCCGGGAAAGACGTGATCGGGGCGCCCACGATCTCGAGACGGCGGAGGCCGTGGAAGACAAGAGGAAGCTGCTGCAGTCTGGGGCATTGTTCCACGATCAGTTGTTCCGCACGGAGCTCTTCAGGCAGGGACTGGATACCCGAGCATCCGTGGATCTCAACTTGCCCACGGACTTCCAAGCACCTGGGGAACAGGAAGGTCGCGTCACTGAACCAAAGCTGAAGGTTTCCTGGAATCAGGGAAGGCACTCTTGCCACTCCTGTGCAGGAGCGGATCTCCAGGCTACCGAAGCACATGCCCTGGTCGAGGAGCTGTGTGAGGCAGGAATCCTCGAAGAGGGTGATCAAGGCCGGTCTTCTCAAAACCAGTTGGAGGCCTGAGCCGAGGGCTCGCAGCCACGCTGACGGTTGGAGGCGTGCAATGCGGAGAATGCCGAAGGAATGGTCGATGCATGAATTCCCGGCGCCTTCATGGAACCATTGCCCGTGCTGGGGGTTTTCGCTCAGCCATCGCACGAATTGCAGCCGCTCAGGAGTGAAGAATAGGCTGAGTGGATGGATGCCAAGCTCGACCAGGGACGCTGCGACGCTTGGGACGTCATCCAGGATCTGCATCGCAGCCGATGCAATGCTCAGCAGCGCGCCCTCGTCTCGGCAGTCCTGAAGGATGTCGCGTAAGGGAGAGGGGATGCCAGTGACTCCCGCGAGCAGGGCGCCGACGGTTTCCGCCAAGGGCATTCCCATCGCAGTTCCCGTATGGAGGAGGTCCAGGATCCTGCTCATCTCCGCTCCTTCCGTGGCACAGGAATCAGCAAGCACCGGGGCTGGGGCTACCAGGCGGAGTGGGCCGGTCCTTGGAGATATGCGCAGCCACGTCCTCTCCGCAGTGGAGGATGAAGGTCAGGTAGGGTTGGGGCCAAGGGGGCAGTCGAAATCCGCAATCCCTCAGATAGGCACGGAGGAGTTGGAGGGTTTCAGGGCTTGCGCCTGTTTCTGACAGACGGGCATCAAGCCGACGAAGGGACTCCTCCAGTTCCAGAAAGGCACCATCAAGCTCGGTTCGGGTGCCTTCGCGGAGCATGTGGCCCGGCCCCAGCCGGAATTGTCTTAGGTGCCCTCTGACTCCTTGAAGCTGCATTTGCTCAAGCACAAGCTGGAGGATTTGGGGTTGAGGGCAGGATCCATCGGGCATGCGCCATCGTCGGTCGCCAAATGCGACAATCATTGTCCCGCCAACGAAAATCCCTTAGCTGTCGTAGATCTTCAAGGCCGCCTCCAACTCCTCGCGCATCCGGTCCCTCAGGGCCTTGGGCTCCAGCACTTCCGCGCAGCGTCCGAACTGGAGCAGCCAACGGACGGGCCCCTGCTCCTTGTTGGCCTTGAAACGCACCAGCAGGCTCTTCCCGCCTTTCTCGATCGTGTTCTCGAAGCCCTTCAGGTCTGGAGGCGCGTCCAGGAGGGACTGGACCCATCCCGCGCCCCAGATCCGGGCCACGACTTCGAAGGGCGGCTCCCCGCAGGCCCAGGCGCCGATCTGGTAGTCCAGGGCGCGCTGCATCTTCTCGGGCTGTGACACGACCCCCGTCTGCTTCAGGACCTTGACGGAGCTGATGCGGTTGAGACGGAGCTGTTTGGGAAGGCGGGCCCTGGGATCCCAGACCAGCAAATAGGCACCGCCCGAGAAGAGATCATGGGTCAAGGCGTACGGCACGACCTCCAGGGTGGAGCTTCGGGCCGCGCCTGCGGGCTGGTAGTCGACGGCCAGCATCCGGTAGGCCTCGATGCCCTTGAGGATGGGTTCCAGGATCTCTTCCAGACTGGCCACCACCGGGTCCTCGACACCGCCGAAGACCTTCACCACCTTGTCGAGCTGTTCGAAGAGGAGGTGGTCCCGGTGGGACATGTGGCGCTCGGAGAACTGTTCGATGACTGCCAGTTTCTCGTGCCATAGGCGCGTCCCCGTGTGGGAGAGGGTCATGGCGGCCAGTTTCAGGGCAAGGCGCGCCTCGGCGCTCACATGCTCGTCCCAGGTGGGGCCCTTCTTGAGGGCGAAGCGGGCCAGGCGCCCGGTCTCGGCCTTGACGCGCTCGATCTTCGCCCCGTCCGCTTCCAGGCTGCGCAGGCAGCGCTCCACCTTCTTGTCGAGGGCCTTGGCCCATT
Organism: Holophagaceae bacterium; assembly: GCA_025361955.1. Classification (GTDB taxonomy): domain Bacteria; phylum Acidobacteriota; class Holophagae; order Holophagales; family Holophagaceae; genus UBA1801. The sequence continues at coordinate 7,198 of JANYIU010000157.1, forward strand.
TTTTCCGGTCTTCCTCCGTCCGGGGCAGGCGGGCGTGATCCTCCTCTTCGGCCGCGCGGGACAACACTTGCCGGAGGCCGCTTTTCAGCACGCCTTTCGATCCCGCTTCCCTGAGTTCCGCGAGAATCATGCGGACGGCCTTCTCGTCGACGGAGACAGGGATTGCTTCCACAAGGGCTTTCCTGGTCATGGGCCTGGCCTTCCAGATGGGTGGGGAGTGATCGAAAGCAATCCTATCTGAATCCTGTCCTGAATGGGACACATGATGTCGCACGACCAACTCTATCCTTCTCCTGTAGCCATAGGAGTCCAGGTGCGAAGAGGTCGAAGCAGCACAGTTGCTCATGGGATCCCCGCCAGTTACGACCGGATCATCCGGCTGTGGGTGCTGCGGGTGCTCGTGACCCTCGGGGGGCACAAGAACCTGATCGGTGATCGGGGCAGCAATGACGACAGCATCATGGAATACATCGGGCTGGGCCGGTTCTGTAGGCGTGGCGAATTCGACCCAGGCGCAGCCCGGGCGGCCCTTTGGGCCAAGCACGAACAGGCCGAATCCCGGGCGGCCGCACTGCCTGTTGATACGGCGCTGGCTCAGAACCTCCTTTGGCTGGGGGAGATGGCCGGGCTGTCTCCGGTAGAGACGGAACTCCTGCACTTCAACGTGCTTCGGGCCCAGCATCCCGCCCTGGAATCCGTTCTGTCCATGCTTGGCAACATCACCCTCAGTGGCATCGAATCCCTGTTCTCGAAGGTGCTGGGGCTCCCCATGGCTTCGGTCCGTCAGGCCCTTCGGTCGGAGGGGAAGCTGTCCCAGGCCGGGCTGGTGCGTTTCAACCTGCAGAATCGATGGTCGTTCGAGAACAAGGTGGAAATGCTTCCCGGCCTCGCCGACAACCTTTCTGTCCGGCACAGGAACCCCTATCAGCTGTTTTCCAAAAGCTTTACCGAAGCTCCTCGTGCCAGTCTGGCTATGTCCGACTATCCCCATCTCCGCAAGGATCTCCAGATACTGGAGCCCTTCTTGCGGGATGCCCTGGCCTTCCGTCGCACGGCGGTCAACATCCTGGTCCATGGCCTTCCTGGGGGGGGGAAGACGCAGTTTGCGCGGATGCTGGCGAAACAGCTGGGCTGCACCCTGTTCGAGGTGGCCACGGATGGCGATGAGGGAGAACCATTGGCCGGCGAACTGCGCTTCCGTTCCTATCGCCTGTCCCAGGCCATCCTGCAGGGCAGCGCCCAACATCTGATCCTCTTTGATGAGGTGGAGGACGTTTTCCGGAGGAGCCATCGCGACCCCTTCGCTGAGCGGGGAAACAGCAGCGGCATCAAGGGCTGGATCAACCGGATGCTGGAAGGGAATCCGGTGCCCACGTTCTGGGTCACGAACAGCCTCGAGGCGATCGACCAGGCCTTCATCCGCCGCTTCGACTACGTGCTGGAGATCGGCATCCCGCCCCGCAGCGTGAGGGCGAAGATCCTTGATGGCTACTTGGCGGACCTCCCTGTGAGTTCCACCTGGAAGGCGAGCATGGCGGAGCACGAAGAACTGACGCCTGCGGTGGTGGAGCGGGCGGCCAAAGTGGTCCAGTTCCTCCAGCAGGACGGCTCCGGGCTGGATTCCGCCGCGGCGCTCGCGCGCGTGATGGGCAATACCCTGGAGGCCATGGGGTGTGCGCGGGAGCCTCGGGGCAACGCGACGATGGTGACCGATTACCGCCCGGAAGTGCTCAACACCGACTGTGACCTGGCTGTGGTCAAGACCGGGCTGCTGGCCCACGGTCAGGGCAGGCTCTGTCTTTACGGACCTCCTGGAACCGGCAAGACCGCCTTCGGCCGTTACGTCTCGGAGGTGCTGGACCGTCCTCTGATCGTCAAGCGGGCTTCTGATTTGCAATCCATGTGGGTGGGGCAGGCCGAGAAGAACCTGGCGCGGATGTTCAAGGAAGCGGAGCAGGAGAACGCCGTGCTTCTGCTGGACGAAGCCGACAGCTTTCTCCAGGACCGCAAGGGGGCCCAGCGGAGCTGGGAGATCTCCCAGGTGAACGAGATGCTCACTCAGATGGAAGCCTTCAAGGGGATCTTCATCGCCTCCACCAATCTTATGGATACCCTGGACGAAGCAGCGATGAGGCGCTTCGACCTCAAGATCCGCTTCGATTACCTGAAGGCCGAACAGGCTTGGCTCATGTTCCAGGACATGGCCAAGCGGCTGAACCTCAAGGCCGAGGCGAGCGACCAGGCATCGCTGCGTGCCCTCAGCCTGCTCACCCCCGGCGACTTCGCCAATGTGGTGCGCCAGACCCGGCTCCGGAAGATCGAGAGCGCCAAGGAGCTGGTGACGAGGCTGGCCGCCGAATGCGAAGTCAAGCGCGAGGGACGGCGGAAGACCATCGGATTCTGAAGAGCGCACATGATCCATGGCCCATCCCGCAACCAGAACCACATCGTCACCGAGGGCTGGTCCAATCCCGACAGCCAAGCCCGCTACGTTCACGGATGGCTCGGAGAGCCAAAGAGCGCCGAGCAATACCGAACTGGTCATGGCTGCCTGGGTTGCAGCAGTTTTGCCGCTTTCAATGCCGATTGGGGCCTCTGCTGCAATCAGGATTCCCGGCACTTCACGGAGACCGTGTTCGAGCATTTCACCTGTCCGTGGTTCAGCGATCGGGACTTGCAGGAAGATGAAGACGCGGATGCAGCCTCCGGAGACCGCTTACCCGAATCAGCCTGATAACGGGCTGGGATTGGCGCGTGTATACATACCCCCAACGTTCACGGATGAGCGTGTCTGGGCCAACGGCGTCCCGCAGAATCAGGAGGTTGGCCATGATGCTGCTCCACTCGAGCGAGAGCGCAGCGAAATCCTGCATTTCCAGCGTCGAGGCCCAAAGGCTCCCGCCACCTTCCAGCCACGGAAGCACACCGGGTGGATTCACAGGCAGAGGACGCGAACCCAGCAGGATCTTCGGGTAGTCCAGGCGCGTGAGTATCACTGGAGCGAGACGTTTTCGCCGCTCTTTGCCAAGAACGTCAATTGCGGGATCACTGGGCCTCATTGGTGGATGGAGCAGTGGTAGCAGGAAAGAAGGACCAAGCCGGATGGCCCTGGCGAGGTAAGGCTGCCAGTTCCTGGTGACGCCAATCAGCACCCAGAGAGAGGGCAACTCCGGGGCGAGGTCAGACCCAAGAAGGAGCTTGGCGATCCGAAGCAGCTCCTCGGGATCAGCTCCCATCTCTTCCGCCTAGGGCAGGATGAGCTCGGCAGGCACACCTGAGACTCGCAGGGCTTCGAGGTAGGGATGCAACCTGTCGCTCGGCGAAGCCTGAATGACGCTCTCCTGCATGTCCACCCCCAAGAATGACGATGAGGCATCAGAAGCGACATGGTATGTCGCCATAAAACCTTACACTTTAAGACATGCTGATTGCTCCCCTTCGGATCCTTGCTTTCTCTGACCTCCATGGCCGGGCCATGAAAAGGGCCTCCGAGATCATCGATAACGTTCGCCCGGATTGGATCGTGCTCTGCGGGGACATTCTGCCGGACTTCTCGATGATTTCGGGGAAAGGGAATCGATTGGACGCCCAGCGTTCCTTCTGGAGTGTCTATCGGTCGAACTTCGTCCGG
>JANYIU010000233.1 GCA_025361955.1 Holophagaceae bacterium
CCAGGTGGTAGGCCTCGTGCCAGGCCAGGAAACGAATTGCACCGCCGATGCTGTCCGACCCATCCGGCAAGGTCCTTCCTAGCCCAACTTTCCTACCTCGAAGGGCGTTTTCGTTCGTAAGTCCTTTATTTCTGATTTTGTCATTTTCTAAGTGTTGAAATGATTGATCGATTTTGGAAAGTTGTTTTGTAGTGACCTAAAATATTATTATTAATATTACCTCTTGCGCAATGCGGGTTTTGAACCTATCCTTTCCTCATGTTTATCCGGGCTGTCTCCACGCGTGATCGTAAGACAGGCTCTGTCTACACGACCCACCACTTGGTTGAATCCATCCGCACGGAACGCGGCCCACGGCAGCGCATCATCATGTTCCTGGGCAGCCTCGACTTGCCTCGAACGCAGTGGCGCGCCCTGGCGGCGGTCCTGGAGGAACGTCTCGGCGGCCAGCGCGCCCTGTTCCCGGCGGATCCCTCGCTCGCGGCGCTCGCCGATGCGGCCTTCGCCCAGCACGACGTCAAGGAATCGCTGCGTCACACCCAGGCGACGCGCGAGGCCGCTGCGGAGCGGGTCTCTGTGGATCTGGCTAGTGTGGCCTCCTCCTTCCACCGCTCGCTGGGGCCGGAGCTGGTCGGCAACGCTTTCTACGACCGTCTGGGGTTTGCCGAGTTGCTGGCGTCCTGCGGCCTGACGGCTTACCAGCAAGACCTGGCGCGCGCGGTCATCGTGGGCCGCCTGCTGCAGCCAGGCAGCGATCTCGCTACGTGGCGCTGGCTTCGGAATGCCAGCAGTCTCTCGGAATTCGTGGCCTCGGATTTAGAGAAAGTTGGCAAGGACGGGGTCTACGAGATCGCGGATCGGCTGTGGCTCCACAAGGACGCCCTGGAAGCCGGCCTGCGGGAGCGGGAGGGCAGCCTCTTCCCCTGTGGCGAGAGCATCGTCCTCTACGACCTGACCAACGCCCATCTGGAGGGCCGTTGCCTGGGCAACACGCTGGCCAAGCGGGGGGTCTCCAAGCAGAAGCGCATGGATTGCCCGCTGGTCACCCTGGCGCTGGCGGTGGATGCCCAGGGCTTTCCGCTGTTCAGCCAGATTTATGAGGGCAATCAGTCCGAACCGGCAACCTTGAAGGACATCCTGGCGCGCATGGAGTCGGCTGGAGCCGGGCTGTTCGAGGGGCAGAAGCCCACCCTGATCATGGATCGGGGCATCGCCACGGCGGACAATCTGGTTTACCTGGAGGACCAAGGCTATCCCTACCTGGTGATCGAGCGCCGGGATGCGGCCAAGGACCACGAACCGGCGTTCGAGCAGGCTCCTGAAGGTTTCCAGCGGGTCTCCGGCGAGGCCGAAGGCGAGCGAGTCTATATAAAGAAGGTGGCAGCCAAGGCTGCCGAGCCCGTGGCGGAGAATGCGGAGACGGTTGTGCCCTCCGTGCCTACGGCTCTCTTGCTCTGCTACAGCGAAGGGCGGAAAGCAAAAGAACGCGGGATGGACACCCTCAAGGAGCAACGCTGGCTGCAGGACCTGGAGCGCCTCCAGAAGTCCATCCTCAAGGGACATCTGAAGGACTCGACCAAGGTCAACCGCCGGATTGGCAGGCTCCTGGAGCGCTACCCCACCGTGGCCTCCCACTACCGGGTCGAGCCCGTGGCCGAGCCCACCGGAAAGCAGATCACCAGCCTCACCTGGGAGCGATTACCCGAGCGCCTGGCCCGCGAAACCCGCCAAGGCTGCTACGTCATCCGCACCACCCACACTGATATGGAGCCCGAACGCATCTGGCAGCTCTACATGACGCTGACCCGCGTTGAATCCGCTTTCCGAGCCCTGAAGTCGGACTTGGGTTTCCGGCCCATCCGACACCACGGGGAACTCCGGACCCAAGCCCACCTCTTTATCTCCGTGCTTGCCTACCATCTGCTGGCTTCCATCGAGCGCAGCCTCAACCAGCAAGGCGACCACCGGAGCTGGGCCACCCTGCACGAACAACTTGCCACCCACCAGCGCTCCACCATCAGCCTGCGGGGCGAAGGCAACCTCCTCCACCAGATCCGGATCTCCGGCAACCCTGAACCTGTCCACCAGGAAATCTACCGCCTCCTGGAAATCCAAGACCCCCTCCCCAGGAACCGACGTGACCTCATCCTGCAAACGTAGTGACCAGACGTGTACAACTATCTGCACGAATGAGTGGTGTTGTAGTTGGTAGGTAGGAAAGTTGGGCTAGCGCCCTCATGGCCCTGGGCCAAGAACAGACCCGGCGGGAGAATCTGGCCAAAGCGGAAGAGGC
>JANYIU010000126.1 GCA_025361955.1 Holophagaceae bacterium
CCGCTGCCAGGCATTGAAGACCTCCGGATTGAGCGGCTCCCCCGCCGACGAGCAATGCACCAACTTGCTCCAGTCGTACTCCGCCAGGTTCTCCTTGATCAAAAAGCGCAGCGCCGTGGGCGGGGCACAGAAGGTCTGCACCCCGTAGCGGGAGGTCACCTCCAGCAGTTGCAGCGGGTCAAAGCGGTCCACGTCGCAGACAAAGATCCCCGTGCCGCAGACCCACTGCCCGTAGATCATCCCCCACGTCGCCTTGGCCCAACCGGTATCCGACAGCGTGCAGTGCAGCCCGTCGTCGAGCACCTGCTGCCAGTACCCGGCGGTGAGGATGTGCCCCAGCGGGTAGGTGAAGTTGTGCCACACCATCTTGGGATAGCCGGTGGTGCCAGAGGTGAAATAGAGCAGCGAAATATCGCCATTCTCAGGCAACTCTTCCGCACTTGGTTTCGTGACCGTGGCTTCCGCTCGCAGGTATTCCGCATCGAAGTCGATCCAGCCAGGCCTCGATCCACCGACGATTAGACCTGCTTGATTTTCTCTTGCATGGCAGGACTCCCATGGGGCAGCCAGAAACCTATATCCTCGCCAAGCCGCGAGAACGTGCGACCTGAACGAGTGCGGGTGCGTTCCAGAATGCCATGAAGGCATGCCTGGTTGACGTTTGTGTCCAACCTGGACAACCCTTTTGTCAGATGTCCTTTACGCCCCCAGGAGGGGGCTTGGGTGGCAGCTTCTGCTGAATGCCTTCCAGTTCATCCTGTCGTGCTCCCATGCTGGGGCGGATAGGCGGTGGCGGCGGGGGCTTCTTGGGCGCAGGGGGCGGGAGTGGGCTGTTCTTGATGAGGCTCTGCAGGTTGTGCACGGCCTCGGGGCGACCCGGCTCCTCGCGTAGGACGCGCTGGAGGAACTCCTTGGCCTCTTCCGGGCGCTCCAGTGCCATGCAGGCGCGGGCCGCGAGCAGCAACGCGGGCGCCCGCCAGACCGGAATCGGCTTGGGCGCGCCTTGGCCTGTGAGCGGAGTCAGAATCGTCAGCGCAGCCCCGAAGTCCTGGGCCTTGAGATTGATCCTGGCGGCGAGCAGGCGGTGGTTGGGCTGGTCACCCCGGGGCATCCATTTCTGGGCCAAGGCGAGCTCGCCGCGTTCCAGGGCCTCCTGGGCCACCCAAGCCTTGATGCCCTGGGGCCAGGGCAGGGCCGCTCGTCCTGGCGAAGCCCAGCCCAGGCAGACCAGCAGGCTGAGAGCAAGGCGCCAGGCTCGGAGGGGCTTGCCCGTGGCCAAGAGCCAGAGCCCCAGCCCAATCAGGGCGAACCACGCCCCCAGCTCCGGGTGGGCTGGTTGCCTGGAACGCGCCAGCGGCATGGCGAGCTGGCCGTCGGCCAGTTTGTGGAAGAGCGCGGCCAGATTCTCCTTGGGATCCAGTAACGTTCCGCCACTGCCCTCGGCGAGGACCTTGAGCAACTGGGGATTCGCGGTGCTGATGGCCGTTGGCTCCTTGGGGTCCACGCTGGGCACCGGCTGCGCTGCTGAGTCGCCCAGGGCCAGCGCGTAGAGGGGCAGTTTCGCGTCCTGGAGGAACGTCAGCGCCCGCTGCTGAGCCTCACTGCCACCCTCCCAGGTTTCCTCGCCATCGCTCACCAGCAGGATGACCGCCGGGGTCTGCCGCTCAACCGTCGCAACGATCTGCGGGATTCCGCGCCCCAGGCTCGTTCCAGGGGAACCAATCGCTCCGGGCTGCACGGCCTTCAGCGCATCCCGCAGCAGAGCTCCGTCTTCCCCAGGGGGCATGAGCGGAATCGTGTCCCCGGTGAGGAGATCCAGGCTGAATTGGACGACGTTCCCCGGTTGGGACCAGAGTCGATCAAGAATGGCTGTGGCCGCTTCCCAGCGACTGTTCCCAGCGCAATCCCGCACCAGCATGGAACGGCTGGCGTCCACCACGACATGCACGGTCAACCTAGGCACTTCAGGCAATCCCCAGCGGGGTTCGGCCAGGCCGACGCCCAGCCCGGCAAGCACCAGGGCCATGCCCAAGCCCTGGATGAGGGGCCGCTGACCCACTACCCGGACCCCCTGACCGGGCCGGGCCTGGGCCCAGAGTCCGAAGCTCAGGGTCAGCAGCACCATTACCCCGGCGGGGATCAGGACGATGGGATAGGTGAAGGTGGGAATCATTCCGTTGGGATCTCGGCAGGCAGGGCCTGGATGACACTACCGAAATCCCCCATGCGGCACGGGTAAGCGGGACGCTTCCAGTCGCCACAATGGGCGAGCCATCGGCCGCGGGTTCCGCCCAGGGCGAAGGCCTCCTCCATGGCAGCTGCCAGCCCGTCGAGCAGGGCCGAGACGGTGGTGGCCGCCTGTCCCATGGGCATATCGCCGCCGTGCTCCCCGCCGAGATAGAGGGCGAAGGCCACCAGGGTGCCGACGATCTGGACGACCCTTTCCCGCAGGCCCGCTTGGCTCTCGAAGCGGAGGTCCTCGGGATTGACGGCCAGGATTCGGGACCCCAGCAACCCGATGGTCAGGGCCGAGACATGGTGGTCAAGGTGGTTCCAGATCCAGCGGACCAGTTGCGACCGATCCGCGGCTTTCAGATCCAACCGCAGTTCAGGCAACACCAAGTCCGGACCATCCGCCACCAGGAAGGCCAGTTCATAGAACAGGCTCTCCGCTTGGGTCCGCTGTTTTGCGGTCCAGCGCGGGTTCTTGCCCGGCAGACAGTCGAAGCCCATCTCACGGAAGTCGCGCGCGAGCGACTTGAAGGCAGGAGGATCGAAGGTGGGAATGCCTTTGATGACCGTCCACCAGCGCAACAGCCGCTGGGCGAGAAAGGCCAGGGTTTCCGGTGGACGCCGGACCTCGCGGGCGACCAGGAGCGCGCTGGCGCGATTGAGCACTGCGACGGGAAGCAGGGGTGAAGCTGCCGTGGTTGTTCTCGGTTTCATGAATTCTCCAGCCAGGATGGACGTGGTTTTCCTCGCTTGCGCACCAGATCGCAGGCCAAGGGGAGAGCCAGCAGGACGGCAGCCATCAGGAACCATCGGGCCAGGGGCCTGCCCTCCGAGGGCGGGTCCACCGGCAGGGCGGTCTTTTCCAGTTGATCCACGGCCAGCAAGCTTCTGGCCAGTCCCTGCGGATCGTCGGCCGCCAGGGCCTCCCCACCTGTGGCTTGAGCCACCCGCTTGAGGGTTTCTGGGTCAGTCTCCACCTTGAGCTTGGTGAAGCCGCCTCCTTCGATGGGGTACAGGCTTTCGCCCTTGCCCCCCATCGCGACAGTGTGGATGCGGATGCCCTGGCCCTTGGCCTCCTCCGCCGCTTCCAGTACGGTGACGCGGCCCCGATTCTGGGCGCCATCGGTGAGCAGCAGGATGACTCGGGAACGGGCCGGGCTGTCCGAAAGCCTGCGCACCGCCGTCATGAGCGCGGAGCCGATGGCCGTGCCGTCGTCCCGGCTGCTCAGTTCGAGGCGGTCAAGCATCGTGTAGAGGCGCACGTGATCCGCGGTGAGGGGGCTTAGGGTCACGGGATGTCCGCTGAAGAGCACCAGCGCGAAGCGATCATCCGGGCGTCCCGCGATGAAGGTTTTCAGCAGGCGCCGCGCGGCGCTCCAGCGATCTTCCTGGCCATCATCGAGGGCCCTCATGGAGCTGGACCCATCCAGCACCACTGCGAAGTCCACCACCGGCGCCCGGCCCCAGGCGGTCTCGCGCCATTCCGGCCCCGCCGCGGCAAGCACCAAAAGGGTCGCGAGCAGCGCGGGCACCAGCTGGGACATGACCCGCGCAAATCGGCCGGTGGGGCGCTCATGGGGGATTCCCCAGCGGTAGGGAGCCCGCCAGGAATACCAAAGGGCCGGCAGCAGAAATAGAACCATGAAGGGGTAGCGGAGGGCGATCATCGGCGTTCCTCTAAGACCTTCAGCAAGTCACCCAGGGGCGGGAAGGGCGGGTCCTTCCTGGAAAACCGCGCCGCATCAAGGCTCTGAATCCAGGTGGCCCAGCTATCCAGATGGTGCGCTTGGGACTCACGGATGCCCCAGCTGCGGGCCTCCTCTCCAAAGTGAGCCGCCAACAGGTCCCGTCCCAGCGCATGAGCGTAGTCCAAAGTTTTACGATCCGTCGTTGCGGGTGGCCAGTGGTGGGAGAAGGCGCTGCGCGCATGCTTTCTGGCTCGGCTGGGCAAAGACCGCCGCCAGCGCCGCCAGATCCACCAACCCAGAGTCGTCAGGGGCAGCACGAGCAGGCTCGCCCAAGCCCAGGGAAAGGGGATGTACGGGATGACATCCCCTTGACCCCCGCCCACCCCCAGCCATGGCGTCTGGAAGGGAACGGTGCGAGGGATCTTGACGCGCAATTCTGGAGACTGCCGCCCATCCCCGAAGTTCACCGGCGGGATCACGGCGATGCCGGGTAGCATGGGCTGCACCGTGAGTCGCCAGCCGCGCCCGTCCGGTGTGGGCTCGACACTGCGAAGCGCCAGCGGACCGAGCTGCTCATCGCCCGGGCGCGGCAATGGAGGCTGCGCCGGATCCTCTTCCCGGAGCTCCAGGACTGACAAGGCTCCGAAAGGCAGTGTCTCGGGGGTCTTCCAGGTGGGTGCGGCAGGGAGAAAATTCACTACGAAGACACCAAGACACAAAGAAAATATAGTAATAAATATTTTATGTATCGGCTTTGTGGCTTTGTGGCTCTGTGTCTTGGTGGTGATTCTTTTCACGCCCCACCGCCCTTCAGCCAGGCGCCCAGCTTCAGGACAGGATCGTCGAAGAGGTCCCAGACCTGACGTTCGATCGCGGCAGAGAAGCCTGGCTCAGGCCAGTTGGGGGCGTGTTTCAGGTGGGGATTCTCGGGCCGGAACCAGACCACGCGATGCCGTGCTGCCAAGGGTTTTAGGAAGGGTGCCAAGCCCTGTAGACCCGCGCCATTGCTCAGTATCCAGATCCGGTGTCCCTTGCCGTGCTCGCCCCAGTGCCCTATTGCCTGCTGCCAGCTTGCGGGCGTGGGGATGGCCGGGCCGCGCTCCACCAGGGCTTCCAGAAGATGCAGGCCGGCCCCGCGGCCGCGCTTGGGGGCGATGCGCAGGGCAGGGGTGCGTCCGTCTCCGGGCACCAGCAAGCCCAAGCGATCCTGGCCCGCGTTCATGGTCGCCATGGCCGCGCCGCTGATCTCCAGGGCCCAGCGCATGGGGCTCACGGGATCCCCCAGGAACATGGATGGAGAAGGGTCCACCACCAGCCACAGGATCAGCTCACGGCTGGATTCGAAGCGCTTGATGATGGGTGACCCAACCCGGGCGGTGAGGGGCCAGTTGATGGCCCTTGGATCATCGCCAGGCACGTAGGGTCGGTTCTCCACGAAGGTGAGGCCGGAGCCTTTCAGCTTGCTGGGATGCAGTCCCTCGGTACCCCCCGGCAGAACCCTTCTCAGCCGCAGCGGCAGGCGCCGCAGGCGGGCCAGGAAGCGATTCCAGTGGCGGGGCTGAGTCATGGAGGATCAGGATGCCTTCGGAAAGAGTGCTTCCATGCCCGTGACGATGCCCTCCTTGGGGGCGCGGATGGTGATGGGCAATTCCAGGCGCTTCTGTTCCTTGGGGGCCAGCTTGAGCTTCCAGCTCCGTACGCCGGGGATGGGTTCGGTCCAGCCGGTCGTGAATTCAGGCAGGAGGTTGATCTTCACCTGGTCGCTGACAGGTTTGAGGATGCGGTCCTGCACTTCCACATCCAGGACCTCGGCCCCATCGTTGTCCAGTTCGATCTGCTCTCGGAGCAGCCACTGGCGCTCCTTGCTGAAGGAGCCGACCTGTTCGAACTTCGGCTCGACGCGACGGAAGGTGACCCGCACGGCTTTGTGAGGGCCGAAGCCCAAGGCAAAGGACTGACCCGCGGCAGGGATCGTCAAAGGAGCTTCGCCGAGGCGCTGATTGCCCGCGTATCTCACCACCGGTGAGCCTGGGAAGAGGGGCAGCCCGCCGGGAGCAGTGAAGCGTGCCAAGAGGTAGGCCGTGGGGTCCAGTCGCGGGGTGACAAATAGTGTGAGGGTAGGCTCCACATCCTTGGCTTGTACTTTGAAACGATGCGGTTCATTGTCTGATGGAACCTCCTTGCCGCCGTCCACGAGGAAGGTGGCAGCGAGGCCAGAGGCTTCTTCAATGACACTGGCTGAGGCTTCCACGGCCTCCTCCGCAGGGGGCGCCGGGGCCATGAAATTCTCTGCCATGACTTGGACCTGCATCGACTTGTCGGCTCTCATCATCGGTGCCGGGGCCTCTGCATAGACCGGTGGGGGCGGCTGCTTCATCCAGTCCACGGACTGGCCGGCGCTGTAGACCGGCACGGCGAGGCTTCGGCTGGGCCGGGCATTGCTGATTTCCAGGCGTACTCCGTTCCAGTTTTCGCCCGTGTTCTGGGTCACCGAAGCATACAGGACGAGATCCAGTTTCTTCCGGTTCTCGGCCAGTCGCGCCTCGTACAAAGGCCGCCAGCGTGCGGCATGTGTGCGGTAGCTCAGCTCCACTTCGATGCTCCCTTCCTGGGCCGTCGTGAGTTCGAGGGTCACCCGGCTGGGGGCGGTGCGGCGCTCGCTGGAGCGTTTCTGGAACTCGGCCTTCACCCTGGCTTCTTCTTGCGCCAGTTTCTCGAGCTCCCGCTTGCGTTTACGTTCTGCCGTCAAAAGTTCCGTCATGCGGTTCTGCAGGCTCTTCCCAAGCTCCAAGATGCTCACTGGATTGGGCGTCGTATAGATCATGCGGCTGGAGAGTTCCTTGTCGTGGGCCGCCTGAAGCCCTTTCAGGAACGCCAGTTCCTGCTGGGCGGCTTCGCCCTGAGCCTCCAGGGCGTCGCGCTTTTCGCGCAGTACATCCCGCTCGGATTCCAGTTTCTTCCATTCGGCGGTTTCGGTCACCACGCGTACATCGCTGGCCACGGAAAGATCCCCCAGACGTAGGCCCGCTGGCCCTCTTGCGGTGGCCTGCAGATCCTCCACGCGCAAGCCAGGGGGTAGGGCTTCCAGCTGCAGTTTGTGGGTGCCCTGGGAGGGCAAGCGCACCTTGCCCACTCGAGTCACCCAGGCCTCGTCCGGGTGCAGACGCACTCGAGTGATGGGGGCCTCGATGACGATAGGTTGCTGCGCCGCCAGGGCGGCGGAAAAGACGGAGAGTATGAGTAAACTGCGCATTGCACCTCCCAGGGGATCGTACAAGTCTAGCCGCGCTTTTCTGGGGGAATCCATTCAGGAGCAATCCGTCAATCGCTGGATCGCGCACTCGATCTCTTTGGTCTCAGGATGTGTTTTCCGCTGGGCTTCAAGGTATTCGAGCGCGACGGCATGCCCTTTGACTTCGCCGAGCGTTTCCCCCAGCAGCACGATGGCGCGTGTGTCTCCTGGCTTGCGCGAGAGCAGACGTTGGTAGCTTTGCAGGGCGAGATCGAACTCTCCGCGATGCCGTTGCAGGCGCGCAAGGCCCAGAAGCGCCGAGGTGTCATGACCGAGAGCCAGGGCGCGCTGAAAGAGAGCCTCGGCCTTCGATAGATCCCCGATATGGAAGCAGCAGTCCCCCGCGCGGGTCAGAACCTGCGGATTGTTCGGATCCTCCGCCACGATCTCGTCCCAGTAAGGCGCGGCCTGCTCGTAGCGGCCGAGCCCGCGCAAAGCATCCGCCATGCCGAACACGGCGTAGGTGTTGTGGGGAGCGATCTTGATGGCGGCACCGAAGTAGTCGATGGCTTTCTCGAAATTGTGCTGCTTGCGATGGACGTTGCCCACCATCGTGATGATGTTGATGAGCCGCGGATCGATCTGCAGGAGTCGCTCCCAGTGGACCAGTGCCTCTTTGTAGCTGTGTTCCTTGTAGTAGAGATCGCCGAGCCCCATCAAGGCATAGCGGTTGGTTCCTTGCAGGTCCAAGGCCCTATGGTAGTAATCAATGGCGAGATCTCGGTGTCTCAGTTGCTTGTGTGCATCCCCGATGCGCGTGAGCAACGGTACATCTTTCGGGTGCTCCTTGATGCCCATCATCCAGAGGCGAAGACAGTTCTCGAAGTCCTTCAGCCCACGATAGGCGTCACCCATGGCAAGCAGGGCCGATCGATTGTCTGGATCCTGATCCAGGGCCAGCTGGTAGTAGCCCAGCGCACTGGCAAAGTCTCGGGCCTTCCGGCTCTCATGGCCAAGCTCGAACAATCGTTGAACATCCATCATGACCACACGGGAACGGGAGCAGAGTCCGCTAGGTTTCCTATCGGAAACGTGCGCCGGATCTCAATAAACCTGCGTCCCGAGCCTTTATAATCCCTGGTCGGGGGAGAATCCCAGGGTGCGATGGCTGGAAGAGTAGTTGATCCAAAAAGTATCATTCAACGGATAATTCACACCTAATCCTACGCCTACCTAGGAAACGGTCCGCTCATGAAAGGCTTTGCTCATTGAGCCTGGATCTCAATAAGGCATCAGGTCATGAATGAGGTTGACAATGCGGAGAGAGCCGTTGGAGACTATTCGTTACAGAATGAGTAGATACCACTTGTTACTGTTTGAAACGATGTGAATTAATTCACATTCCAAGGATTGAGATGAACCTCTCGAACAAGGTCATGGGACGGTTGACGCGCTACCGTGCGCTGCTGACCGAGTACTTCCCCAAGGAGAAGACCTATGTCTTTTCCCACGAACTGGCCGCGATGGTGAGCTTGTCCGCATCGCAGGTTCGGCGCGATCTGATGTGCCTTGGGTACTTCGGCGTCCCGAGATACGGCTACGAAGTCGTTGAATTGATCAAGCATATCAATAGGGTCCTGGACGCCGGCAAGCTCCACAATGTTGCGGTCGTGGGAGCGGGCAATCTCGGACAAGCCTTGATGACCTTCCTGGAGAGCAGACGAGCCACGCTGAGGATCATCGCGGCTTTCGACGATGATCCTAGGCTGTCGAATCGGGTGATCAACGGCGTCCCGTGTCATCCCATGGAAAGGCTCGAAGAGCTCGTCGAGGGCAAGGAGATCCGTATCGCGATCCTTTGCGTGCCTGGCTCAGCAGCCCAGCGGGTCGCGGACCGGCTCGTGAAGGCCGGGATCAAGGGGATCCTCAATTTCGCACCCGTGCCCATCCGACTTCCGGTGGGCGTCGCCCTCGAAGAGATCGACATAACCAGTCACCTGGAAAGGGTTGCCTTTTTCACCACCACTCGTGCCACTCCGTCAAAGGAGAGACGCCCTACCCAGGTGCGTCTGCGCGCGAGGAGTTAGCCAGCTTTGCGATTTATCAAATCCGGATCGGTTCTGCCGATCCAGGGACAGCATTCAAGAGTATCCGGTTCCAGGACACGTCCTCGGCCGTGCATGCCACAGGCCTTTCTGGCCTAACAAGGGGGTCTCCCCCTGATCCAAAGGGAGTCGATCATGTCCACTTCGGTGACTCAATTCTTCGAGGGACTGCAGTCTCGCGTTCTGGAGGCCACAGCCGCGCGAAGGCTGCAGGAGAAGATCGTGATCCAGGTCGGCTCGGCCACCTGTGAGCACGCGGCTGGTTCCTTGGACGTCATGGATGAGTTCGTCAAGCATGTGAAATCATCCGGCCGTCAGGACGTGGTTCTGCGCAAGACCGGCTGCACCGGACGCTGCAGCAAGGAGCCCATCGTAGGGGTCACCGTTCCGGGCCAGCTGCCGGTGAAGTACGAGCGAGTGAATCGCGAGCTGGTGCACAAGATCTTCACCAGCCACATCCAGGACGGGGCTCCGGTCGTAGAGAGCGCCCTGGACGACAGCCTTTCCGAGATCCACAAGAGCGAGTTCGTTTTCTGCGCTGGTGTCCGCTGCGGTCTGGAAGGCGAGAACGTCATGATGCACAAGTTCGCTCAAAAGCTGCGGGATCGGGCTCCCCATCCCGAGACCATCAAGGTGTCCAAGGTGGGCTGCTTCGGCGCTTGCAGCCAGGAGGACCGGGGCAAGTGCGCCTATATCCTGCACCGTCCCTCGAAGGCGATGTACCGCATCCATTCCGAGCAGGATCTTGACGAGATCATCGCCACCCAGGTTCTGGGCGGGCAGCTGGTGGAGCGCCTCCTGGCGACGGATCAGCTCGTGAGCAAGGACTTCTTCGACATGTACGGCGACGTTGCCTTCTTCAATCGCCAGAGTCGAGTGGCCCTGAGAAACTGTGGGGTCGTGGACCCTGAGAGCTTGGACGAGTACGTCACCTACGGTGGCTTCAAGGCACTGGGCACCGTACTCACCAACCGGGATCCCCAGTGGGTCATCAACGAAGTCCTCAAGGCCAGGCTCCGGGGCCGGGGGGGTGGCGGTTTCCCCACGGGCAAGAAGTGGCAGATGGCCTTCGATCAGAAGGAAACCACCCGCTACCTGATCTGCAATGGTGACGAAGGCGATCCCGGTGCGTTCATGGATCGTGGCATGCTGGAATCCGACCCCTTCAACATCGTCGAAGGCATGATCATCGGCGCTTACGCCATCCAGGCCCAAAAGGGCTTCCTCTACATTCGTGCCGAGTACCCTTTGGCCATCAAGCGCATCCAGAACGCCATCGATCTCAGTCGTGCGTCTGGCCTGCTGGGCCAGGACATCATGGCTTCGGGTTACAGCTTCGATCTGGAGATCCGTCTGGGTGCCGGAGCCTTCGTGTGCGGCGAGGAGACGGCTCTCATCGCCTCCATCGAGGGCGAACGCGGCCAGCCCGGCCTGCGTCCTCCCTATCCAGTGGAGAAAGGTCTCTGGGGCAAGCCCACCTGCATCAACAACGTTGAGACCTTCGCCAACATCTCCGCGATCATTAATTTCGGCGGCGACTGGTTCGCGCGCATCGGCACAGCCGAGAGCGGGGGCACGAAGGTGTTCGCCCTGGCTGGCAGGGTGAAGCATACGGGCTTGGTGGAAGTGCCCCTCGGCACGACCCTCAAGGATGTGGTCTTCGACATCGGTGGCGGGGTCCAGGACGACAAGCCTCTGAAGGCGGTCCAGACCGGGGGTCCCGCAGGCGGCTTCATCCCCGCGAAGTGGTTGGATATGGAGGTGGACTTCGCACCGCTCGCCAAGGCCGGTTCCATCATGGGCTCCGGCGGCATGATCGTCCTCTCCGAAGAGGACTGCATCGTCGATATCGCCAAGTTCTATCTCTCCTTCACCACGGATGAATCCTGCGGCAAATGCACCCCCTGCCGAGAGGGTACGACCCGCATGCAGGAGATCCTGGAGCGCATCACGATCGGTACTGCGGTGATGGGCGACTTGGACAAGCTCGAGCGGCTTGCCCAACTCTGTCAGCAGACCTCCCTCTGCGGTCTCGGTCGCGCTGCACCGAACCCGATCCTCAGCTCTCTGGATCACTTCCGCGACGAGTACCTCGAGCACATCATTGACAAGCGTTGCCGTTCCAAGAAGTGCGTGGCGCTGATCCGCTACGTCATCAGCCAGGAGCTGTGCATCGGCTGCACCGTGTGTGCCCGCAACTGCCCCGTGGAGTGCATCTCCGGCAAGCGGAAGGAAGTCCACGTCATCGACCAGGAGCGCTGCATCAAGTGCGGGCAGTGCTTCCAGGTTTGCCGCTTCGACGCTGTCGAGCGGGGCTGATTCTCCGTCCCCCACTGACCCAGGAACGCGACCATGACCGAACCAATGATCAAACTGACCATCGACGGGGAACTCCTCGAGGTGCCCGCTGGCACCACCGTCATGAAGGCGGCGGAAAAATTGGGCATCAACATTCCCCGCCTCTGCTACCACCCCGATCTGAGCCTCGAAGGTGCCTGCCGCGTCTGCGTCGTGCAGGTAGAGGGCTTCAATCACTTCATCGCCTCCTGCAGCCAGCAGGTGTGGGAGGGCATGATGGTCCAGACCAACAGCCCCCAGATCCGGCAGGCTCGCCGGGATATCCTGGAACTCCTCTTGGACAACCATCCAAAGGACTGCCAGACCTGCGAGCGCGATGGCAATTGCGAACTGCAGCGCCAGGCCTATCGCCTGGGTGTGCGCGAGCGGCTCTTCGAGGGCAAGCGCAAGCAGTATCCCCAGGATGAGAGCAGCAAATCCGTGGTCCGCAATCCGGAGAAGTGCATCCTTTGTGGGCGCTGCATCCGGGTCTGCGCCGAGGTGCAGGGTGTCCAGAACCTCAGCCAGCACGGCCGAGGTTTCAATACTGTCGTTGGCCCCGCCAATCTGGGCCCCATGGACGAGAGCGCCTGCATCCAGTGCGGTCAGTGCGTGGCGGTCTGCCCCACAGCGGCCTTCCTGGAGAAGGATCACACCGAGCGCGTGTGGGAAGCCTTGAGCGGAGCCGCTGGCAAGAAGCACTTGGTGGTTCACACGGCCCCCGCCATTCGCGCGACCATCGGCGAGTCCTTTGGCTTCCCTTTGGGCACACCGGTGACCGGCCAGCTGGTGACGGCGCTGCGACGGCTGGGTTTCGATGCCATATTCGATACGAACTTCGGCGCGGACCTCACCGTCATCGAAGAGGGAAATGAGTTCCTGAAGCGCTTGAATGGGGAGGGGCCCCTGCCGCTGCTCACCAGTTGCAGTCCCGGCTGGATCAACTTCATGGAAAAGTTCTACCCAGAGATGATCCCCCTTGCTTCCACCTGCAAGTCCCCGATGCAGATGACGAGCACCCTCATCAAGACCTACTACGCCGAGCGGAAGGGCATCGATCCGAAGGACATCTTCGTGGTGGCCATCATGCCTTGCGTGGCTAAGAAATACGAAGCGGCGCGCCCCGAGCAGCTGCTCTCTCAAGGTGAGACTGTCACGGATGCCGTGTTGACCACTCGGGAACTGGCCTGGATGATCAAATCTTACGGCATTGACTTCGCCAACTTACCGGAAGGCGAGTACGACCGTCCCCTGGGCGTTTCCTCGGGTGCGGGGGACATCTTCGGCACCACTGGCGGCGTCATGGAAGCTGCGCTGCGAACCGTCGCCGTCAAGCTGACGGGCGAGGAGCTGGGGCCATTGGTGTTCGAGGCTGTCCGCGGCATCGTTGGCCTCAAGGAGGCTACCGTGAGCATCGGTGGCCAGGAGATCAACGTAGCGGTTTGCGACGGGCTCACGCATGCGAAGAAGGCTCTGGCCTACATCAAGAGTGGTGAGAAGAACTACCATCTCGTCGAGATGATGGCGTGTCCTGGCGGCTGCATCATGGGTGGCGGACAACCCTATCCGCCCTTCGAGATGGACGTGCTGGACCCTGAACTCGCCAAGCTGCGCGCCAAGGCCCTCTATTCCGTGGATGCCCACAAGCAATTGCGCCGTTCCCACGAAAATCCAGCTATCACGAAGCTCTACGAGGAATACATCGGTGAGCCGAACGGCGAAAAAGCGCACGAGCTTCTGCATACCCATTATCAAGCCCGCATGCCTAGGGGGATCCGGTGAGCCACTGCTGCCAAGTTTCGACCGACAACTGGGAAGACGTGAAAGCAAAGTGCCTGACCGCGCTTCCCGAAGACATCGTCAACTACATTGATGACCACAAGGGCGACGAGCACGCTGAAAGCAATCTCATCGCCATCCTGCACAGGGTCCAGCGGCACTTCGGCTATCTGGGGCAGGAACAGATGAATGCCGTCGCCCAGTTGGCCCAGATTCCTCTGGCCAAGGTGACCGGTGTCGCGACGTTCTATCATCTGTTCCGGCTGCAGCCCCGTGGCAAGCACGTCATCAGCGTCTGCATGGGCACGGCCTGCTACGTGAAAGGCGCTGAAAAACTCAGCCAGCGGCTCATGGACGAGCTGGGCATCCACTATGGTGAGACCACCAAGGACGGGATGTTCTCTCTGGACAACAGCCGCTGCCTGGGCACGTGCGGCCTGGCGCCGGTGATCATGGTGGATGATCAGGTCTATGGACCCGTGACGCCCAGCGAGATCACCATCATCCTGGAAAAGTACATCAAGCAGCCAAGGGCTGCCGCTCCGAAAGCCGCACTCGCTGTGCAGTAGAAAAACACTGCACCCGGCCTGCGGTCCGATCCGTCCCTTGCCGCCACGCACGAACGCCGGACTTGAAGGTCGATCCTTCAGGTCTGGCGTTCGCTCGCGTCAAGCAGGCTGGATATGTTTGAAAAATTAGTAAAAAATCAAAATTTACATATAATAGATATGTTGATCGTAAAAATATGAAACAACGGATAATTCACATCTCTTCCATATGGTTCAAAGGGATTGGGCCTAATTGGTGTCGAGGCTTTTGTTCACATACCCGATCGAAGAGATTTTCAGTAATGAAAGGGGTTGACCTTTATTGAGGCATTGGAGGAGACTAGTCGTTACAGAATGAAACGATGTGAAATCTTTCACATCACAAGGATCAAATGAACATCTCGACCAAGGTCATGGGACGACTGGCGCGCTATCGTGCGCTGCTCACTGACTATTTTCCGAAGGAGAAGACCCACATCTTCTCCCATGACCTCGCCGCGATGATGGGACTGTCCGCTTCCCAGATCCGACGGGACCTGATGTGTCTCGGCTATTTCGGGGTCCCCCGCTACGGCTACGAGATCTCGGAACTGGTGAAGCACATCAATAACGTCTTGGATGCCAGCAAACTCCATCACGTGGCGGTGGTCGGGGCTGGGAATCTGGGCCGGGCCTTGATGACCTTCCTGGAAAGCCGCCGGGCCACCCTGAAGATTGTCGCCGCCTTTGATGACGATCCTGACAAGGCGAACCGGGTGCTCAATGGCGTCCCCTGTTTTCACATGGATCTGGTTGAAGAAGTAGTGAAACGCGACGACATTCGCATCGCCATCCTTTGCGTCCCGGGCGCAGTCGCCCAGCGGGTCACGGACCTCCTCGTCAAGTCCGGAGTGAAAGGTATCCTGAACTTTGCCCCGGTTCCCATCCGCATTCCCGTCGGAGTCGTTCTCGAAGAGATTGACCTCACCAGTGCCCTCGAAAGGGTCGCTTTTTTTACTAATAACCGCGCCAACGCGCCAAAGGAGAAACGGCATGCCGACCGTTAAAAGCGTTGAGACCATTCTGAAGGAACACCCGAACGCCGGGCGGGATCACCTGATCCCGATCCTCCAGGAGGTCCAAGAGTCGGAAGGATTCCTGTCCCAGGAATCCATCACCAAGGTCGGGAGGGCGCTGAACCTGCCATCCAGCAAGATCTTTGGTGTCGCGACCTTCTTCAATATGTTCCGCTTCCAGCCCAAGGGTAAGTACCACGTGATGGTTTGCCGTGGCACCGCCTGTCACGTCAAGGGCTCCGGGAAGTCCCTGGACATGGTCACCAAGACCCTCAAGATCCAGCCTGGCGAGACCAGCCGCGACAAGCTGTTCAGCCTTGAGATCGTGGCCTGCATGGGCGCATGCGGACTGGCTCCGGTGGTGAACATCAACGGCCAGTTTTACGCCAAGATCTCCCCGATGAAGCTGCAGCGCATCATCGAAGAGTGCCGCGAGAAGGAGCAGACTCATGCCAACGCTTGACGCTAAGGTCGATCGCGGATTCTGCTGGGATACCCCGGCCCAGCCCGCATCCGCACTCCTGAATGCTCTCAAGAGCGGCCCGTTCAAAGCCGTCTCCGGCACCAAACTCACTGAGCTCATCGCCTCCCTGCGCCGCGAAACTGTGACCCGGCCCGTGATCTACGTGGGCGCGGGCACTTGCGGCCTGGGCGCTGGCGCCGACAAGACCCTCGCACAGATCAAGGCCTTCTGCGCCTCCAAGCAGCTGGAAGTGGAAGTCAATGAAGTGGGCTGCGTGGGCCTCTGCTCCGAAGAGCCGGTCGTGGACATTCAACTGCCCGGTCTGGCCCGGGTCTCCTTCGGCAATGTGACGGCCGACAAGGTCGATGGCTTGCTCGAGCAGGTCTTCGCCGGCAAGATCCCCAGTGACCTACTCCTGGGTCAGCACCGCAACGATCGCCACAAGATCTACGACAAGGTAGCCTACCTGGATCAGCACCCCTTCCTGGCTCTCCAGAAGCGCTGGGTGCTGGCTAATTCGGGCCTCATCGACTTCAACTCCATCGACGAATACATCGCCCGGAGCGGCTATTCGGCCCTCTTCAAACTCCTTCACAGCAAGACCCGCCAGGAGGTGGTCGACGAGCTGTTGGCGAGCGGCTTGCGGGGGCGTGGCGGTGGCGGTTTCCCCACGGGCAAGAAGTGGCAGATGGCCCTCAACACGCCGAGCGAGCAGAAGTACATGATCTGCAACGCTGACGAAGGTGATCCTGGTGCGTTCATGGATCGCGCGGTCTGCGAATCCGATCCCCACCGGCTCCTGGAAGGCATGATCACCGGCTGCTACGCGATTGGTGCCACCAAGGCCTACATCTATATCCGGGCCGAGTATCCCCTGGCCATCCAGAATCTCAAGACGGCCATCGCCAAGGCCAAGGAATACGGCCTCCTGGGCCAGAACATCCTGGGCAGTGGCTTCAACCTCGAGATCATCATCAAGATGGGTGCGGGTGCCTTCGTGTGTGGCGAGGAAACCGCCCTGATGCACAGCATCGAAGGCAAGCGTGGCATGCCGCGCCCCCGTCCTCCCTATCCCATTCAGTCCGGTCTCTTCGGCAAGCCCACGGTGATCAATAACGTGGAGACCTTCGCCAACGTCCAGACCATCATGCAAAACGGTGCGAAGGCATTCGCCGCTATGGGGACCGAAGGTTCCAAGGGCACCAAAGTGTTCGCCATGTCTGGCATGGTCCGCCGCACAGGCCTCGTGGAGGTTCCCATGGGCACCTCCATCCGCAGCGTCGTCTTCAGCGTGGGTGGCGGTATCCCCAACGGCAAGAAGTGCAAGGCCGTCCAGATCGGCGGCCCTTCGGGTGGCTGCATCCCCGAGTCTCACCTGGAACTGGCCTGCGACTATGAAGAGTTGAAGAATTTCGGCGCCATCATGGGCTCCGGCGGCCTTGTGGTCCTTGACGAAAACACCTGCATGGTGGATCTCGCCAAATTCTTCATGGAATTCATCCAGTCTGAGAGCTGCGGCAAGTGTATCCCGTGTCGTGAAGGCACGCGCAGAATGCTGGAGATCCTCAAATCCATCACCCAGAATCGCAAGAGCGAGGAAGGCATTGATTCCCTCATTCGTATGAAGGGCGTGATGCTTCTCCAGGAACTGGGCGAAAGCATCCGTCGCAGCTCGCTATGCGGCCTTGGCCAGACGGCTCCGAACCCGGTGCTGTCCACCCTGAAGTGGTTCCGGGAGGAATACGAAGCCCACATCTACGATCGCCGCTGCCCGTCCGGGTCCTGCCGTGAGCTCGTGGGCGCCCCCTGCCAGTCCGCCTGCCCCGTGGGGACAGAAGTATGGCGCTACGTGGCCCACATCGGCCTGGGCGAATACGAGGAAGCCTATCGCGCGATCCGCTCCGCGAATCCGTTCCCCTCCGTCTGCTCCCGCGTTTGCAACCACCCTTGCGAGACCGTCTGCCGCTGCGGCACCACGGGCGGAGAGCCGATCGCCATCCGGCACCTCAAACGCTTCGTGGTGGATCGCGTCGAACCTGCCTCCTACAAGTACGGCATCCGGGTCCGTCCCAACGCGCCGCGTATCGCCGTCATCGGTGCCGGCCCCGCCGGTCTCACGGCCGCCCACAGCCTATCCATCCTGGGCTACAAGGTCACGGTGTTCGAGCAGGAAGCCAAGGCCGGTGGCATGCTGGTGTCCGCCATTCCTGAATACCGCCTCCCCCGCCCGACCCTTCAGAAAGAGATTGATTCGCTGCTCAATGAGAATGTCGAGGTCAAATACAACCAGGCCCTGGGCAAGGACTTCACCGTCGCAAGCCTGAAGAAGGACGGCTACAGCGTCGTGTATGTCGCCATCGGTTCCCAGCGCAGCAAGAAGCTGGGCCTCCCTGGCGACGATGCTGAAGGAATTCTCCCCGGTATCGAGTTCCTCAAGGCCTACAATCTGCACGGCTTGGAAATCGCTAAGGGCCGCGTTGGCATCATCGGTGGCGGCAACAGCGCCCTCGATGCCGCCCGGGTGGCCATCCGCCAGAAGAACGTGGATTCCGTGACGGTCTTCTACCGACGCACGCGCGGCGAGATGCCCGCCTACGCCGAAGAGATCGACGCGGCTCTGGAAGAGGGCATCAAAGTCGAGACCCTGGTGGCTCCTGTGGGCGTCAAGTCCCAGAACGGCAAGCTCACCGGCATCGAGTTCCAGCGCAACGAGCTGGGCGAGCGGGATGACAGCGGCCGTGCCAGGCCGGTACCCCTTCCGGGGAGCGAATTTGTCGCGGAAATGGACACCTTGGTGGTGGCCATCAGCGAGGAGCCGGAGACAGAAACCCTCAATGGCCTCAAGACCAGCCGCTGGGGTTCCCTGGTCATCAACCCGGAATCCTATATCACCAACGAAGCGGGTGTCTTTGGCGGCGGCGACGTCGTCACCGGCCCCAGCACGGTCATCGAGGCCATCGCCGCGGGCAAGAATGCCGCGATCATGATGGATCGTTTCATGACCGGCAAGCAACTCAAGAAACTCACCAAAGTGGTACTGCCCACGGTGTACGTCGCCCCGGTCAGTGCAGAGGATGAAGGCGAAAGCATTGGCCGCATTCACCCCGAACATCTCCCCGTGGAAGCACGCGTGAAGAACTTCAAGGAAGTGGATCTCTGCCCCTCCGAGAATCACGCGATGTGCGAAGCGCGGCGCTGCCTGCGCTGCGACATCGAATTCACCCAACCGGCTATGAATTGAGGTATCGCCATGTTTGCCATTGAAGCGAACGGCCAGAAAATTGAGGCCAAGAAGGGCGAAACGATCCTACAGACCCTCACGAGAGCCGGGATCAACGTGCCCACGATCTGCCATATGGAAGGGCTGCTGCCCTCCGGAACCTGCCGCATGTGCGTTGTCGAAGTTGAAGGCTTCGGCGGCCTGGTTCCCTCCTGCTCCCACCCCGTTGCCGAGGGCATGAAGATCCGGACGAATACGCCGGAAGTCATGCAAACCCGGAAGACGATCATCGACCTGCTTCTGAGCAACCATCCGGACGACTGCCTTTATTGCGCCCGGAACGGCAACTGTGACTTGGCCAAGCTGGCCGCCGATAACGGCGTCCGGGATCGCACCTTCCACGGTGAACGCACCCATCGCCCCAAGGACATCTCCAGTCCCGCCATCATCCGGGACCCGGATAAGTGCATCCTCTGTGGCAAGTGCGTCCGCATGTGCGAGGAAATCCAGGGTGTCTCCGCCATCGATTTCGTCAATCGCGGGTCCAAAGCCTATGTCGGGACGGCCTTCAACGAGGGCCTGAACGTCTCCAGCTGCATCAGTTGCGGTCAGTGCATCCTGGTCTGTCCTACCGCCGCCCTCTCCGAACACAAGTACATTGACGAGGTGCTCCAGGCCCTGGCCGACCCCGAGATGATGGTAGTGGTCCAGCATGCCCCAGCGGTGTCCGTCTCGATCGCCGAGGAATTCGGTTTCAAGCCCGGCACCGACTTTGATGGCAAAATGGTTGCCGCCCTTCGCCGGGTGGGCTTCGATCGGGTCTTCGACACCTCGTTCGCCGCCGATCTCACCATTATGGAAGAGGGTTCGGAACTGGTGCATCGCGTCCAGAACAACGGCCCGCTGCCTATGTTCACCAGTTGCTCGCCGGGCTGGGTCAAGTTCGTCGAGCAGTTCTACCCTGAATTCCTGCCCAACGTGTCCACCTGCAAGAGCCCTCAGCAAATGATGGGTGCGGTCATCAAGTCCTTCTTCGCTGAGAAGGAGAACCTCGATCCCAAGAAGATCGTGAGCGTCTCCATCATGCCTTGCACGGCCAAGAAGTTCGAATGCGGACGCCCTGAAATGGGCCGTGATTTCGTGCCGGATGTGGACTTCGTGCTGACCACCCGCGAGCTGGCCGAACTGTTCCGGATCACAGGCGTGAATCCCGCGGCCATCGAGCCCGAGCCTCCCGATAATCCCTTTGGTGAGCGTTCCAGCGCGGGCAAGCTGTTCGGAGCTTCTGGAGGAGTGATGGAAGCCGCCATCCGCAGCGCCTACTTCCTGCTCACGGGCGAGGAGTTGAAAGAATACAAGATTCAGGATCTGCGCGGAATGAAAGGCTCCAAAGAACTGCGCGTCAAGATTGGTGATCTTGAAGTGGGCGCCGCCGTGGTCTCCAGTCTCGGCCAAGCGCGGAAGCTGATGGATGAGATCAAGGCCGGACGCAGCGACATCCACTTCATCGAAGTCATGACCTGCCCCGGCGGTTGCATCAACGGTGGCGGTCAGCCCATTGGCGCTGATCAGGAAGCGATCAAGGCGCGCATGAACGCGCTCTACCAGATCGACCGTGACGATCGTCTGCGGGTCAGCCACAAGAACGAATGGGTGCAGCGACTGTATACTGAATTCCTAGGCAAGCCGCTGGGTCATAAGAGCCACGAGCTGCTCCATACTCACTACGAAAAGCGCGAAGTTCTGCTGTGATGACTATCGAGGCGATGCCATGACATTGACAAAGAAGATTCTTGTTGTAGATGACGACATCGATCAGCTGGATCATGTCGCCATGATCCTGAAAGCGGAAGGCTACGACGTGATCAGGGCTCAGGGACAGAAGGAGGGCGAGGATGCCATCCTCACCACGATTCCCGATCTGGCCATCCTTGATCTCATGATGGAGAACATGGACTCCGGTTTCGTGCTCTGCAATCAGATCAAGCGCCTGTATCCCGAAACCCCGGTGATCCTGCTGACAGCTGTCAAATCCGCGACCGGCTTGGATTTCTCACCCAAGTCCAGCGGCGCGGCAAGCTGGATCAAGGCCGATGTGCTACTCGATAAGCCGGTCCGGCCCGAGCAGCTCCGGAATGAAGTCAAGCGCCTCATGGCGTGAACTGTCGCCGGGGAAGCCACATCCGTGTGGCTGCCCCGGCGGAGAGGACCTTGATGAGCGAATGTGGGGAAACCCGGCCAGAAAAGGCACTGGAATCTCTTTGCTTCGTCAAAGAGGTCAAGAACCGCTGTCGGATTTGCTACACCTGTGTGCGCGAGTGCCCCGCCAAGGCGATCAGTATCTCCAAGAGCCAGGCCATCGTCGTTCCCGAGCGCTGCATTGGGTGCGGTAACTGTCTCAAGGTCTGCAGTCAGCAGGCCAAGAAGATGGTTTCCTCGATCGAAGAGGTGGAAGCCCTGCTCAAGAGTGGGGCTTCCGTCGCTGCCTGCCTTGCTCCCAGCTTCCCGGTGGAGTTCCAGGCCGAGTTTGATTTCAGGGTGCTGGTCGGCATGACCCGTGCCTTGGGTTTCGATTTCGTCACTGAGGTGGCCTTCGGGGCCGATCTGGTGGCGGATCGTTATCGTGAAGCCCTGATGTACAATAAGGGACGCCAATACATCGCCACCACGTGCCCTGCCATCGTGGGTTTCGTGGAACGCTACCATCCCGATCTCGTGCCCTTCCTCTCTCCCATCGTATCCCCGATGGTCGCCATGGCCCGAGTCCTGCGCTCGCTGCACGGCCCCGAATTGAAAATCGTGTTTGTGGGTCCCTGCGTCGCGAAGAAAGCCGAGGCCATGGACCCCGACGTCATCGGCGGACCGGACGCGGTGCTGACCTTCCCGGAATTGCGCGAGATCTTCCAGCATGCGGGGATCACCTCAAACGTTGCGGATCCCTGTGATTTCGATCCTCCCCAGCCCCGGCGTGGTTCGCTGTTCCCCATCAGTCATGGCATGCTGCAGGCCGCCGAGATCCACGAAGATCTGCTGACCAACGATGTGGTGGCCACGGATGGACTTCACAACTTCATGAATGCCCTGAACGAGTTCGCGGCGGGCGGGATGGAGGCGAATCTGGTCGAACTGCTCTCTTGCAATGGCTGCATCGCTGGACCGGGTCTGAGCAGCAAGGAGAACCTCTTCCAACGTCGCGCCCGGGTCAGCCACTACGCCAGCTACCGCGAACGCACCCAGGACCAGGAGCAATGGCAGAGGTCCATCGATCATTTCGCCAACCTGGATCTGACACGATCCTACCGATCCCTGGACCAGCGGATCACGGACATCGACGAGCATGAAATCGCCGGGATCATGAAGCGGATGGGCAAGCAGTCGGATGAGGACGAACTCAACTGTGGAGCCTGTGGCTATCATTCCTGCCGCGAGCACGCCATCGCCATCCACAAGGGACTGGCCGAGAGCGAGATGTGCCTGCCCTATGTCATCAATGAGCATCTCAAGACCATCGTTCAACTTTCCGACCTGAATGATCGCCTCGCGACGACCCAGGAGACCTTGATGCACTCTGAGCGTCTGGCTAGCATGGGTCAGCTGGCGGCCGGTGTTGCCCACGAGATCAACAATCCTCTCGGCGTGGTGATCATGTACACCAATCTCCTGCTGGAGGAGTGCAGCAAGGATACGGAATTCCAGGGCGATCTCCAGATGATCGCGGAGCAGGCGAACCGCTGCAAACGGATCGTCGCGGGTCTGCTGGACTTTGCTCGGCAGAACAAGGTGGCCCATCAGCCGGTCGACATCCGCGAGCTGGTGTCAGCAACCCTGTCGAACCTTCCGCAGCCAGAGAATGTGGAGCTGGAGATCAGCCACGAGGAAATCGATCCCATCGCGGAAGTGGACCGGGACCAGCTGATTCAAGTGCTTCTCAATCTTGTGGTGAATGCCTATGACGCCATGCCTGATGGCGGCAAGCTCTGCGTGCGCACCAAGGGAGATGACTCCTGGATCACCTTCGAGATCCAGGACACGGGCATGGGCATTCCCCGCGAGAACCTGAAGAAGCTTTTCGAGCCCTTCTTCACCACCAAGTTGATGGGGAAGGGGACCGGGTTGGGTCTCCCCGTGGTCTACGGAATCGTCAAGCTGCACCGGGGTGACATTTCGGTGGAATCCAACGCGGATCCAAGTCTCGGCCCGACGGGAAGTACCTTCCGGGTCAAACTGCCTCGCGAGGCGCGGACCCATTCCGGAAAGGGCGTGCTGTGAGCGAGACCTTACATCTCCTGGTGGTGGACGACGAGATCGGCATGCGTCTGTCCGTGGAACGGGCTCTCCGTCACTATTCAACGCACGCGCCTGATCTTCAGCATGAAGTGAACTTCCGGATCAGTCAGGCTGAAACCGGCGAAGCCGCGCTGGCACTGATCGATTCAGATACGCCCGACATTATTCTGTTGGACTACAAGCTCCCGGGGATCTCAGGTCTGGAGGTCCTGCTGGCCCTGAAAGAGCGAAAACTGGACATTCTCGTGGTGATGATCACGGCTTATGCCTCCCTGGAGACTGCGGTTCAAGCCACCAAGAGCGGAGCTTTTGACTTTCTGGCGAAGCCCTTCACGCCCGAAGAACTCCGGGCCACGGTCCACAAGACCACCAAGCACTGCATGGTGCAGCGCCAAGCCGCGAAGCTTGCCGGAGAGCGACGCCAGATCCGCTTTGAATTCCTGTCGGTCCTCGCCCACGAACTGAAATCCCCTCTGGCGGCGGTAGAAGGAAACATGTTCATCCTTCGGGACCACTTGGCCGGGGATGCGATCCAGGCTTACGACCACCTGGTGAATCGTTCCATCATCCGGTTGGAGGGGATGAAGAAACTGATCTTTGATCTGCTCGATCTGACCCGCATCGAGTCAGGGCAGAAAAAGCGATCCCTCATGGATATCGATGTATGCGCCATCGCCCGTCAATCCATCGAGACTCATGGGGTCCTCGCGCTGGATAAGCAGGTTTCCATCTCCTTCGAAGGTCCTGAATCCCTCGTCTTTAAGGCAGATGCCGGAGAGCTTGAGATCATCTTCAATAACCTGATCTCGAATGCGGTGAAGTACAACCAGGATGGAGGAACGGTGGTCGTGTCCGTTCGGGAGCTCGGTGCCACCGTGTCCATCGCCGTCAGGGATTCCGGGATCGGAATGACCAAGGAAGAAGTCTCCAAGTTGTTTGGCGAGTTCATCCGCATCAAGAACCAGAAAACGATGAATATTTTAGGCAGCGGCTTGGGGCTCTCCATCCTCAAGCGGTTGTCGCACCTTTACGGTGGCCAAGTCAGTGTGGAGAGCGAACCCGATCAGGGAAGTACCTTTACGGTAACATTGCAAAAAGATGCCGTGGCTGCCTCCGCAGGCAGTGAATCCATCCCTATCACAGTCTAGATTCATTTCCAGGCCACCGTGGAATGTCCGTGCGTTTCGCGAAGCTGTCCTAGTCAGTCGCCAGGGATCAGTTCTCTCCCTTGGTACAGGCCTTGGCGCTGCTTGTGGGGCTGCCCGTCCGCCTGAGCGATGGGGATGATGGATCGCTGCTGGTGTCGAGACTTGTGCTGCATCTCTGTGTAAGCGTTTGGTTCGATTCATCGCAGGGTGATGAGGGTCGCTCCCGCGCCCCCTTGATTCTGGGGAGCATCCGCAACCGTTGAAATGCCCGGGTGGCCCATCAGCGCCTTACGCACGGCGGCCTTCAAGCGACCGGTCCCATGACCGTGAACGATCCGGATGAATTTCTGTCCTGCGGCCAGGGAGGTCTCCACGAAGCGGTGGATCTCGAAGTCCACATCATCGGAAGCTCGGCCGATGAGATTGATCTCCGATTCGGTCTCCGAACTCTCGGCTCTCAGGCGCACTCGGCCCACCCGGGGAGTGGCATCCAGCTCCGCACGCACGATCGGTTCCAGTTCACTCACCCTAGCTTCCAGCTGGCGTCCTTGGCGTGTCAGGAGCGAGGCCCGGTCTCCTCTCAGAGTCACCACCTTGCCCTCCAGCCCGAGGCCGCGATGCCGAGCATAGCCCCCCTCCTTCAGAGCCATGTTCGAGACCTTGGGGGCCAGGGTGCCCAGCTCAGCTCGAGCGATCTGTTCAATGGTCTTCACCCGCTCTCGGGCCTCAGTCCCTAAGCAATCCGCGCTGAAGGTCTCGCTGGTCTTCTGCTTCTCTTTCAACTCTTTCACCAAGCGCTTGGATTCGTGATCGATGAAATCCAGGACGCGCAGCACCTTCTCCTGCGACTCCCGCTGGGATTTTTCCTGATTTTCCCGCAAGGTCGCCTCGCGCTGGCTGAGGATGCGCTGATCCTTCTCCAGGGCGGCTTGCCCTGCTTTCAGGGCTTCGCCTTCTGTGATCAGACGCAGCCGGTCCGCTTCAAGTTGTTTCAGGAATTCCCTCCAATCCTGCTCTTGTTTGCCCAGGATCTTCTCGGCCTGATCGAGCACGAACTTCGGCAGACCAAGTTTCGCGGCGATGGTCAGCGCCCGGCTCTGACCGGGCATGCCCACCAGCAGACGGAAGGTCGGGGCCAGCTTTTCTTCGTCGAACTGGACGGAGGCGTTCTGGAAGCGGGCATGGCGCAGGGCCCATCGACTGATCTCGCCCAGGTGGGTGGAACAGAACACCCAGCAGCCGCGGCGGGAAAGGGCCTGTAGCACCGCGATCCCCAGCGCGGCACCTTCCTTGGGATCCGTGCCTGTCCCCAGTTCGTCCAGGAGCACGAGACCCCCGGGCTTGGCCTGATCAAGAATTTGTTTCAGATGGACGATGTGGCTGGAAAAGGTGCTGAGGCTGCCAATGAGGGTCTGATGGTCGCCGATGTCCGCATGGAGTGCGGGCAGCATGGGCATTTCGGAGCCGTCCTCCGCAGGGATGGCGCAGCCACTTTGGGCGAGACACATGAACAAGCCAACGGTCTTCAGGACCACGGTTTTGCCACCCGTATTGCTGCCAGAAATGACCAGCCCGGGCCGCCCTGCGTCCAAGTCCAGGTTCAGGGGCACCACAGCGTGCTCCAGCGGTTTCAGTTCCAGCGCATCCCGGATGACTGATAGCAGGAAGGGATGCCGGGCTTCGATGAGGCGCATGCGCGTCCCACCCAGGATGGGCAAGGCCCCTTGACACTGACTCTGCCATCGGAGGAGGGCGAGGACCTCGTCCACCTCCGCCTGGAAACCGTGCCATCGCTCGAAGTCCTCGCGACGGGCTCGGAGACTTTCCAACAGTTCACGCAGGAAGGCTTGCACCGCTTGGGTGTAGGCCCGATCGGCCTCGACAAAGTCATTGTTGAGACCCACGGCCTCGAAAGGTTCGATGAAGACGGTGGCACCGCTGGAAGAGCGGTCGAGCACAAGGCCTGGGACCAACCCCTTCCGTTCCTGCCGCAAGGGGAGACAGAAACGTCCGTTCCGCTCCACAATGTTGGCTTCGAGGAAGGCCTCCGAGGAATCCTTGAGGAGCTTCTGCAGTCGGTTCTGGATGGCTTGGAAGCAGCGTTGCCGTTCGCGATGGAGCGCCGCCAAGCCCGGTATGCGCAGGGGATCCAGCTGGCCATCCTCCAGGAAGCAGCGTGCTAGCCGTTCGACGATGCCTGTGGGATCGGGCAGCAACCGGGCGGTCACCTGGAGGAGGTCGATACCGAGGTGGGTGCCAGGCTCCGTGAGCTGGTCCTCGGGCCAGGCAAGGGTGGCGATGGTTTGCAGCAGGACCGCGGTGGCGCTCAGTCCGGCCCGGAGCTGCCGCCAGTGCTCAGGCAGTAGCCAGCCCGCAGGACTCATGATCTCGTCCAAGGCTTCATCGAAACCCACGATGGGCAAGGTGGACGGATACTGCGCCCAGATCGCGACCAGTTCCCGTTGCCGCAGTCTCCGGAGTCCAGTCAGTTTGTCCCAAGGGTTCATGCCCCTGATCGCCTCCCGGCCACGATGGGTCCGGGCTCCTTTGGAAAGGAGATTCACCACCGTGGGAAATTCCACGGCCTCGAGTTCGGCTTGTTGAAAGGGGGCGAGTTTGGACATGGGAAAGGGCCGTTCCGATAGAGGCTACCGCGATCCGAAGGAGCCCCATCAAGCAAAGAGGCCCGCGACGCGGGCCTCTTTGCTTGATGGCATGGTCTCAACCCATGATCCTTCGTTCCTGCGCGAGTCGCTTGAGGGATTTCTTCCTCGCCGCGAGCATCTTCCGCTTCCGCTTGGCGCTGGGCTTCTCATAATGTTGACGCTTCTTGAGTTCGCTCAGGATTCCTGACTTCTCGCACTTGCGCTTGAATCGGCGCAACGCGTTTTCGAAGGTTTCGTCTTCCTTGATCTTCACTAGTGGCATGTATGGACACCCCCTCTCGCCGCAGAATCGCCCAGGTCCGTAACCGGATTTTGGGCCGACGCCCAGAATACCTCCTATCCGTCGGCATGGCGAGCCTTGTTCGTGGGGGGAACGCAACAAATCAGCGGAATCGCTTGCTGGGACTTGGGTCGGAAGGTTAGAATTTCCCGTTTCCGATGAGTCTTATGCAACGCCCCCTACTCTTGATCGTGGATGGTGAGTCCCTGAAAACACCGGGGCTTGAAAAGGCTCTGGAAAAGGGCGGCTGGGATCTGGCCTGGACCACCAGTCAGCAGGCTCTGAACGTGGGACTCATGGGTCAGGAACCCTGTCTCGTGATCCTGGACCCGGCCCGCGGCGGACCGGCTGGAGCTAGGTCCATTCTGGGGCTTCGAGAACTGAATCCGGAGTTGCCCATCATCGTCGTTCGCGGTCAGGAGCCACCCCCAAGCGGAATTCCAGTGACCGCGTTCCTGGAACGAGAGCTTGCTCCGGAACAATGGTGCTCGTTCCTGAAGGAATTCCTGCCGCACTTGGCTCAGGATCGGAAACTCACCAGCGAGGATCTCTTCGGGGACATCCTCGCGGATATCGAAGGCTCGGTTTCTGCCCCTGCGGCCAAGGCCGTGCCGGCGACCCCGCAGAAGCCAGCGCCTGCCGCTCTTCGACCCGCACTGGCCCAGTCGCCCGTTAAACCCCTACTAGTGCAGATGCCTGGTGCCCGTCCCGCCCAGGTCAAGCCTGCCTTGAACGCCTCGACTCTCAAGAAACCAAACCTACTGCCTTCCATTGCACCCCTGTCTGCCCCCAAACCTGTCAGCGCGCGCCGAGTTCCTCAGGGAGTCCTGGCTCAGGACACGATTCCGGCACCATCTGATGCCGCTTTTGATTCCAAAGCAGCAAGGGTGGAGCCTGAACGGACGATTTCGCCCCCCGAGGTTCCGCAATTCCCCCCTCTCTCTTCCTCCCGAGATCTTTCGGTTCTACCTGACTTGTTCGGGGACATACTCGGCCCTTTGGTGGAATCACGGGCGTCGCATGCGTTCAAGGCCAAGAACGACTTCACCTTGAGCGGGATTCCCGGCATTCATGATCCCTTCGAAGTCAAACTCAAGGAGGAGACCCCCGCGCAAGCCCCTGCGGATCTCAGAAACCCTGGTGCGCCCGATCCCATCGGATCCATGGGGAATGACTTGCTGGAGCTGGAGTTCATAGGTTCCAGCGACAATACCCCTGCCACTCGGCCGCCTCAGCAAGGGGCTGCTTCCCTGGTCCACCAGCCACCGCCCCAGCCCACGGTTCCACTGGACCCCAATCTTCTGAAGGAGCCCTTCGACACTGCCTCAGCGGAAGAGTTCGGGAACTACTACCTCATCGAGAAGATCGCGGTGGGCGGCATGGCGGAGCTCTTCAAGTCCCGTCAGCGTGGCGTCCACAATTTCGAGAAGATCGTTGCCATCAAGCGGATCTTGCCCCACCTTTCGGATAACGATGAGTTCGTCCGGATGTTCATCGATGAGGCCAAATTGGCCGCGCAGCTGACGCATCCGAACATCGTCCAGATCTTCGATCTGGGTAAGGCGGGTGGGTTTTACTACATCGCCATGGAATACGTGGATGGCAAGGATCTTCGGAGCCTCCTCCGGAAGGTCCGCGAGTACCACTTGCCCTTCCCGGAGGCTGTGGCTGCCTTGGTCACCATGAAGGTGGCCATGGCACTGGATTACGCGCATCGCAAGCGCGGTATGAACGACAAGGAACTGAAACTGGTCCATCGGGATGTCAGCCCACAGAATGTTCTGATCTCCAGCGAAGGCGCGGTGAAATTGGTGGATTTCGGTATCGCCAAGGCTGCGACCAAGACCACCCAGACCATGGCGGGGGCGCTCAAGGGCAAGCTTCTCTACATGAGCCCCGAACAGGCTCTGGGACAATCCCTGGACAATCGCTCGGACATTTATTCACTTGGCCTCGTGCTGTTCGAGTTGCTCACGGGCGAGCGCTGTTTCCAAGCGGATAGTGAACTGGGGGTGTTGGAAAAGGTCCGACTTGGCAAGGTCCAGGATGTCCAGGTCGTGAATCCATTGATTTCCCGGGACATGGCCAACATTCTCAACAAAGCGCTGCAGAAGAACGTCGACCAGCGCTACGGTTCGGCTCGTCTCATGGAACGGGATCTGAAATCGCTGTTGGTCCGGCATGGGAACGAACCCACGGATCATGACGTCGCCGAATACGTGAACACCCTGTTGAAGGGAACCAAGGAAGAACTGGACCTGCTGCTGGCCACCCATTTCGTCAACAAGCCAGTCAAGTCTGCGCCTGAGCTTGGGCCTTCCTTGCTTTCGAATCCCGGGATTGAGGACCCTGCGACCGCGGTGGAGCTGAAAAAAGCGCCAATCAAGTCCGATTCGCCCCCGGAAATCCGCAAAGAGAGCAGACGCGAACTCCCTCGCTGGCTCCTTCCCGTGCTTTTATGTGTCGCCTTGGCTCTATTGTTGGTCTTCTGGTTTTTTGCCCGCGGGATAAGCGGGTAAGATGATGTCATTCTCTTTCGCTTTGACCACCCGCCACTTTTCCATATTCCCAGGGAGCTATCCATGGAACTGAACAAGGATCAGTCAGCCTTCTATAGCCAGGCGCGGGAGCGCTGCCGTCAGGACGTCGGCGAGATGAACAACACCATCCGTGCCGAGTGGCAGCACCTGAACGATGAGATCAAGCGAGTCCAGGAACTGATCCAGGTCCTGGAGACGCGCAAGCAGACCCTCGGCCAGATGTATGCCTCCGCCAGTGAAATGGTTGGCGCGGAAAACGATCTGGATATCTCTCCGGCCATCAAGGAGGGGATGGAGGAAAGCAGCGACGATCTTGGAGTTGGCGAGATCGATCTGTAAGACGCTCGCAAGCGATCAGAGACACGGACAGCGGACCCTCGGGGGGACGCCGTCCGTGTTCCTCATGAAGGATGACCACTCAAGGCGTGGCAAGGAGTGGCGCGGCGCATTTAGCGCAGCTGGTGCGATGCGCGGAATTGCGCTTGCCGCAATGGGCGCAGATCCTTTCTCGCCCCGGTTTCCGTCGCCAGAGGCGGAGATACAGGATGCCGAGGAGGACCACCAGCAGCACTGCCTTCGTCGAGGCGGTCAGCGCGAGGTTGCCTGGACTCAGGAGGCGCCCTGCAGTGGGCGCTTCCGTCAGCTCTATAGTCCGTCGGTTCATCGGATTCCAGCAACGCCATTGGCGGATCTGGTGCTCACGGTGCGAGGTAAGGTTTGCCCCAGGACTCGGAATAGGTAAGTTCCGAAAGGGGACGCCGGGGACGGGGTTTCGGATTCTCAGCGGCCCAGCCGACGATGATGACTCCAAGCACGAAAATGCTTTCAGGGACACCGAGCAACGGCCTGATCTCGTCCTGCGTATACCAGCCGATCCAGCAGGTTCCGAGTCCCAGTTCCACGGCTCGGAGCATTAGATGGTCGACGGCGATGGCCGTGTCACGGATGGCGCGTTTCGCGTCCATGCCCGGCGTATCCTCGTCGAAACGCTCGTTCGCGCTGGCTCGTGCTTCGAGATCCGCGCCGACCACGATGTGGACGGGGGCTGTCGCCATCCAAGGTTGGTCGTGGCACACCCTGGCCAGGGTTTTACGCATCGCAGGATTCTCGATGACCAGGAAGCGCCAGGGTTGGGAATTGTTGCCCGAGGGGGCGGAACGCGCTGCGTCGAGCAGTTCAAGCACGGTTTTCCGTTCGATGGGGTCGTCGGAATAGTTCCTGATGCTTCTGCGTTTTCCGATGGCTTCGATGACATCCATGTTAGTTGTCCACCTTGAGAATGGCCAGGAACGCTTCTTGCGGAATATCCACGTTGCCGATGGACTTCATCCGCTTCTTGCCTTCCTTCTGTTTGGATAGCAGTTTTTTCTTCCGGCTGATATCCCCGCCGTAGCACTTCGCAAGCACGTCCTTGCGCCGGGCCTTCACGTTGGTGCGGGCGATGATCTTGGCGCCAATGGCGGCTTGGATGGACACATCGAAAAGCTGTTGTGGGATGACCTCTTTCATCTTCACCGTCAAGCCGTGGCCCATGGACTGGCTCTTGCTTCGGTGGATGAGAATGGAGAGGGCGTCCACAGGCTCCCCATTGACCAGGATGTCCATCTTCACCAGGTCGGATTCGCGGTAGCCCTTCAGGTGATAGTCGAGGCTCGCGTAGCCCTTGGAGATGGACTTCAGCTTGTCGTAGAAATCCAGCACCACCTCATTGAGGGGCAGTTCGTAGACCAACATCACGCGGTCTTTGCCCACGAACTCGAGCCGCTGCTGGATCCCGCGTCGCTCCTCGCAGAGTTTCAGGAGGCCGCCCACAAAGTCGGGGCGGGTGAGGATCGTCGCCTCGATCAAAGGTTCTTCGATCCGCACAATCCTGGGCAAGGGGGGAAGCCTGGCGGGATTGTCCACGTCAATCTCGGTGTCGTCCGTGAGATAGACCTGGTAGCGCACGCTGGGCGCGGTCGTGATGAGGTCCAAGTCGAACTCGCGCTCCAGCCGTTCCTGGACGATTTCCATGTGCAACAACCCCAGGAAACCGCAGCGGAAACCGAAGCCCAGGGCCTGGCTGGTCTCCGGCTCGTACTGGAAGGAACTGTCGTTGAGGCGCAGCTTCTCCATGGCGTTCCGGAGGTTCTCGTAGTCGTCGCTGCTGGTCGGGAAGATGCCAGCGAAGACCACGGGCTGGAGTTCCTTGAAGCCCTTCAAGGCCACCGTGGCGGGCTTCGTGTTGTGGGTGAGCGCGTGAGTGATGGTGTCGCCCACTTTCACATCTGAAAGTTGCTTGATGCTGCCGACCAGGTAACCCACTTCGCCAGGGCCCATCGCATCGAGTTTCGACATCTTCGGATTGAAGATACCTACCTCATCCACTCGGTGCTCACCGCCCGTAGCCATGAAGCGGATGGTCTCGCCAGGCTTGATCCGGCCGTTCATGATACGGATGAGACTCACTACACCCCGGTAGGCATCGTAGTAGCTGTCGAAGACCAGGGCCTGAAGGGGTGCATCCGGGTTCCCTTGGGGGGGCGGAATGTACTTGACGATCTGTTCCAGCACTTTGTCACAGTTCTCGCCGGTCTTGGCGGAGACATTCACCGAGTGCGCGATGTCCACCAGTCCGATGACACTTTCGATCTCTTCCAGGACTCGCTCGGGCTCGGAAGACGGCAGGTCGGTTTTGTTCAGGACCGGCAAGACCTCAAGGTAGTTTTCAAGG
The DNA here is from genome assembly GCA_025361955.1 of Holophagaceae bacterium. Taxonomy (GTDB): domain Bacteria; phylum Acidobacteriota; class Holophagae; order Holophagales; family Holophagaceae; genus UBA1801. The sequence goes on from JANYIU010000126.1 coordinate 32,294, forward strand.
GCGAGGTACGTGTTGGCCAGGGTTTGGGCCTCCACCCCCTGGGTCGAGTCCACCACGAGAATCGCCCCTTCGCAGGCGGCCAGGCTCCGGCTCACTTCATACGCGAAATCCACGTGTCCCGGGGTGTCAATGAGGTTCAGGGTGTAAGTCTCGCCATCCAAGGCGTCGTATTTCAGGGTCACGGCATGGGCCTTGATGGTGATCCCACGCTCCCGTTCCAGGTCCATGTTGTCCAGGATCTGAGCCTGCATATCCCGATGGGCGATGGTGTGCGTCAGTTCGAGTAGTCGGTCCGCCAGGGTGGATTTGCCATGATCGATATGAGCGATGATGGAGAAATTGCGAATGAGTTTAGGATCCGTCACGCGTTACCTCGAACCGATCATTATATCCTGCGCGCAGCAAGGAGGCCCGCTCGAATAAGGGAGGAATCGGGCCAACATTTTAGATGGGTTTAACCCGAACGAAGGGTAGGATTTTCCTAGGCTTCGCGATTCGCGAGTCCTGTCAGGAGGAAGGAGTGGTTCCCCGAAAGTTAGAGGATCGGATCCTGCTGGTGGATGATCTGTCGCTGGTCCGGAGGACTGTGCCCGCCCGGCTGGGCGCCCTTGGCCGCAAGATCGGTGCGGTATCCAATGTGCCCGAAGCTTGGGAATGGCTGGAAAAGCATGCGGTGGAATTGATCCTGTTGGACGTCGTGCTGCCCGGCAAAGACGGTTTCACCTTCTGCCGCGAACTCAAGGCAGACCCGAGATACCGGCATATTCCTGTGATCATGTTCACGGATGTCGGGGGGAACGTCTTCGAGCGCAGCATGGATGCGGGTGCGGATGACTATCTCCCGAAACGCATCGACGATGCGTTCCTGAGGATCCGCATCCACCTCCATCTCCACCTTTCCGAACTCAGAAGGGAGCAAGGGTCCGCCCTGGTTCCCGCAGGGCCGGCCACCATCCTGCTGGCCACCCCTTCGACGCTTCTCCAAGCCCAGCTTCCCTCCCAGTTGGCTGGGGAGGGCCACAATGTCCGTTTGGCGGATCGACTGGAAGACATTCTTCCCTCGCTGACGGGCCAGGAAAGGCTCTTGATCCTGGACATGGCCATCGATCCGCAAGGCATCCACGGCTTCCTTTCCAATCTTCGCATGGACCCGGAAGCGGCTGGTGTGCCAGTACTGCTGCTGTGCGACAAGGACGACGTGGAGCATCTGATGGGACTGGAGTTCATGCTGGATGATGTAATGCTGAAACCCCTGACCGCCCAGATGAATCGGCAGCGGCTGAAACTGCTTCTGGAGATGGGCCATCGCCTTCAGGGAGCCTGAATAAGGAACCGTTACGAAATAACCACTGTTTTTATGGTTGTTTCGTCACGGCTCCTCATGCCGCTCTCGCCACCGGACGACAAGGTTAGGTTTGGATGGCGGCTTCGAGTTCAGGGACCGATTTAAAAACACCTCTACGGATACGGTTCTCAGTGATGTCTCGAAAAAATTATTCGACCATGTTCAGCCACGATGAACTCGTTGACGTGAAGTGGGTGTGGATGCGCGTGTGTGTTTCCAGCCACTCCTTTACCGCAGGGTGTTCGTGGGTGGCGTAGTTATCGCGAATAATGTGCAAGTCCAGATCCCTTGGCGTCTCACGGTGCAAGCGTTTGAGGAACTTCAGCCACTGGTTGTGTCGATGGTGCTGCATCGTCTCGGAGATCACTGTGCCG
>JANYIU010000296.1 GCA_025361955.1 Holophagaceae bacterium
TCCTCGTCTTGATGAATCTCACCCTGGCCTCCCAGGACAACTCTGAGCTGGAGACCCAAAAGCCCACGAGCAGCGATCCGTCGGCCAAGGCTATTGCCATTGGGGAGGAGCCGAAAAAGAATCGTGGCCGCAAGGACGACGGGGCCGCCAAAATCATCGTTGGCCGTCCCTATCACCAAGGCCAACTTATGACCCACAACAACCTACTCCAGGGTTTCGATCTCTCCAGCAAGGGCCAGATCATGGCCCAGCAGAAGGCTGCGACCATGTAGATGCAAGTCTTCGCGTTTTCGGTCCGACTTCCCGCCTCATCTCCGGAAAGATCCTATGCAGAAACTTTTCTCCTTCCTCGCTTCCCTCAAGCTCGCCGTGATCCTGCTGGTGCTGCTGCTCATCGGGCTCTCGGCTGGCACCATCGTCGAGACGCGAATGAACACGGAGGCCGCTGGCCGCCTGGTCTACTACTCCTGGTGGTTCCTGGGGCTCCAGGGGCTGCTCTACCTCAACCTTTCCCTGTCCATCGCGAGTCTCTTTCCTTGGACCAAGGGGCGGATCGGCTTCGTGGTCACCCACGCATCCCTGCTCCTCATCCTCGCCGGAGCCACCGTCACCTATTTCGACAAGGTGGAAGGCACCCTGCACCTCTGGGAGGGGGAAAGTGCCTCGCTCATCGAGCAGCACGGCGGCGCGGAAGCGGTGCTCGCTCGCTATCAGCTCCCCTTCGCCGTCCACCTCGATCAATTCGTGCTGGATACCTACCCGGGCACCATGCGCCCCTCCGGCTTCGAGAGTCGGGTGCAGATCACGGACCTGGACGATGGCCGCACCTTTCCCGCCAGGATCTGGATGAATCACGAACTCCATTATCGCGGCTACGCCCTGTTCCAATCGAGCTACGAGCAGCAGAATGGGCAACAGGCCACAGTCTTGTCGGTCTCCCGGGACCCGGGCCAAAATATCGTCTTCACCGGCTACATCACGCTCATCGTGGGCATGCTGATCGTTCTGGCCACCCGGGTCGCCCAGGCCCGCGCTGGCAGCCGCGAGGCCGTGCGGAACACTTTGTTGGCGCTGATCCTCCTGGCGGGGTCGCTGGCGGCCCAGGCTGGGCCTTTGGGCAAGCTTCCGGTCCAGCATGACGGCCGCAGCATGCCCCTGGACACCCTGGCCCGGGAGATGGTGTGGGGCGTGACGGGTTCCTCCAACTGGCAGGGCCAGGAGCCCGCGGACACCTTCCTGGGTTGGACCCTGAATCCAGACACCGCCTCCAACGCCCCGGTCATCCGGCTGGACTCCGGCGACTTTGCCAAGGAGATCGGTCTCCCTACCGCCTCCCACACCTCCTTCATGCAGATTCTTCAGAATCCCAGAGCGCTGCAGTTGGTCCGCGAAGCCCGCCTGGCCGAGACCGAGGGAAAGCCCCGCCAGGGCTTGCTCCAGGCCGCCCAGAAGCTGGAGGGGCGCATGGTCCTCATGCAGTCGGTGCTGGAGCAACAGGCCGTACTCCCCATCCCGGTCTCCAGCAATCCGAAGGCTCGCTGGAACCCGCCACTCCCGCTCACCCAGGCAAGCTTGGAAGCGCTGCTGAGCGGCCCCAGGCTTCAGGGCTGGCCCACGGAGGCCAAGATCGACCAGGAGATCTTCTATAACCGTTTGAACCCGGTGCGCCTCTCCTGGGTCATCCTGCTGGCCTCTCTCGCTGTTTCCATCGCCGCCTGGATGAGGCAGAGCAAGCTCTTCGACCGGATCGCCTTCGGCTTGCTCCTGGGCGGCTTCGCCATGATGAGCTGGGGCATTCTGCTGCGCTGGCAGGCCGGGGACCGGATTCCCGCCGCCAACATGTATGAATCTCTTCTCTTTCTTGCCTGGGGCGTGGGCCTGTTCGCCGTGGCCGCCTACGTCTTTCTCCAGAACCGGGTGTTGGTGGTGAACGCGGCGGCCATGGCGGCCCTCGCCATGCTCCTCACGGACCTGCTCCCCATCGACCGGTTCATCCACCCCATTGCTCCTGTGCTCGCCGGGACACCCTGGCTGGCCATCCACGTGCCCATCATCATGCTGGGCTACTCCATCCTCGCCCTGGGCCTGGTGGTGGCGCACATGCAAATCGTCGTCACCGCCTTGAATCACGCGGAATTGGCGGACCGCATGTATGACCTCCTCTATTGGTACATCTTCGCGGGTTCCATCTTCCTCATCGCCGGGATCATCACTGGCTCCATGTGGGCTGCCTCCTCGTGGGGGCGCTACTGGGGCTGGGATCCGAAGGAGGTCTGGTCCCTGGTGGCCTTCCTGGCCTACATGGCCATCCTGCACGCGAAGCAGGACCAGCTCATCGGCAAGTTCGGTGTGGCGATCATCAGCATTGTTGCCTTTCAGACCATCCTGATGACCTACCTGGGGGTGAACTTCGTGCTCACCACCGGCATGCACTCCTACGGCATGGGGGACTCCCCCGTGGCCAAGTGGATGCTCCTGGGCGGGCTGGCCGAAATCGCGTTCCTGGTCTGGGGCATCTTCGCGTACCGCAGACCACGCGCAGCCTGACTTTCCTGAAAAACGGTGGCTGCCCCTGTCTGAGGGAAGATTCAAAGTCATTGCGCATCTCGAGAAGGCTGGCACGTTTATTCCGGCAAGATCCCGTCGTTGCGGGAAGCAGGGCGAAAAGCTCAACGCGGAGGTTGTCAGTTCCCTGTCAAGGGGCGGCGGAGGGTCTCGGAGGAAGATTTTTTTCTCCGGGATCCTCGCTCTTTTCTCCGTGCCTCAGCGTTGAGCTTTTCCCCTCCGCATCCGAACAG
>JANYIU010000309.1 GCA_025361955.1 Holophagaceae bacterium
CCATGGGAAAGCAGAGGAATGAACCTTCACAGGAGGACTTAGATCCCCTCCGAGCGCGGATCCGCGTTTGGCGCTCAACCCGCCGTAGCCCGAACCCGATGCCCAGGGAGATCTGGGACCATGCCGTCGTCCTGGCCCGCGAATTCGGCGTGTGCAAAATCGCCCGAGCCGTCGGTCTCGACTACACGGCGCTGCGCAAGAAGGTGGCCAAGTCCAAGGAGATGCCCGGCCTGGTGCTGCCGACCTTCGTGGAACTGCCATGGGTCCCTGACGAGGCCCCACCCGTCCCCTTGTTGGGGAATCCGGTTGCGGGGCAGCCCGGCGGTGCCGGGGCGCTGATCGATATCTCCACGCCTGAGGCGCCCGGATCCGAATCCAGTTGGAGGCCGGACGCGGTATGGAGGCCGCGGGGATCGTGGCCGCCTTTCTGGGGGGCCGGGGGTGATTCAGATCACCCCACAGATGAGGGTCCTGGTGGCCGTGGAACCCATCGATTTCCGAAAGGGGATCGATGGGTTGGCTCAGGTTTGCCGGGAGATCCTGAAGGCCGATCCCTTCTCCGGAACCGTGTTCGTGTTCCGGGGCCGGTCGGGCACCTCGATACGATTATTGGCATTCGACGGACAGGGCTACTGGCTGTGCCAGAAGCGCCTGTCCAAGGGACGCTTCCAGTGGTGGCCCAGCAAGGCGGGATCGCCCTCGGCCCGCCTCCTGGCCCACGAACTTCAGGTACTGATCTGCGGAGGCGACCCCAGCGGAGCCAAGGTGCCGGCAGAATGGCGCCCGGTTGGGTTTCCGGAAGTACGGATATCCATGTAACTATTTGATTCTATTCGTTTTTTATCCGCTTGTACATTGCCTGGAATGACCCACCTTTTAAGGTATGGGACAGTCCAAACACCGAAAGAAGGCCTCGCTGCCACCCCTGCGTTCCGACCTCCGGCCAAAAGAGGTCCCGCTGGAGGTTCTGCATGGCCATCTGGAACGAGCCCGGGAGGCCCTGGGTGACGAGGGCTACACCGATCTGAGGATGGCGGTGGACACCCTGGCCTTTGTGAACCAAGAGGCCGAGAGGAAGGGCACGTCCGTGCTGCGCCTGAGGCACATCCTGTTCGGCCCCAAAACGGAATCCACCGCGGCCATCTGCCGGGAGGTGATGAGTGCGGAAAACCCGTCGGCAACGAAGGCTGCTGATCGCCCCAAGGAGAAACGGGAGAAGGTCCCCGGCCACGGGAGGAATGCCACGGCGGCCTATCCCGGCGCCAAGCGGGTTCTGGTAGCAATGGAAGGAGCCGACAGCGGGGAACCTTGCCCGGAGTGCCCAAAGGGCAAGGTCTATCCCCAGAAGGAACCGGCCAGCCTGGTGCGCATCAGGGGCGTGGCCCCGTTCATGGCCACGATCTACGAGTTGGAGCGCCGGCGATGCAATCTCTGCGGCGAAGTATTCACGGCGGAAGCGCCCGCCGGCGTTGGCAGGGAGAAATACGACGAGAGCGTGGCTGCCATGCTCGCCCTCCTTCGGTACGGGGCGGGTCTGCCCATGAACCGGATCGAAAAGCTCCAGGCGGGGTTCGGCATTCCCCTGCCGGTCTCGACCCAATGGGAGATCATCCTGAAAGCTGCTGGACTTCTCGCTCCCGCACATGCGGAACTGATCCGCCAGGCGGCCCAGGGCGAAGTCCTGTACAACGACGACACGGTCATGCGGATCCTCGGCAAGGCCCCCCAGGCCAAGGAGGGGCGCAAGGCGGTTTACACCAGCGCCATCCTGTCCCGTCTCGGGTCCCATCGCATCGCCCTGTTCATCACGGGACATAACCACGCCGGAGAGAACCTCGGCGCCGTCCTCCAGCAGCGTGCTGAGGGCCTGTCCGCGCCGATTCCCCCGCCAACGCATGCGTTGGCGGGGATCTATGGTCAGATGTGCGACGCGTTGGCCGCCAACACCGTAGGAGAGGCGGGGGAACTGAACACCATCCTGGCCCATTGCCTCGCCCACGCCCGGCGCAGGTTCGTGGAGGTGGAGACCCGGTTCCCCGAGGAAGTCCAGCATCTGCTGGAAGAACTAAAGGTGGTCTACCAGAACGATGCCAGAACCAAGCGGGAGCAAATGGATCTCTCGGCCCGGCTCGCCTTTCACCAGCAGGAGAGCGCACCCATCATGCGCAACCTGGAACGCTGGCTCCGGGAGCAAATCGAAGAGGGCAAAGTAGAGCCCAACTCAGGATTGGGCCAGGCCATCACGTACATGCGCAAACACTGGGGCCCGCTAACCCTGTTCCTCAGAGAACCAGGGGCGCCATTGGACAACAATGCCTGCGAAGCCGTGGTAAAACGGGCGATCATGCACCGGAAGAATTCCCTGTTCTACCGCACTGCCACGGGGGCGCGGGCCGGGGACACCTTCATGTCCCTGATCCACTCGGCAGAGCTGAATGGGGTGGAGCCCTTTGAATACCTGATCGAGTTGCTGAAGCACTCCGAGGAGGTGGAGCGGGATCCTGGCCGGTGGTTGCCGTGGACCTACCCAGCGCCCCCTGGCGACACCCGATAGGGATCCAGGTCTAACGATTTTGGGTGAGTGAAACTAACTCAAGTCCGTCCAAACCGCGGAGATCAGGCAGCGCCGATGAAATTAGGCAGCCGTGCCGGAAACACACGAACCATTTGCTGCACACCGAGCACAGGGACGGTTCCGCGCCATGGCTGGCCTCCTGGATGATCCAGCCTGTCTGACAGGCCGCTAGGAATCCAAGCAGTGCCAGACCGGAGCACCTAATCCCATGTCACCACAGGTGGTCTATTTTTGGAGAGCAGACCCGGTAGGTTTCTGGAGAGCGTCGAAGTGGGTAGATGCTGGTTGCAGACGCCCACGAGGGATTTTGCAAGGCAGGGTTGGAGGCCTTCCCGGGCTCGAGCTGGCAGGAGTGCCAGGCCCATTTCCGGATAGATGGCCATCACTCCTTTAGGAAGTAGATGTCAGGTTTATCAATTACACCAAGTTTTTGCATGATTTCCCTAAGATCCACCGATTCGGTAAATGTCTTCGCGCGCCCCAAATCCTCAGCCTTGAAGAGGATGACCACCTCGTTCAAGTCCGAATTGCTCTGGAAAAAGTGTGCCTCGGTAAGGCCTGCCTCAATGCGTTTGGGAAGGTGAGCATCGTATCCGGTTTTCCACATTGAGAAGTCGCGAACCTTGTGCCGGATCAGCAGATAATTTGACATGTAGAGCCTCCTTCGGGCTGAAAAGATGATTCAGGCAGTACTCGAATTAAACCGTTATTAAAATTTTTCAAGCAAGCTATTACCTCACCTGAAAGCTTATAAGGTCTGCTTTTACAGTGATGCCGGATTTCCCAGCTTGCTGCCACCAGCGGGGAGGGGAAACATTTGGCAGCATGAGCGGAGAACGGGCAGGTTACTTATTATTTCGCGACCAACTGGTTAAAAACCTCCAGCATTGCCGAAGAAACATCCGCGTGGTGATGAACAATCTTCCATTTCCCTGCTTCCCGGCGATAGATATTTGTGACGCGACCATCGATGATCGCCTGTTTTCCAGCAAGCTTTATCACCCCGCGCTCGATCCCGAGTTCGTATGCGAGGTCCCCTACAATTTTAATTATTTGATCGTCCAGCTTTATCCGCCCCTCTGATGCTACTTGGGCTACTTGCTGAAAGGATGCCTGAACCTTGCCCCAACCAAGATCCCTCCCGCCAATTGGGTGCATGGTTGTTGCGTCGTTGCTTTGCAGCCAGATGTCTGCCAGTGGGCCGGCATCGCCATTGGCCATCTGGTTAAGCCCTGCGTAGAATTGCGCCGATGCTTCGTGGACTTCATTCTCTGGGGATGACATACGCTGCTCCTTTCTTGGGAATGGGCTTGGGTTGACCGAGAAAACGGTTGTCGTCCGTTGTCGAGACCTATTCAAAATAGTTCTTTTCGAGATTGAGTCAATGTCGCAAAAATATAATATTCCTGGCAATTAAGCGGAGCCACTGGGGCCAGGGATACGCTCCCGGCCCCTCTGGCGGTATGGCGTCAAGCACGAGGGTGGGTATCTGAAGGGCTATGCCACGTTGGGCGACCTGACGATTGGCCAGACCGAATACTTCGCCGTTTACAACAACGAGCGTCCGCACTAGGCGCTGGGCCAAAAGACAGCCGAAGGGATGTATCGAAGCGCGATGGGTGGTGGGGCGGTGATCTTGGACAAATTCCCTCGCGAAGTGGAGGCTCCCCCTGTCCTACTGCGCTCCACAGGAGAGCCTCCACTTCGGAAACAACTCGGGCACAAAGGCAATACCGGCTCAGCGCTGCTCAGCTACAGATCGATACCAATGCACAGCTCAAACTGGGGATAGTATTGTCTTGATTCATGGGTCCACTTTGCTTTTTTGGCTCAAAATGAATTATTTGACTATTTAAATGAATTTTATATTGATCTTCGGAAGTGAGGCATGAACGCAATGCGACACCTGGAAGCCCGTTTCGATCGAGTGTGCGGCGCGCTCTTCAGCGAACTCCTCGTTGGGGAAGCCCTCGCGGTGGACTTCTCAGGGGAATCCAGCGACTTCCTCCGCTTCAATGCTGGCAAGGTCCGCCAGATCGGCCATGTCCACCAGGCGGGGGCTCAGATCAAGTATTTCCGGGATGGCCGTACCCTTTCCTCTGCCTTCGAGACGACCGGGGACGAGACCCGTGATGCGCAACTGGCCGCGGATGCCCTCACCCTAGTCCGGCGCGAGGCCGCCCTCCTGCCTGTGGATCCCTACCAGACCCTTCCCATCTCCACCGAAACCTCCCGGGAAACGTTCCAGGGTCACCTCCCTGACGCGGATCGGATTCCGGACGAGATCCTTGGCCCCGGCGAAGTGATCACTGCCGCGGGCGCGGACTTCGTGGGCATCCACGCCCAGGGGACGGTGTGCAGGGGCGCGGCCAATAGCGCGGGAGCCCGCCACTGGTTCGCCACCGAGACCTTCACCTTGGACTATTCAGCCTATCTCCCCAACGGCAAGGCCCTCAAGTCGGTCTACGCGGGGCGGGAGTGGGATGCAGGAGAATACGCGCACCGCCTGGCAGTGGCCATCCCCAAACTGGCAGCCCTGGACCGGCCCGAACGCGCGCTCCAACCGGGGAACTACCGGG
>JANYIU010000023.1 GCA_025361955.1 Holophagaceae bacterium
TCCATGCCTCAATACCAGCTCACGTCCCAGCGCGGCCAAAAAATGCGATTTCCCTCGGCCGGGCAATCCAAAGACCAGGAGGTTCTCCGCCCGCTCTATGAACCCACCTTCCAGGAGCGTCGGTAATTGCCGCCTGACTGCGGATTCCGGCGCTGTCGGACACGTGTTCCAATCCTGTCGGACAGCATTCCGGGCCTGTCGGACAGTTGTCGGAGCGAAGCGACGCTCTGGAGAGACTCATAAACAGGTGTCCGACAGGAGTCAAGTTTTTCCCGGTACTTTCTGACCGGTTCGGAGCCCCTCGGAGGGGCGACGTTCTTGTGGCAAACCCAGGACGTGGTCGCGCCGTCTATTCGGGCGGGCGGTGAGCGGCGGGAACGGACTCCTGAACTCCAGTTCGCGGTCCCGCCGGTCGCCACGCGTAACGGACTCACCCGCCCGTCCGAATAGGCGCGTGTGGGACTGAGGAACTTTACTTTGCATTTTCCGAAGGCGGTTTGCGCAGCGATTCGCCTTTGAGTTCGATCCGATAGGCGTTGTGGACCAACCGGTCCAGGATGGCATCGGCCACGGTGGCGTCGGCAATAATTTCGTGCCACTGATTGACTGGGAACTGGCTGGTAATGAGGGTGGCTCCCTGGCCCTGACGGTCATCCAACACTTCCAGGAACTCCCGGTAGAGTTTTCCCGGCACACTGGCAATGCCTAGATCATCAATCACAATCAAAGGCGCTCGGGCCAGCTTCTTGAGCCATTGAAACAGACTGCCGTCGGCGCGGGCGCTTTCCAGCGCGCGGAAGAACTTGGGCGCGTAAAAGTAAAGGGTCCGATAACCTTCGCGACAGACTTGGGCGCCCAGTGCGCAGGCCAGGTAAGTTTTGCCCGATCCGGTTGAGCCCGTGACCAGGCAATTACGGTTCTCTTTGACCCAGTGCGAAGCCCGCAGTTGGTCAATCTGCCCTCGCTTTAAGCCCCGGGAGCTGCGGTAGTCCAGATCCTCCAGGCTGGCATTGATTTTGAACTGCGCGTTCTTGAGCCGGATCGCCAGACCCCGGTTCTCCTTCCATAGCCACTGGCGCTCGACTAACAGTGCCAGCCGATCTTCAAAGTCCAACTGAGTGATGTCACTCTGGCGGCGTTGTTCTTCCAGGGCCTGAACCATTCCCTCCAGGCGCAAGGCTTGGAGTTTATCAACCGTTTGGGTATAGAGCATAGTATTGGATTTCAAGAGTAGTACGGACTGCCGCGGAGGTTTTCATGGAGTGGGCTGGGCAGCGGCAGTTCCTGTTCCAGTGGCTGGGCGTCCAGATTGTTTTTAAGGATCGAGTTGAGGCTGGTGTAAGAGCAGGTGCCAAAATGCAGGGCGCGCCGGCAAGCGGCCTCCATGCGCGGATTGCCCACGGCTTTGGCCAACCGAATAATTCCCATGGCGGAGCGATACCCCATTTCGGGATGCGGCCACTGGGCCATGATTTTGTCCACGACCGCAACGCACTGCGGACCAATGGTGCTCACCCACTCCAGGATGCGACTGGGAGTCCATTGCAGGTGCTTTTGATGGGACTTGGGCCGGTGTTCCTCGATCGTGGTAGCCCGTCCCGGCAGAGCGCTGACCAAATGCACTGCTACACGTTTGCCGTGCTGGAACAACTCGACAGTTTTATCGGTCAATCGCACGTCCAAGTGCTGATGAATGAGTTGATAGGGAGCGCTGTAAAAATGGTTCTCCACGCTCACGTGATAGTCGATATTGACCTTGGCCCTCAACCAGGTCCCCAGCTCAAAGGGCATAGCGGGCAAGGGCAAGAGTTGGTCGCGCTCCCGCGTTTCAAACCAACTGTTGCGCGAGCCTTCCAGCTTCTGAAACGGCCGCTCGTTGAGCTGGCCCAACAGCGGAACGATCGCCTGATTCAACGCTCCCACATTAAAAAAACGCTGGTCGCGCAACGCGGCCAGGATCTGCCGTTCGGCGATGAGCACGCCTCCTTCCACCTTAGCTTTGTCGCGCGGCTTCTTTTTACGAGCGGGGATAATCGCGGTGCCGTAATGCTCGGCCAGCTCCTGGTAACTGCGGTGCAGCAACGGTTCATAACGACAGGGACGGATGACGCCGGTTTTGAGATTGTCCGGAACGGTGATCCGGCTGACGCCCTTAAAAAAGGCCCAGGCATGGCAGTGAGCGGCAATCCAGGCGGCCAGTTGTTCGTTCTCAAAAGCTTCGACATAGGTCTTATTGCTGGCCCCCAGCACCGCCACAAA
>JANYIU010000031.1 GCA_025361955.1 Holophagaceae bacterium
CCCTCGGTGGTGATCTTCCGGCGGGAGTGCATCCAGTCCCTGCGCCGGGGCGTGTTCAAGGACTACGACCGCGAAGCGAAGGCCCAGCTGGAAGCGACTGGCTCTGCCACGGATGGCTGCGCTGGGGCTGGCTGCGCTGGGGATGGCTGCGCTGGGGAGGCCCTTCCATGAGCACCACCCGCATCCACGGCATCGTCCTCGCCGGCGTCGGCGGCCAGGGCGTGCTGTCCCTCGCCCAGATCGTGCTGGAGGCCCTGCGCCGCAGCGGCTTCCAGGCGCTGCAATCCGAGATTCACGGCATGAGCCAGCGGGGCGGCAGCGTCCACGCCATGGTGTGCTTCGCGGAAGTGCCCCTCACCTCGCCCATCATCGACGAAGGCTGCGCCGACCTGCTCATCTCCCTGGAACCCCTGGAGGCCCTCCGCTACGTGGCCATGCTGCGCGAAGACGGCCATCTGGTGGTCGCCGAGGAACCCCAGGCCAGCATGGACGGCTACCCACCCATGGACGACGTCTACGCCGCCCTCAAGCAGGTTCGCGGAGCCCACCTGATTGACACCGAAGACCTGGCCCGCCGCCTCAACCACCGCCAGGCCGGCGGCATGGCCCTGCTGGGCATGGCCTCGAAGTACCTGCCCGTCGCCGAGACGATCTGGCGGGACGTGATCACCCAGCGCTTCGAAGCCAAGGGCGCCCGCGTCGTCGCGAAGAACCTCGAGGCCTTCGAGGCCGGCCGCGGTCTGGTAGCCGTGGGAGTCTGACATGGCCTTCAGCGGTTTCCTCCACGAAGAGCGGGCCTATGGCCTGCTGGCCGCCGCGGGCCTGCGGGTACCGCGGCATGGCTTCCTCGAAGCCGGCACCCTGCCCTTCGCGCCCGGCGAGCCCATCGTGCTCAAGGGCATCGCAGATCAGCTCTGGCACAAGTCGGACAAGGGTGCGGTCCATTTCGGAGCCTTCGATCTGGAGTCCTTGAAAACAGCAGCGGCCGCCATGCGGCAGCGGGTGCCGGAGCATCCCTGGATCGGCGGCCTGGTCTGCGAGCAGGTGGCCTTCAAGCGCCTGGCGGGGCTGCCCACCGAAGCGCTCGTCTCCCTGAAGCGCGATCCCGATGCGGGCTGGCTCGTGGTCTTTGGCATCGGCGGCCTCCAGGCCGATGCCTGGGCCGCGCTTTCCCCGCCGATGCTGTGGCCCGTGGCCCTCACCACACCGGAAGCGGCCCTCGCGGAGCTGCGCGCCCACTGGCTGGGGCGCACCTGGCTGGGCCAGCAGCGCGGCACCGCAGCGCTGACTGATGAGGCGCGGCTACTGGCCTTCCTGCAGGGCCTTTGGCGTGCCGTGGCGGAGCTGCAGCGCGAGGGCGTCACCCTGCTCGAACTCAACCCCGTGGTGCTGGACAGCGAAGGCCTGCCCACGGCCCTGGACGGCGTGGGCACGCTGGAAGATGCGGCCGTCGTCCCCATCGCCAGCCCCGACCCTGCCTGGTACCAGGCCCTGCTGAATCCCCGCAGCCTCGTGCTTGCGGGCGTATCCAGCCGCGCCGGCACCGTGGGCCGCATCATCCTGGAGAACGTCCGGCAGTCGAGCCTGCCCGAGAGCGCGCTCCGCCTCATCAAGCCCGGTGCCACGGCGTTCCTGGGCCTGCCCTGCCTCGACTCGGTGGCCGAGCTGGCTGCGGCGCCCACGGATCAGCTCATCCTCTCCCTGCCTGCGCCCCAGACGCTGGAAGCGGTCGAACAGCTCTGCCGCCAGGGGGGCGGCGCCACGGTCGTCTACCTGGTGGCCGGCGGTCTCGGCGATGGCGCCGACACCGATGGCCTCGGCCAGCGGCTCGTGGCCTGCCTGGATGAACATCGCCGCGCCGGGAAGTGGACGCCCGCCATCGTGGGTCCCAACGGCCTGGGCCTCTTCAGTCCGGACCTCGCCCTCAACACGCTCTTCATCCCCAGCGTCAAGCTGCCGCTCACGGCCCGACCGGGCCACGTGGCCCTGGTCAGCCAGAGTGGTGCCTTCCTCATCACGCGCCTCAGTCGCCGGGCGGAACTGGGCCTGCGGGCCGCGGTCGCCATCGGCAACCAGATGGACCTGCGCTGCTCGGATTTCCTGCGGAGCTTCGCGGCGGATCCCGCGGTGCAGGTGGTGGGCGCCTACCTGGAGGGCTTCGCCCCCGGCGATCTCAAGGCCACCGCCGAAGCGGCGAAGGCTCTGCGCGCCACGGGCCGCCGCGTGCTGCTCTACAAGGGGGGCCGCAGCCAGGAGGGCATGGCCGCCGCCAGCAGCCACACCGGGGCACTGGCGGGCGACCACGCGCTGCAGGCCGCCGTGCTGCGCCGTGCAGGGGTCCTGCTGGCCGACCGCCTGGAGGCCTTCGACGCGGCCCTCAGCTGGCTCGGCGCCTATCCCGTGGGCCGGCCCACCCGCATCGCCATCATGACCAATGCCGGCTTCGAGTCCGTGGCCGCCGCCGATCTTCTCACCGGTCCCTTCCGGGGCGCGCAGTTGACACCCAAGGAGACCGCCACCCTGGCCGCCACCCTCGAGGCCCAGGGCCTCACGGGCCTCGTGAGCGCGCGCCTGCCCCTGGACCTCACCCCCATGGCCGACCAGGCCGCCTACCTGGCCGCGGCGAAGCTGCTGCTGGCTTCCGAGGCCGAGGCCGTGGTGGTGGGCCTCGTACCCCTCACGGTCCGCCTGGAAACCCAGGACCCCGAGGCCATTCAGGCCTTCGCCGCCCAGTGGGCCGACCTCGCCCGCAGCTCGGGCAAATGGCTGGGCATCGCCGTGGAGGGCGGGCCGCTGTACGACCGCTACCGCCAGGGCCTGCGCGCCGCCGGCCTGCCCGTCTTCCTCACCATGGAAGAGGCCCTCGAGGGCCTGCGTTTGATCGCCTCCGAACTGTGACCGGACGCATGGCCTGAGCGGGGAATCAGGGTCAGACTGAATTTCGGATACGGAAAACCGAAATGACCAAACTGCTCCCTCCCCTGCGTTCCCTGCTGCCGCCCGAGCATGGCAGCTGGTTCATGCTGGGCTTTCCGCTGGTACTCGGGCTGCTGCTGCGGCCAGGCTGGGCGGGGCTCTGCCTGGGCCTAGCCGCCCTGGCCTGCTTCCTGGCCCGGCCGCCGCTCCGGCGCGTCCTCGGGGGTCGACCCGAGCCGGCCCAACGGCGCGCACTCCTCCTGGTGTTGGGCCTTGGCCTTGGTTTCGGAGCGCTGGCCCTTGTTCTTGTGGGCCCCCGTTTTCTGGTTCCACTGGCCTGCGTGGCGCCCCTCATTCTCCTGGCGCTGTGGGCTGACCAGCAGCGCACCGTGCGGTCCCTGGCCGTGGAGGTGGCCGCCCAGGGCGCCTTTGCGGGCCTGGCCGCGGCCATGCTCGTGGCCGATGGCAGCACGCTGCTGGAGGCTGCCCGCGCCTGGCTCTTGGTCACCCTGGTGGGCGGCGCGAACCTCGCTCACGTGCGCCGCTTCCTGGGCCACGCCCGGGGCCTGGCTGCCGCCGAGCTTCACCGCCGCTGGTATGCGGTCCATGCCCTGCACCTGCTGTTGCTGGGCACCTCGACACTCCTGCTGGCGCCCCGGGGCTGGACTGGGGCGCTGTGGACCGCCTGGACGGCCCTGCTCTACCTGCGGGCACTGCTGCCCTACCGGCCTTTGCCTGCCCGCACCCTCGGCTGGCGCGAAGGCGGGCTCAGCGTCATGGGACTCCTTCTCCTCTGGCTAGCCCTGCGCTGAGCTACCTGGGCATCCGTCACAACGGGGCTGGACTCCGAAATCAAGGCCCGGGATCCTCGAACCAGAAGAAGGAATCCGGAATGCTGTTTTCCACCGCCACTGGCTATGCCCTGCGCGCCCTCGCGGCCCTGCCCGAGGATGGGACCTATTCCCTGGCGAGGGACCTCGCCTCCCGTCTGGAACTGCCGGGGCCCTATCTCGCCAAGATCCTCCAGGGCCTCGTGGCAGCCGGCATCCTGGAATCCGTCCGGGGCCCCAAGGGCGGCTTCCGGCTCACCCGCCCGTCGCACCGAATCACCGTGGGCGAAGTGGTCACGGCGCTCGAGGGCCCCGAGGCACTGGAGGGCTGCATCATGGGCTTCCCCTCCTGCGGCGGCGACCATCCCTGCCCCTTGCATGATGCCTGGGCCGCGGTGAAGGCGCAGGTGACCACGTCCATGACGGAAGCCACCATCCGCGACCTCCAGCTGATGGATCTCAGGCACCAGAAAGAGGCCACGGGGCCGTCCGCGAAGCGTGGGGGCTGATTCCGCGCTTTTCAGAATCCGGGCTCCTGAATACGGGTTCTGGCCCTTCTTTCGCAGCCCAGCCCGGCGACGGGCCCAAGCGCTCTATGATCGGAACATGGCCATGAGCTGCGACGCCCCGGACCTGCTGCCGCTTGAGGAGGCGCTGCGGCGCCTCTGGGTGGCCCTGCCGACTCAGACCCTGCCTGAACTTCGCGCGGAACGGGATGACCCCGCCACGGATCGCGCCAGCATGGATGGCGTGGCCCTGAGGGCTGCGGAGGGCCGCACGCCGCGCCGGCTCCTGGGCACCCTCTTCGCCGGGGACGATCCGGCAGCCTTCACCGTGGCGCCCGGCACCGCCGTGCGCATCATGACCGGTGCGGCCCTGCCGGCGGGAGCCGACGCCATCCTGCCCGTGGAACAGCTGCGCGAAGTTGACGGCTGCATCCAGCCCCTGGCAGACCCGCGCACGGGTGATCACGTGCGCGTGCGCGGCGAGCAGGCGCGCGCAGGGGACCTCCTGCTGGCCGCAGGGACGCCCCTCAACGCCGCCCGCCTGGCCCTGGGGGCCCAGGAAGGCCTGCCCCTGCCCAGCCGGCCGCGCATCCGCGTGGCCGTGGCCTCCACCGGCAACGAGCTGGTGATGGTGCCCGCGCCGCACCAGATCCGGGATTCCAACGGGCCCATGCTCGCGGCCCTGGCCCGCAGCCTGGGCGCCGACGTGGAACTGCGTGCGGCGCTGCCCGACGATCCCGCCACCCTGGCCGCCGCCCTGGGCAACCCCGGGGACATCCGCATCCTGCTCACCTCCGGCGGCGTGAGCATGGGCCAACACGACCACCTCCCCGGGGTGCTGAAGGAACTTGGCGCCACGATCCTCTTCCACAAGATCCGCCTCAAGCCCGGCAAACCCATGCTGGCCGCCCTGCTGGGCGACCTGCTGGTGCTGGGCCTGCCCGGCAATCCCGTGTCCGCCTACCTCAACGCCCTGCTCTTCCTGGGCCAAGCCTTGGCCCGCTTAGAGGGCCGCGCCGCGCCCGAGCCCTGGCGCAAAGCCCGCCTGACCGCCCCCGTGAAGAACAAGGGCGACCGCCCCCTTCTGCATCCCTGCCGCCTCGTGGACGGCAAGCTCGAACCCCTGCCCGGCAAGGGCTCCGCCGACCTGGTCACTCTGGCGAAAGCTGACGCCTGCGCCTGGATTGAGTCCCCCAGCCAGGAGGCCGGGGCCAAGGTGCGGTACCTGACGATCCTGTAGCCCTGCTCCAAATCGCCTATGGCCATTTGGAGATAGGAAGAGATCACTTTTCCCATCTCCAAAAACGCGCAGCGTTTTTGGAGCAGAGCTCAGCCCTTGGCGTACCGCTGCAACTTGCCCAAGTCCATGATGCGCACCACGGGGAAGGTGCTCTGGATGAGGCCGAGGTCGGTGAGCAGGCGGAGGGCGCGGCTGAAGGCCTCGCGGCTGGCGCCGATGCACTGGGCCAGATCCTCCTGGGTCTCCTGGAACTCCACCAGGGAGCGCCCGGGATTGGATTCATGGGCTTCCAGCAGCAGCTGGGCGACGCGCTCGGGCACGCTGTGCAGGCTGAGGGTTTCCACCAGGGTCACCAGGTGGCGCACCTTCGCGGTGAAATGCTGGATGAGCATCTCGGCCACTTCCGTGTGCCGGTGGACGATCTGGCGCAGGGGCTCGGCGGGAATGAGCCAGCACTCCGTCTCGCCATGGGACTCGGCACTGGACGCGATGGGGGCGCCGTCGAAGACCGCCACCTCGCCCACGCAATCACCGACCTTGAGGAACTGGAGCACCTGCACCCGGCCGCGGCCGTCGGTGCGGAAGACCTTGAGCCCGCCCTTGACCACCACGTACACGCCCGTGATGGCGTCGCCCTGGGTATAGACCCGGGCGCCGTCAGTGAAGCGGCGGAGTTCGGCGATGCTGGCCAGTTCCTCGGCCGCATTCATCGGCAGCCCCGCCAGGAATTCGATCCTTCTCAGGTTGAGGACTGCTTGAGGCATGGGGCTCCAGAAGGGCTCTAGAACTGTTTTGGCACATTTCCATCGGATTGTGATTCAGGTCACGCATCGGGGATGGGAGCGACCAGTACTTTACCGCGGGTTTGGGATTTCGTCTTCCGGAACTCATAAAATCCAAAGCCCCGGAGGGCATCTGCCTGCCGAGGCCTCAGTTAGTCGATATCAAAATATTCAGAGGCTACTTGACCCGCTCCATGAACGTTCTGTCCACCGTGTTCACGCGTATCTTCTGCCCCGCTTCCATATAGGGCGGCACGCCGACGCTGATGCCGTTGTCCAGCTTGGCGGGCTTGTAGGAACCGGTGGCGTTGGCGTTCTTCATGACGGGATCGGTTTCCAGGATCTCGAGCACCACGCTGGGGGGCAGGGTGGCACCCATGGGCTGGCCCTCGTAGAACTCGATCTCCACCTGCATGTTGGGCTCGAGGAAGACCAGGTCGTCTTCACAGTGCCCCTGCCCGAGGGCCTGAGGATCGGCCTCTGCGGGATGCGGGCCGCCGAGGCCCCCCGCCTGGCCCAGACGCTGCGGCGGGTTCTGGCCGCCCGCTGATTCAGGCTAGGAAAGGATTCCGGCCTGGGTTATTCTGTTCGGCCGTGGGCGTATAACTCAGCGGTAGAGTGCTACCTTCACACGGTAGAAGTCCCAGGTTCGAATCCTGGTACGCCCACCACTCGAAACCAAGGCCCTGATCGTAATCGGGGCCTTTTCTACTTCGAGTTCTATCCAATTCCCTTTGGGAGCCACCCATGCCTCTGATCCTCGCCACCCAGGTCCGCGCCGGGATGATCGTCAACTTCGAGAACGAGCTCTGCCGCATCATCAGCACCGAGCACCAGACGCCGGGTAACCTGCCGGCCCGGGTGCAGGTGAAGATGAAGCGCCTCAAGGATGGCATCAACCGCGAGAACCGCTTCGGCAGCTCCGACAAGGTGGAAAAAGCGGCCCTCGAGCAGCACCTGCTGGAGTACCTCTATGCGGACGGCGATAGTCTCGTCTTCATGAACAACGAAACCTACGAGCAGCTGGATGTCAGCAAGGAGATCCTGGGCGACGACCTGGTCTTCCTCGAGCCCAATATGCAGGTCGAGATCGAGTTCTACGATGGCCAGCCCATGGGCGCGACCCTGCCGCCCAGCGTGGTGCTGGAGATCCTGGAGACCGATCCCGTCATGAAGAACGCCAATGCCACCGGTTCCTACAAGCCCGCCAAGATGGACAACGGCATCACTGTGGGCGTCCCCCCCTACATGGAAGCGGGCCAGAAAATCCGAGTGAACACCGTGGACCGGACGTTCATGGAACGGGTCAAGTAGCCGCCCAGTTATATCGACAGGGCATTTAATTGATTTTCGGTCTCAACAAGGACCCGCCGGGCCGAAGCCTCTGGGTCCTTGTCATATACGAAAATCACCAGACGAAATTCCCACCCCGGGGTAAAATGAAGGTCCGTTGGTTCCCGGGTCCGTGACCGGAATCACATTCCGATGGAAATGTGCGATAACTGTTCTAGAGCCTTGTTGGAGCCTCATGCCTCAAGCTGTCCTGAACCTGAGAAGGATCGAGTTCCTGGCGGGGCTTCCGATGAACGCCGCCGAAGAGCTGGCCAGCATCGCCGAACTCCGCCGCTTCCCGGACGGCGCCCGGGTCTACACCCAGGGCGACCAGGTATCGGGCGTCTACGTGGTGGTCAAGGGTGGGCTGAAGGTGTTCCGCACCGATGGCCGAGGCCGGGTGCAGGTTCTCCAGTTCCTCAAGGTCGGCGACTGCGTGGGGGAAGTGGCGGTCTTCGATGGTGCCGCCATCGCTTCCAGCGCCGAGTCCCACGGGGAGACGGAGTGCTGGCTGATCCCCTCCGCCCCCCTCCGCCAGATCGTCCACCGCCACCCCGAGGTGGCCGAAATGCTCATCCAGCACTTCACCGCCAAGGTGCGTCACCTGGTGACCCTCGTGGAGACCCTCAGCCTGCACAGCGTCCCCGAGCGCGTGGCCCAGCTGCTGCTGGAGGCCCATGAATCGAACCCCGTCCGATCCCTGGTGGAGTTCCAGGAAACCCAGGAGGACTTGGCCCAGTGCATTGGCGCCAGCCGCGAAGCCTTCAGCCGCGCCCTGCGCCTGCTGACCGACCTGGGCCTCATCCAGAGCACCTTCCCGGTGGTGCGCATCCTGGACTTGGGAAAGCTCCAGCGGTACGCCAAGGGTTGAGCGGCTGCTCCAAAAACGCTGCACGCTTTCCGAGCCTGGCTACACGATCGGCAGATACCGGACCTTGTCCCCGGCCACTTGGCCAGGGGCTTCCACCCAGGCGCAGCCGTCGGCCTGGGCCAGGGTGACGAGATCGGCGGAGCCCTTGCCGGGTAACGGGTGGAGTTGGCCGTCCACCAGGCGACAGGGGTGCAGCAGGGGGCGGTCGCCCTTGTGCTTCACCGGGCCGGCCAGGCGAGCCCGATGCCAGGGATTGGGCAGGGCGCGGCCCTCCAGGCGGGCCAAGGCCACCGGGAGGAAGAGCAGGGCATTCAGGTAGGCCGATACGGGATTCCCGGGCAAGGCCAGCACCAGCAGGTCGCCCAGGAGGGCCGCCAGCATGGGCTTGCCGGGCTTGAGGCGGATCTTGTGGAAGAGGATCGTCGCCCCCAGCTCCTTCAGCACGGCGGGCAGGTGGTCGTGCTCACCCATGCTCACCCCGCCGGAAGTCAGCAGGATGCGGAGGTCCCCGGGCTGGCGCAGGGCCGTCGCCAGGGCGGCCGGATCGTCCGGCAGGGCGGGGCGGAGCTCCACGTCGGCGCCCAGGGTGCGGGCCAGGGCGGCGAGCATGGGGCCGTTGGAGTCCCGGATCTGGTGGGGCGCGGGCTGGGGGACGAGTTCATCGCCGGTGGAGGCCACGCCCACGCGAATGCGCGGGAGGGCCGGAAAAGGTCGCCCCTCCTGCGCCAGCAGCGCCACGCGGGCGGCGTTGATGGGCGATCCCGCGGGCAGCAGCAGGTCGCCAGCCCGGGCCTGGTCGCCGCGCGTTCGCACATGGTCGCCAGGCCGCGGGTCTGCCAGAAGCTCGATGCCTCCATCGGCCTCGCGCAGCTGCTCCACGGGCACGATGGCATCGGCCCCGGGCGGCAGGGCCGCGCCGGTCATGATGCGCACAGCGGTGCCGGGGGTCACCCTGAGGGCCGCGGGATCATCCCCAGCGAAGAGGGTGCCCAGCAACCGCCGCGGGGCGCGCCCTTCCGAGGCCCGCAGGGCCACGCCGTCCATGGCGGCCCGGTCCGTGGCCGGGTCGTCGCGCTCGGCCCGCAGCTCCGGCAGTGCCGGTGCGGGAAGGGCCTCCCAGAGACGGCTTAGGGCCTCCTCCAGGGGCAGCAGGTCGGGGGCATCGCAGCTCATGGCCATGCCTCAGAGCTTACTCTGGGCTCCGCGGCACCCGCTTGGCCCAGAGATGCAAGGCATGGAGACCGGTGTTCTGCGATGTAATAATGGTGTCTTCAGGACGAGACAGCTTCCGCATGGGGCCGAATCCCCGAGAAGCTAGGTCGATATATCGACCACTGAGGTGGCGCCAACCTCTTTTCGACAGGTGCCGAACTTCAAGACTGCCTTTACCCCATCCGAGCAACTGGAGTCCATACCTCAAGCCAATGATTCAGATTCCACCTGCTCGGGATGGGTTTATTTCTACCCGTCGTTCGTTCCGTGCGTCAACGCAACCCCGCTGCGGCTGGTCTTTCGATTGTGGAGCGTGTGGATATGAAGGTCATGGGCATTGTCGGTTGGAGCGGTAGCGGGAAAACCAGTCTGCTCGTGGAGATTCTACCCCTCCTCAAAGAAAGGGGACTCAAGGTCTCAACCATGAAGCATGCCCACCACCGCTTTGATGTGGACAAGCCCGGCAAGGATTCTTTCCGGCATCGCGAAGCGGGGGCATCCGAGGTCCTGGTCGTCACATCCTCTCGCTGGGTCCTCATGCATGAATCACGGGAAGAATCCGAGCCCAGCATCGAATCCCTCATCGAACGCATGACCCCAGTAGATCTGTTGCTGATTGAAGGGTTCAAGACCCACCCGCATCCGAAGCTAGAGATCCACCGTAAGTCCGAAGGCAAATCCCTGCTATGCCTGGAGGACCCAGGGATTGTTGCCATCGCGAGCGATTGTCCGCTGCCCGAACTGGAGATTCCGCGATTGGACCTAAACGATACGCAGGCCATCGCCGATTTCATTCTGGCTCACACGGGCCTACATTTGCGTTGAGCCTCCAGAGCCTGTCCACAAGGGGATGAAGGTCATTGTCTTCAGCCTGGATCCGGTCGGCGAGAACCTGGAAGACCTGCTGGGTCTCCTGGATGAATTTCTGAGGTGAAGCTTGAATGGCCTGAACTGAAGGGTAGCGCGCAAGGTAGCCGACAAAGGCCTCCTTGATTCCACCCATTTGAGCCACAAAGGCCTTGGCCTTCGCTTGGACCCCTGGATCCTTATGACGAAGAAGCTCGGGGTAGAGTGCCTTGTCTTCCATGGCGAGGTGCATGTTGAGCTTGGCGGCAAGTTGGCTTAGCAGGGATCGAACCGCACTTGCGTCTTTGCCGAGTTCATCCACCTTGAGAAGCTTGGATATTTCACCCACGATCTGAACAAGTTCCCGGTGCGTGTCCCGGAATTTTTCGGTCCGCTGCATGGCATACCTCCCGTTTGATCTATCAAGTGTTCGGCCAAAGAAGTTGATTTCGAGCCTGATCAGGTCATTCATTCTTTGTCCTTCGGGCAGACACCGGGTGGCCCTCTTTCTGGCCTTCCGCAGCACGGTGGAGCACGGATCAACGAAGTGATCACTCGGCTTGGGGCAGCTCCTGGGCAGGGTTCACATCCTTCATGAAGACGGGCCAGCAGGCCATGTGGCCGAGGCCCAACTGGAGGAGAATCCCCCCCAGTTCCGACGCACCAAACCCTGGAGACCCGCCTTGGAGAACAGGCGGCATGATCTGGAGATAGAGGTCCAGCCAGCGGCCCGCCAGAAGGATGGTGCAGGTCGCTAAGAGTACCGTCTCGTTCGTCTTGGCCTTTCGCTGCAACAGCAGTACGAAGGGCAGGCCGAAGTTCAGCACCAGGTTGAGGTAGAAGAGTGGCATCCACTTGCCCTGGAGCAACAGGCGCATGGGGCCGGTCTCCTCGGGGATATTGGCGTACCAGATGAGCAGGAATTGGCTTAGGAAGATATAGGCCCAGAAGCAACTGAAGGCGAAGAGCAGCTTCCCCAGATCATGATTCTGCGCCTTCGACACAGCAGGGATCAAGCCCACCTGCCGGAGCACGATGGCGCTGATGGTGACGATGGCAATGCCCTGCAGGAACATCCCGGAGAACCCGTAGATGGCGAAGATGGTACTGGACCAAATGGGCTCCAGGGACATCAGCCAGTCGAAGTTTGCCAGGGTGAAGGTCACGGCAAAGACCAGGATGAAGGCTGCAGAGCCCTTGCCATGACGGGCCAGGCGATGTCCGGTCCAGATCCACAAACTGAAGATCACGACCACCCGGGCGAAGAAGAACGGCGTATTCAGCCAGGCTAGCCGGCCGTGCAGGGCATGCTGGCTGGCAGCGTCAGGTCGCGCCCAGGGATAGAGGGTGGAGGCCCCGAACCAGAGCAGGAGCATGAGCACCCCGGCCACTGGCAGCAGGGCCGGCATCGCGCGGTGAGCCTTCAGGATGGGGTCGCTCCAGCGGGCCCCGGTGACGGACTGGATGGACAGCAGAAAGAGGCCGCCCAGCCCCACGCAGGCCAGGTTGAAGGCCGTCAGCAGCAGGTTAGCCCAGCTCCGCTCCGGTTGGAGGAATAACCCAAGGACAAGCAACAAGATGCCCAGTCCCACGAAGACCCAGGCGCCTCCTCGAAGGCGGTCCCCGATTTCGGCCAGGGTCGGAATGCCGGATTTGGTCAGGTCCCGAATGGGGACGGTAAAGGGCGCACTCATGGCTGGCCTCCTGCAGGGATGGGCCGGGCAGCCGCCTTCTGGAGTTCCCGCACGTAGAGGATCACCTTCCAGCGGTCCTCGCGGCTAAGAAGATCGCCATACCCCTGCATCTTCGTGGGCCCGCCGAAGGTGGCGATGTGGAAGATGCGGCCATCGGGCATATCCCGCACGACGGGGGAGACCAGGAGGGTGGGTGCGAAAGCACCCCGGGCCACGATGACGCTGCCGTTGTTATCGCCTTCGCGCCCATGGCAGGTGGCGCAGACCCGTTCGTAGACCACCTTGCCACGGTTGAAATGGGCCTGCGTCGGCTGGAACGGATTCGGGAGTTCCCGCCCAGCCCGTTCCGCCTCGGCCTTGCCCGCTAAGAAGGCCAGAGCTGGTGAGGCGGAGCGGGAGAGGGTCCCTGGCGGCGGAGGCTGCAGCACCTTCCCACCTTTCAGCACGCCACTCGAATCGTAGGCCTGCGCGGCAATCGGTGCGCCCATGCCTCCGTCCCAGGAGAGGTTCCGCTGCTGGAAATCGCGGTTCAGCAGAAGCACGGAGCCCACCAAAAGGAAAGATGGCAGACAGGCCACAAGCAGCGTGCCCACCCCGGCGGGACGGTCCCAGAAGGAGGACTCCCGGTGGAACCGGTCGTCCACCAGGAGGCAAGATTCGGTGGCCCCAAGGGACGACATCTCTTTCGCCACGGTGGGGAACGGTACATCCGGGCCAAGCTCTGCCGCCACGATGAAGCGGTCATCGCTGGAGCCTGGGTGCAGGTCTGGGATGTGGAAACGGGGCCGCAGGTGCGAGACGACGAAGAAACTGGCCACCACTCCGAGCCCGGCCAGCAATACCGTCAGTTCGAAGGCCACGGGAATGAAGGCGGGGATGGCGACCAGGGGCTTGCCGCCGGTTCGCAGCGGGTAATCGATGGCCGAACTCCAAACCTGAAAGCCCACGGCGATGGCGAGGCCCAATACCGCAAAGGCCAAACACGCCCGCGGCAGTCGAGAGGGCTTCAATCCCATCGCCTCATCCATGCCGTGCACCGGGAAAGGTGTGTAGGTGTCCAGCACCCGATGACCCGCAGCCCGCAGGTGCTTCACGGCGTTCAGGAGCTGGTCCGGTTCCGCGAAGGAGGCGCGGAAACGGCTGTTGCACAGGGATTCAGTGATCGGCATTTTTGAGCACTCCCTTCACTTCGCTGGCCGCGATCATGGGCAGCACCCGGGTGAAGAGGAGGAACAACGTGAAGAAGAGCCCGAAACTGCCGATGAAGATGGCCACTTCCACGAAGGTGGGGCGGTACATGGCCCAGCTCGAGGGCAGGTAGTCGCGGTGGAGGCTTGTCACGATGATCACGAAGCGCTCGAACCACATCCCGATGTTCACGAAGATGCTGAGGATCAGGATCATCCAGGGCGTGGTGCGGACCTTCTTGAACCAGAAGAACTGCGGGCTGAGCACGTTGCAGCCCACCATCATCCAGTAGGCCCAGGCATAGGGGCCCAGGGCCCGGTTCAGGAAGACGTAGCGCTCGTAGGGGTTTCCGCTGTACCAGGCCGTGAAGAATTCCGTGGCGTAGGCCGTGCCGACGATCATGCCCGTGGCCAGCACCACCTTGGTCATGGCCTCCAGATGGCGGGTGGTGATGTACTCCTCCAGGTTCATCACCTTGCGAGCGATGATCATGAGGGTGAGCACCATGGCGAAGCCGCTGAAGACGGCCCCGGCCACAAAGTAGGGCGGGAAGATGGTGGCGTGCCAACCGGGAATCACCGAGGTGGCGAAGTCCATGGACACGATGGTGTGGACGGAAACCACCAGGGGTGTGCTAAGCCCTGCCAGGAGCATGTAGACCGTTTCGTAGCGGCTCCAGGTGCGGTTCGATCCGTTCCAGCCCAGGGAGAAAAGGCTGAGCAGGGTGCGCTTCCATTTCGTCGTGGCCCGGTCCCGCTGAGTGGCCAGGTCAGGCAGCAGGCCGATGTACCAGAAGGTGAGCGAGATGATGAAGTAGGTCGATATCGCGAAGACGTCCCAGAGCAGCGGGCTCTTGAAGTTCACCCACAAGGGACCGCGGCTGTTGGGATACGGTGTGGCCCAGAACGCCAGCCAGGGCCGCCCCATGTGGATGATCGGGAAAGTGCCCGCGCACATCACCGCGAAGATCGTCATGGCCTCGGCAGCACGGTTGATGGAGGTGCGCCACCGTTGGCGGAACAAGAAGAGGATGGCTGAGATCAGAGTCCCGGCGTGGCCGATACCCACCCAGAACACGAAGTTCGTGATGTCGAAGGCCCAGCCCACCGTGCGATTGAGACCCCAGGTGCCGATGCCCCGGGTCACCGTCTGGTAGCCGCCCCAGACGCCCACCATCAGCATCGAAAGGGTGATTGAGATTGCAATCCACCAGGCCACGGGGGGTCTGCGCTCCGTGGGCCCGAACACTTCCTCGGTGACTTGGTGGTAGCTCTTGTTGCCGTCGATGAGCGGCAGGTTGTGGCCGTAGTGGTCCGCCTTGCCGATCGGCACGTCAGCGGGGCCCGTCAGCACATCGGCCTCATGCGCCATGGTGGCCTCCCTGCGCCTCGGTGGCGCCCCCATCTATCGCGAGGCCCCCCGTGGGCCTCGCTCTCGAGGCTTCGTGTGGCGAAGCCTCGGAGATGGAGCCTCCATTCCGGATTTTTGTCAGGTAGCTCACGGCAGGACCGATGCCCAACTCCCCGAGCACGAGGAATCGCTTGGGGTCGCGCATGACCTGGCTGATCCGGCTCTCGGGATCCTGCACATCCCCGAAGACGATGGCCTGGGCGGGGCAGCTCTGCATGCAGGCGGGCAACGCTTCCCCGTCCTTCAGGTCGCGGCCCTCGCTCTTGGCGGTGCTCTTGGCCACCATGAGGCGCTGCACGCAGAAGGAGCACTTCTCCATGACACCGCGGCTGCGGACGGTGACGTCCGGGTTCAGGCCCAGGCGCTCGAGTTCGCTTTGGTGCGGATACTCCCACCAGTTGAAGCGGCGGACTTTGTAGGGGCAATTGTTCGCGCAGTAGCGGGTGCCGACACAGCGGTTGTAAACCTGCTGGTTGAGGCCCTCCTCGCTATGTACCGTGGCCAGCACGGGGCAGACGTTTTCGCAGGGGGCCTGATCGCATTGCTGGCACATCATGGGCTGGTGCACCACGCCGGGTTCGGCTTCCGAGCCCGTGTAGTAGCGGTCGATGCGCAGCCAGTGCATCTCGCGCTTCCGGGCCACCTCGTCGCGGCCCACCACGGGGATGTTGTTTTCCATCTGGCAACCCACCACACACCCGGAGCAGCCCGTGCAGGCGCTGAGGTCGATCACCATGGCCCAGCGGTGCTGCCCGTGGGGATGCTCGCCGTAGACCGACGGCCCGGTCGGCTCATGGGGCCGGGCAGAGGCCGGATCGCGCAGGTAGGGCGCCAGGGCCATCTCCCGCACCAGTTCCCGCCCTTCGAGGCTGTGGTGATCCTGGGTGCAGGCCAACTGGATCCGGCCACTTCCTTTGCGCACCTGGAGGGGTGCAGGATCCGCCGCCAGGAATCCCGTCGAAAAGGTCCGCCAGGGATAGGCGTTCTTGCCGACGCCAAGCCCGGCCTTGCCGCCGGCGGTGCGGCCATAGCCCAGGGCCACGGCCAGGGTGCGGTCATCCAGGCCTGGTTGCACGACCACGGGCAGTTCCAATTCCAGCGGATGGCCCTCGGGGCGGACCCTCAGCAGATCGCCCTGTTCCAGCCCCAGGCGCGCGGCCGCAGCGGGGGAGATCTGGACGTAGTTGTCCCAAGTGGCCTTGGTGATGGGATCCGGCAGTTCCTGGAGGAAGGGGAGGTGGGCGTGGCGACCATCGCCGATGCCCACCTTGCCGTAGAGCAGCAACTCGTAGCCCGCGGTCCGGGCTGCCCGCGTCGTGCCCTCGACCCGGCCTTCCTGGTAGCGGGGTGCCGTCCCGGCACCGACTTCAGCGGCCCCCTTCTGC
This sequence comes from Holophagaceae bacterium, assembly GCA_025361955.1. Lineage (GTDB taxonomy): Bacteria > Acidobacteriota > Holophagae > Holophagales > Holophagaceae > UBA1801. The sequence continues at coordinate 16,213 of JANYIU010000031.1, forward strand.
AGGGTGGCGTTCCAGAAGGAATCTGCATCTCCCATGTTCTTCTGCCGGGGGAACACGTCGGCCTTCCATCGGTTCTGGATCGCTTGCAGGGCCGAGGCCGGTCGGCCAGACCAGGCGCCGAAGGTCTCGACCGCGTCGCGGGTGTTGAACAGGGAATTCAACAACGGCTGTCCCAGAGCCACGGTGCCGGTCAGGGGCTCGGAATCCCGCCAGGTCTCCAGCCAGTGGTGGTCGGGCGCGAGGTGCGTGCACTGCGCGGCGCTTTCGTCCGCTGTCAGGGCCATGGAAATGCGGATGGGCACTTTCCCGAAGGCCGCAGCAAAGGCCACAGGCTGGTCATAGAGGGGATTGCTGCCAAGCAGAACCAGGGCCGCGACCTTGCCCTGCGACATCTCGCGGACCAGGGCCTCCAACGCGCCGTCATCCCCCTGCTTCTGCAGGCTGGGGTTAGCCAGATCCACCGTGCTGCCCTCATGGCCAAGCACGTGGTTGATCCGGGCGCAGAGTTCCTGGGCACGTAGGTCGTTGAGGCCGCAAAGGACTAGGCCATGGCCCCGATGCTGCTCCAGTGCGTGGGCGATGGCTTCGGCCTTGGCCATCAGGGGAGACGACAATGCCCCGACGTCCAGGGCCAATCCCAGCCGCTGCGCCAAGGTCTCCAGGAACGGCAACACCTCGGAAGGCGCCAGGCGAACCCGCTCATCGGCATTGCTGCCCGTGAGTGACATCCCGCTTTCCACTTGGATGTGCTTCGACATGGGCCGAGCGCGATCCGGGCCACGGCGCGAAGCATAGGCGCGGGTGAAGCCAACCGGATCGATCCAGGTGCCCAGGAAATCCGCCTCGATACCGATGATGAGGTCCGCCTCCTCCAGCCGGTAGCGCGGGATCAGTTTCTGGCCATGGGTGCGCTCGTAGGCCCCGGCGAGGGCCGCGCAACTGAAGGCATCCGCCTGCACCAGACGCCCGTCCTTGAAGGTGCCCAGGAAGGCCTGAATCGAAGCTTTCAACGTGGGGCTGGTGAGGGTTCCCGAGAGCACGCGCACCGCCGCGCCGGAGGCACGTAATTCGGCGAAACGCTGAGCCAGGTCGCCGTCCAGCTCTGGCCAGGCCACGTCCTTGCCATCCACTCGCGGCCCGCGCAGCCGGGATTCATCGTAGAGACCGCGCGTCTGGGCCTGGCCGATGGCGCAGAGGCCGCCGCGGCTCACGGGGTGGTCGGGATTGCCTTCCAACTTGATCGGGCGTCCATCCCGGCTCTTCGCCAGCACTCCGCAACCGGCAGAGCAGCCACCGCACACTGTGGCGTACCACTGGGCCACGCCGGGGGTAAGGCCCTCCTGGGCGTTCAGGTAGGGCATGGCCTTTTCGACCACCTTGCTCTTGCAGCCGAGAGCGAGGCCGGCGGCGAAGCCGATTCCCGAGAAACGGAAGAAGTCCCGGCGGGAGATCTGCCGGACGCTTTCACCGACAGGCAGTTCCTCGTCGAATTCAGGCTTCCGGATTCGGACCAATCCACGTCGTTCACCGAGGCTTTTCCAGGTCTTCATGGTCTCTCCTCAGTGGTGGCAGGCGGAGCAATCAGCCGGGGCCTGAGGGAGCCGGCCGGCCAGTTGCTGCTTCTGGTTTTCTTCGCGGTGGCAGGTGAGACATTCGCCCATGGTCAGGGCCTTCGCCTGCTCCACCCGCTCCATGCCCTGTACCTCGCCGTGGCAGGACTGGCAAGCCACCCCCGCCTGGATATGGCGGCTGTGGGGGAATTCGACATAGGCAGGAAGACGGTGGATGCGCACCCATTCGAAGCCCCGCCCTGAGGTGTACGTTTCGCGAAGCTTCTGGATCTCGGGGCTGGGGTCAGACTTCCCGAGTGGGGTGCCCGCCTTGTTGGTCACGGTCTCGTGGCACTTCATGCAGGTACTGAGGGGCGGGATGCCCGCGTGGCGACTCGTCTCCGCCGCGGTGTGGCAGAACAGGCAGTCGATCTTCAGTTCGCCCGCATGCAGCGCGTGGGAGTAGGGGATGGGCTGGGCCGGCTTGTAGCCGCTCTGGTCCCCGAGCAGACGCGTGTCCAGGCTCAAGGCGAAGATCATGAGCGAGGCGCCGAGGGCCACCGCGCCCGTAATGGCCACGGTCCTCAGGTTCATTTGGCACCTCCTGTGCCAAACCCTACGGGCTTCGCCTTCGGCAAAGTGGCCCTTCGCTCCTGCTTCGGGCTCACCTTCGCCCCCTTCGATTCCAGATGACCACCTGGGGCCTACGCCAGAAGTAGTGGATCGGCACCACCAGGAAGTGAACCAGTCGGGTGAAAGGGATGAGGAGGATGACCAGGAAACCACTGAGGAAGTGGGTCTTCACCATCCACGGGAGGGGAGTGATGAATTCGGGGCGCGGGGAGCACTTGACCAGGCTCCACAGGTAGGGGGCAGCATTGGTGGAGAACCAGGAGCTGCCCCAGCGGTAGCGGATCGCCACGTCGATGCCGCTGGACACCTGATAAAGCAACACGGTGAGCAGCACGAGATCCAGCGGACTCGTCACCACCTTCACTCGTTTGTCCGTGAAACGGCGAATGATCAGAGCCACCACGCCCACCAATGCCAGCAAGGCCATGCTGAGTCCCGTGATCTCCAGCAGGTAGAGCCTGAGGGGACGGGCGTTCCAGGCCAGGATGGCCTCGGGCAGGAAGAAGGCGAAAAGGTGGCCGGACAGCACCCAGAGGATGCCCCAGTGCCAGAGGCTGGAGCCCCAGAAGAGGGCTTCGGTTTCCAGGAACTGACTGGAGAGGCTGGAATAACTGAAGGGCCGCCAGGTGAACCGCAGGATGCTCACCACGATGGCCAGGGCCAGGGCTACGTAGGGGAAGCCCACGAAGAGGAAGTTATTCAGCACAGGCCGCCTCCGCTGGTTTGCGATCTATGAGCGCCTAATAAAACCCCACGTCGCCGCGCGAGGGTCGCCGGGCGAGCGAGGCAAGGAACGCGAGTCGAAGCGTAGTGGGTGCTACGCGCGACGAGCGTGACGATGCGTCGAGACGCCCGCCGCCCCTCGCCCGGAGGGATGAAGCCAGGCGGGCGCCCCGCGGCGTCACGTCCCTTGAGCAACGAACCACGTTGCCCTGCGGGACCTTCCTGGCGGTGCATCCCGCCAGGCTTCATCGCGGCATCGTCGGGTTTTATTAGACGCTCAAAGGTGAAGATCAGATACAGCGCCTGCAGCACGTGGAGGTAGGCACTTTCCTTGTGGGCCGGGATGATTTTCTCTAGGGCCGGCAGGATGCAGTCGTCCACGAGATCCATGGCGTCAGGGGTCTCCAGCTTCATCCCAAGATCCAGCAGGGTGGGCAGGTGGTCGGGCATGTTATTGCCCTCCTCGATGCCGTTCTCGCGCAGGTGATGGCGCATCATCGCCATGAATTGCCCCCGCTGGTAGGTTTCCCCGAAGAGATGCCAGCCCAGGTCCATGCTGCAGTCCGGATTGAGGTCGAAGCCCCGGGTGTAAAGTTCCTGGAGTTCGCGCAACTCCAGGCCGCGGGCCACTAGGGCGAAAGCTTCCAGGTGTTCCTGGCAGGGATGGCCCGTGGCCATGGCGGCGTCCGCGACCGAGGCCGCCAGGGCCTGGGTCCGGTCGTCTGGATAGCGCAACAGCGCGCTGATGCCAGGAATGAGGTGACTCGGAAGTTTCATCAGAACCCCCTTTGGGGCTCTTCGCGGAAGCCGAAGCCCGCAGCCCCCTTCCGCTCGAGCGGATTGGTGAGTACTTCCACGGCCTGCTCCCGGTGCGAAGGCGGGATGACGAAGCGCTGCTCGAAGGTGCAGAGACTGGTGAGGCGGTAGATGGCCTCCGCCTGCTCAGGCGTGCAGTCCGCCGCGCGAAGGCCCGCCAGGGCCAGCGTCATGTCCACGTCGCCCACGGTCTGGGCCCGCTTCCAGGTGCGGATGGCCATCATCTTCTTCATGGCATAACGCACCGGAGCTTCCTGGCCGGCGCCGAAGAGGTTCGCCAGGTAGGCCATGGGCAGCCGGGCCTGGTCCAGGGGAGCGAAGATCTCGTCCACCGAGGTGGGATTCAGGGCCACGCCGTCCTCCACCGAGTAGGTGACGGGCCCCAGCGCCGGGACGTAGAACAGGCTGGGAAAGGTGCGGTATTCGGGATGGGGCGCCAGCGCGAGGCCCCATTCCTTCACGAACTGGTAGACGGGGCTGTTCCGGGCGGCCTTCAGAACCTGATCGCTGATCCCGTTCTTGATGGCCGAAGCGACCACCGTCGGATTGTTGGGATCGGCCAGGAGGTCGCGGTGGGCCGTCACCAGTTCTGCATCAGACTTCAGGCCGGCCGCCTCGATCTTGTCGGCATCGTACAGGAGCACGCCCATGTAGCGGATGCGGCCCACGCAGGAGTGGAAGCAGGCGGGGGCCTGGCCCGTCTCCACGCGGGGGTAGCAGAGCAGGCACTTCTCGGACTTGCCTGTGCTCCAGTTGTAGAAGACCTTCTTGTAGGGGCAGGCGCTCACGCAATAGCGCCAGCCCTTGCAGACATTCTGGTTCACAAGGACGATGCCGTCCTCCCCCCGCTTGTAGATCGCGCCACTGGGGCAGGCTGCCACGCAGGCGGGATTCGCGCAGTGGTTGCAGATGCGCGGGAGGTAGAACATCACCAGGGTCTCGATGGACAGCAACTGCAGGCGCTGTTCCTCCGTCAGTGCCTCAAGGTTCACGTCGTTGCGGGCGTAGAGCGTGGAACCACCGAGATCGTCGTCCCAATTGGGGCCGGATTCGATATCGATGTACTCGCCCGTGACCTTGCTGATGGGGATGGCCGTGGGCTGGTCGTCCTGCTCGGGGCCAGTGAAGAGGTCCTCATAGCGGTAGGTCCAGGGCTCGTAGTACTCGTCCATGGTGGGCATGGAGGGCTGGTGGAAGATCTTCTGGAGGAACTTGCCCTTGGACGTGAGGCGAAGCTGGAGCTTGCCGTCCTTCACCACCCAGCCGCCCTTGTATTCCTGCTGATTTTCCCACTGGGTGGGATAGCCGGTGCCGGGCTTGGTCTCCACATTGTTCCACCACATGTAGTCGGCGCCCTTGCGGTCGGTCCACACGTTCTTGCAGGCCACGGAACAGGTGTGGCAACCGATGCACTTATCCAGGTGGAAGACCATCGCCACTTGAGAGCGGATATCCATGTTGGGTTCCTCCTACCAGACCAGCTGGCCGAGCTTGCGGACGTAAACCACCGTTTCCCGGTTCACACCGGTGGGACCCCAATAGTTGAAGTGGTAGGAGAACTGCCCGTAGCCGCCCACCATCAGGTTCGGCTTCAGGCGCGTGCGGGTGAGGCTGTTGTTCATGCCCGCCCGCTTCATGCCACGCAGAGGTGACTTGGGCACCCCGTACGTGCGCTCCGTGGCGTGGTACTGGAAGCAGGCGCCCCTGGGGATGCGGGCGCTGACGCAGCAGCGGGCGACCACTACCCCATTGTCGTTGTGGACCTCCACCCAGTCGTTATCCTTTAAACCGATGGACGCGGCATCCTCTTCGCTAAGCCAGATCGGATCCATGCCGCGCGACAGGGTCGTCATGCGCTCCGTGTCGCCATAGGTGGAATGGATGTGCCACTTCCCGTGGGGCGTGAGGAAGTTCAAGAGCAGGGTGTTGCCTTCGCGCTTGGAGCAACTCAGGTCGCCAAGGATCTGGGCCGGTGGCGTCGGCTTGTAGGTGGGCAGGTGCTCGCCGAAGGCCAGGTAGCCCTCGTGATCCAGGTAGCAGTGCTGGCGGCCGGTGAGGGTGCGCCAGGGCACCATGCGTTCCACGTTGTAGGTGAAGGCAGAGTAGGGCCGCTTGTCGTCCACGATGCCCGACCAGCAGGGGCTGTTGATGACCCGTCGCGGCTGGGCGAGCAGATTCTGGAAGTTGGCGCGAACGCCACGGTAGGGCTCGGCCAGATCCTTGAGGGGCAAGCCAGTGCGCCCCTCCATATACTCATAGGCGCGATAGGCCAGCTCGCCGTTGGTTTCCGGGGCCAGGTGCAGCAGCACGTTGGCGGCATCGATATCCTCGGCCAGGCTGGGGCGGGTGTGGCCATCCACCACCACCGTGGGGTGGGTCTCCAGCATCTTGTCGTAGATGTCCTCGATGGGGTATTTCACGCCGTGGGCGCCGAGGCCTTGTTCGCGGACCAGGGGCCCCAAGGAAATGAACTTCTCGTAGATCGTCTTGTAGTCGCGGGTGACCACCTTCAGGCCTGGCATGGTTTTCCCGGGGATGGCTTCGCACTCGCCCGCCATCCAGTCACGGATGTGAGGCTGCGCGATCTCCGCCGGTGTGTCATGGGCCAGGGGCGTCGACACGAGGTCTTCAATGGGGTTGGGCAGATGCTTGGCAGCCAGTTCGCTGAGGCACTTGGCCATCCCCTTGAAGATGTCCCAGTCGCTTTGGGATTCCCAGCAGGGCGGCACGGCCGCGGATAGCGGGTTGATGAAGCTGTGCATGTCCGTGGAGTTGAGGTCGGTCTTTTCGTACCAAGTGGCCGTGGGCAGCACGATGTCGCTGTAGAGGGCCGAGGTGTCCATGCGGAAGTTGATGTCCACTACCAGGTCCATCTTTCCGGTGACGGTGGGCCGCCAGACCACGTCCTTGAGCGTGCCTTCGGCGACCTCCTCGGCGATGGCGTTGCTGTGGGTGCCGAGGTAGTGCTTCAGGAAGAATTCGTGGCCCTTGGCGCTGGTGCCGATGGCATTTCCGCGCCATATGAACCAGATCCGGGGCCAGTTCTCGGCGGCATCGGGGTCCTCCACGGAAAAGCGGAGATCCTTCTTCTTCAGGCGGTCCACGGTGCTGGCGATGATGGCCGCCTCATCCTTGGCACCGGCCTTCCGGGCATCGGCCACCACGTTCATGGGGCTTTCATTGTACTGAGGGTAGAAGGGCAGCCAGCCGCTGCGCACGGCCCGGGTCTGCATGTTCATGCAGTGACCTTCCACCAGCTCACTGCCATCTGGCACGGTGTTGTATTCCTTGAACTCCTTCTCGTAGCGCCACTGATCGGAATTGACATAGTGCCAACTGGGCCCGTTCTGCAGGCGGTTCACTGGGATCCAGTCACGGGCCATGGCGATGGCCGACCAGGGGGCCACGGGGGCCAGCTTCTCCTGGCCCACGTAGTGGGCGAGGCCGCCACCATTGGTGCCGATGCAGCCGCAGAAGACCAGGGCGTGTTGCGCGGCGCGGTAGATGAGGTTGTTGTGGTACCAGTGGTTGATGCCGGCGCCGATGATGACGGTGCACTTGCCCTTGGTGAGTTCGGCGGTGCGGGCCCATTCCCGGGCGAAGCGCAGCACGTTTTGGCGCGATAGGCCCGTAATGCGCTCCTGCCAGGCTGGCGTGTAGACGCCCTTGGCATCGTTGTAGTCCTTCGGGTAGGCCCCGCCGAGGCCGCGCTCCACGCCGAACTGGGCCATGAGCAAGTCGTAGACCGTGGTGACGAGGGCCGTGCCGCCGTCCGCCAGGGCGATCTTTCGCACCGGCACGCCGCGGAAACAGGTGCTGCCGTCGGCGAAATCATCAAACTGGACCTGCTCGGATTCCCGGCCAAGAAAAGTGAGTGAAGGCGCGATGGGACTGTCGTCCTTGCCGTCCTGTAGCAGGAGATTCCACTGGCCCTGCTTGGTGCCCCAGCGGTGACCCACGGAGCCCTTGGGCATCTTCGGAGTACTGGATTCCTCGTCCCACATGAGGAATTTCCATTCCCCGTGTTCCTCCTCTGAATACTTGGAGAGGCGCCCAGCCCGCAGCAGTTGGCCGGGGCGGTAGCCGCCATTGATCTCGGTCAGCTCCACCAGGAAGGGCCCATCCGTGTAAGTCTTCTGGTAGTCCAGGAAGAAAGGCACCTGCTTCTGGTGGTGGAATTCGGTGAGGATGAC
>JANYIU010000093.1 GCA_025361955.1 Holophagaceae bacterium
GCAAGCCCCAGGGCCTGGTCGTACCGTGTCTGCTGGCGAAAGGGGAGTGGATGCGTCTGCAGCCATCCGCCGCCCTCCTTGGTGACTCCGTCGCCCCAGCGTTCGGGGATGTCCGCAAGTTTCGGGATCATGGCCGATTTCAAGATGCCGTGGAAATCCAGAGACGCCTCAGCCCTTGCGATCTCTTTGGCCACCCGCTTCAATTCTGGCAAGGCCTTAAGGGGGTTGGAGAGACACTTCCTCTGCACGAGAGCGGGTCCCAGCCAGGGAAACGGTTCCAGCAGGAAGGCGTGACGATCCTCCACCACGGCTTGAATCCTTGCGTCTGGAAACGCCTCATGCAGATTCACCCAGGCCGGCAGGACCCGGAGAATATCGCCAAGGGCGGACAACCGCAGGAAGGCCAGATGCATGTCCTCCATCCTAGCCGAGGGCCTGACCGTTGTGCTTCCCTTCCTGTCCAGCGACTGCTCGGGCCCGATGGGAATGGGAAATGTATTTTCACTAGCTTCGTCATGGCCTCTGCCTATACTTGCCGCAAACCCAAGCACGGGCGGCGCCGGTTGCCCAAAAGGAGCACGAGATGGCAAAGCGCACACTCGCAGTGATCATGGCGGGGGGCATGGGCGAGCGGCTCCGACCCCTGACGGATGCGCGTGCGAAACCCGCGGTGCCCTTCGGGGCGATCTTTCGAATCATCGATTTCACGCTCAGTAACTGCATCAATTCAGAGATCCGCCAGATTCTGGTCCTCACCCAATATAAATCCCATTCCCTCAGCCGGCACCTCACCACGGGATTCAACTTTCTGCCACCCCGCATGGACGAGTTCGTCGAGGAGATCCCAGCCCAGATGCAGTTGGGAAACCAGTGGTACAAAGGTACCGCAGACGCCGTCCGGCAGAATCTCGGCTATATCAACAGCATCGCCGCGGACAACCTTCTGATCCTCGCGGGTGATCACATCTACAAGATGGACTACCGGCTCCTCCGGAAATTCCACGAAGAGCGAGGCGCAGCGCTCACCGTATCGGTCATTCGGGTCCCAGCCGCGGTTGCGGCCGGTCAATATGGCGTACTGGAAGTGGACGAACAAGGACGGATCATCGGCTTCGAGGAAAAGCCAGCGGAACCGAAGTGCCTCCCCGGAACGACGGACTGCCTTGCCTCCATGGGGATCTATCTCTTCGAGAACGAATCTCTGCATCACTGGCTCGACAATGATCTGCTGGATTTCGGTAAGGACGTGATCCCGGCCATGGTGGCGGCGGGTGAGCCGGTCTATGCCTTCGATTTCTCGACGCTCAATCAGATCCAGGACTATGTCGCCACGACTATCGGGGAGCGGCGGGTCAAGGAGCTTCGACCCTTGGAGGATTCCGGCTACTGGCGGGATGTCGGGACCCTGGATGCGCTCTGGCAGGCCAATATCGACCTCATTTCCGTCAACCCGCCCTTTTCCCTCTATGGCGAGGCTTGGCCCTTCTTCCGCTGCCCAACCTTCTTCCCCCCGGCCAAGTTCGTGCATGAGGAAGGAGGGCGCACCGGGATGGCTGTGCGTTCCATCGTGGCGGAGGGGGTCATCATCTCCGGCGGCCTGGTCCGCGCGAGTGTGCTGAGTGGCGGCACCATCGTGCATAGTCACGCCCTCGTGGAATACTCTGTGCTCTTCGGCGGCCAGATCCAGGGCAAACGGGTTCTGGATACTTCCATCGGCCGCAACTGCAAGGTGCGTAACGCCATCATCGACCGGAACGTGACCCTGCGGGAAGGCACCATCATCGGCTACAACCGCGACGAGGATGATCGCCGCGGACTGAAGACCGCTGCCATTCCAGGTACCAACGAATATGTGGTGGCCGTGGCCAGGGAGACCATTCTCTAATCCCGACCCTCTCTCCCGGTGGCCTCTGATCGCCGGAAACTCCGATACAGGAGGAGATCGTAGACGATCTTGAGGCCCCCGGCGATGAGAAAGGGCATGCCCATGAGGGCTGGCACTGCGATGAGCTGCCCGGCAAGGGCGGGTGACATGGCCGCACCGGTCGTCCGGGCGATACCCGTGACTCCAGCCGCCGCAGACCGTTCCTCGGGACTCACCACCGACATCGTGTAGGACTGGCGCGTAGGGACATCCATCTGGGAGATGCTGAATCGAAGCAGCAGCACAGCGATCGCCAGGGGCAGATTGGGCATGAGGGGCACCAGGATCAGGAGCACGTTCGAAGGAATGTGGGTGAAGACCATGGTGTTGATGAGCCCGAACCGCTTGGCGATAGGCACCGCGTAGAGAGCCGAGAAGCCCGCCAGCACATTGGCTGCGAAGAAGATGGAGCCGAGGACCCCTGGGGACACGCCGTAACGGATATGGAACCAATAGGCGACCATGCTCTGGATGACAAAGCCCCCCGCGAAGGCATCCAGGGAAAACAAAGCCGCCAGTTTCAGCACGACATTCCTGGATTTCTGAAGACCGAAACGGCCTGGAATCGGGGCAGAAGGCGGCACCTCGATGGATCCGGAGATCAGGGAGAAGAGGAGGATCAGGAGCAGTCCGATCACGGCGTAGGCATGGATCAGCACGCGATAGCTGGCGATGGAACCCATGCCCGCGCCCTGGAGGATCTGGACGATCCATCCGCCAGCAAGGGCGCCGAGGGCGGTCGAAAAGGATCCGGACAAGTTGTAGTACGCGAACACCGAAGTCCGCCGATCATCGGCAAGGATCTGGGAGAGTGAGGCCTGCTCGATGGCCAGGAATGGCCCCACTTCGTTCCCGGAGGGGCTGATGACTCCGAAGGTGGCGGCCACGAGGAGTACCGTGAAATCCCCGCTCAGGGCGAAGGGTACCCCGGCCGCCGTCATGAGCGCGGCGCCAGCGATAAGCATGGTCTTGCGGCCGATCCGATCCGCGTGGGTGGTGATCCAAAGGGAGATGAGGGTATCGCCGATCAAGGTCAGGGTGAGGAGCAGCCCGATCCTTTTCTCGCTGAACCCAAGGTCAACCAGATAGAGAACCAGGATCACCGACAGGAAGCCATAGGAGAACATCCTCATCGCGCGAGCAGCGAAGAGAAGCCAGCCATCACGGCTCAGAAGGTTGCGTCGGGAGTTCGTGGGGTTGATCATTGCGCAACCAGCATGAACCAGTGTGCCCAGTCTGGTCGGTTGGAGCAACGCCTGGAACGCAGGTGAAGACCCACCATAGCGCTTGGTGGCAGCGACCTTTCCCCGCTAGTCTCAAGGTATGAGCCGCCACCAGAGCAAGTTCATCCCCCTACCGAAGAAAGCCAATCACAGGAAGGATTCCGATGCTCCTCAGGACCGAAAACCGGGTCCGAAATCGGAGCCCTCTCCAGCCCTAGCCCACTACCGACCTTTCGAGACCTTTGAAGCCACCTTCCTGGGTCATCCGGAAGGAACCCTGGGTTTCCTGCGCCCCAAGGGCTTCCAAAAAGGGGCAGGCCTGGATCTCCTGGTGGACTGGCGGGATGCCCACAATGCCATCCACGGCGACAAGGTCATGGCCGAGGTGGCTGGGGAAAGCCATGACGGTCGCCTCCGGGGGCGCGTAGTCAAGATCCTCTCCCGAGGTGAGAACCCCATCCCCGCCCGCCTTCAGAAGCAGGTCTGGGGTTTGCAGGCAGTGCCCCTCGAGCCTCGGCTCCAGCAGATCGTGAGCGTGGCTCCCACCGACCTCGCAGAGGACGGCGATCTGGTCAGCGTCAAGCTGGATTCCAACCCCGAACTGGCCCAACTCAAGGGCGTGGTGCTGGCGCGATTAGGCAGACTCACGGACTTGAAGATCGAGAACAAGCTCACGGCGGCCCTCTACAACCTGCGCACCACGTTTCCCGATGCGGTCATGAACGAGATGGCCCCCTTCCCCACCCAGATTCCAGAAGAATGGCTCAAGGGTCGGGAGGATCTGCGGAAACGGCTGACCGTGACCGTGGATCCACCCACTGCGAAGGATTTTGATGATGCCATCAGCCTCGAAGTGCTACCTAAAGAGGAAGGCGGGGGCTGGATCCTGGGCGTCCACATCGCGGACGTGAGCCACTATGTCACCGAAGATGGCCCCCTCGACACGGAAGCCCATCTCAGAGGCACGTCCGTCTACTTCCCCGATGAATGCATTCCTATGCTCCCGGAGCGTCTTTCCGGGGAACTTTGTTCTCTGCGGGAAGGCGTGGACCGGCTCACACTCACCGCATGGATGACCATCGCGGAAGATCTCGAGGTCTTTGAAACGCATTTCACCGAGAGCGTGATCCGCAGCCGTCGGCGACTCTCCTACGACCAGGTCAAGACGGCCTGCCTGGACCTCGACAAGCGCACCCGGAGCGAGCTCGGCGAAGATGTGTGCGAGTCACTGGATCAGTGCCTGGTACTCTCACGGAAGCTCACTGCCGCGCGCCTGAAGCGCGGTGCCATGAACCTGGACACCAAGGAGACTGAATTCATTTTTGATGATCAGGGCCTCCCCGTGGATGCCCGGCCTTATGCGCATCACGATGCCCACAAGATGATCGAGGAGTTCATGCTCTTGGCCAACGAGGCCGTGGCGCGCTTCTTCACCCGCAAGAAGCTGCCCACCATCTATCGCGTCCACGACGAACCCGATCCCTTGAAGCTGGAGATCTTCAAGACCATCGCCAGCGCCTTCGGGCTCATGAAGCCCATGGATCTGCCGACCCCGGAGGTATTGAACGCCCTGCTGGACAAGATCCGGGGCGGACCTCTGGAAGTCATGCTCAATACCATGTTGCTGCGCAGTCTGAAACGAGCTGCCTACAGCGCGGACAACATCGGCCATTCGGGCCTGGCCCTGCAATATTATTTGCACTTCACGAGTCCCATCCGCCGCTACCCAGACCTGGTCGTCCACCGCCTGCTGCGGAAGGTGCTGCGCAATGTGCCTTTGCCTGCAGGGCTCCACGGACACCTCAGTATCGTAGCCAAGCAGTGCAGCGATACGGAACAGACCGCCACCGAAGCCGAGCGCGAGAACGATCGCTGGAAGACCTGCCTGATCATGAAGTCCAAGATTGGGCGCCGCTTCGACGGCCGCATCCAGGGTTTCTCGGTAAAAGTGGCCTTCGTGCGGCTGGAGAGTCCCTTCCTCGAAGTCGGCGTGCCCCTGGGTGCCCTGGGCGGCAACTTCGAAGTGGACCAGTACCGGACCAAGGCGAGCGGCATGGGGGGTCAGGTGGTGCTTTCCCTCGGGGACAAGGTGAAGGTGGAGATCACAGGGGTGGACGAGGACCTGCGTCGTGTCAGCGCCTGGGTCGTGGAAGCCCAGGCCCAGGACGCCAAGGGCAAAGTGCAGCAGTTTGTTCCCAGCCTCGCGGCCCCTGCCACTCTGCGAGAGGCGGACTTCGTGCAAGAGCGGCCACCGCGAACCATCGGCAAACGCGAGGAGAAGCCGCGGAGCGGGCGGCCGCCCCGTGCCGTGCGGGAGGCAGAACGGCCAGGGGGGCGCCCTGCGCGCCCAGGGGAGCGAACCAGGCTGCCGAAGGGAAGTGTCCGGGGCAGTGGCAAGAAAAAGTAGCTTCCCACACAAACCCAGCCTGCAATCCCATGCGCCCATGAGCGCATTGCCTTCGGGGCGGGCCGGCCTATACTGAGGTAAGAGGAAATCAAGACATTGGCTTGAGTATGTTTTTATTTTCTTAAGCAGAGTGTTCAGCTGTCACAGCAGTCGTTCCACCTTTGGGGGTGCAGCATGTCCGTCATAACAATCTCCCGGGAATTTGGCAGCGAGGGCTCCACGATCGCCGAAAAAGCCGCCCAGGCGCTGGGCTATCACCTCGCAGACAAGAACACGCTCGAGACCATCCTCAGCGAATACGGCCTGGTTGAGTTCGATCGGATGTACGAATCGATACCTAGCTTCTGGGATCGGTTCGACGCTCACCGGATGGAGCGGAGAACCAACCTCATCAGCATGCTGAATCAGGCCATCCTGGCCTTGGCTTGGCACGGCAACATGGTGATCGTCGGCCGCGGCGGTTTCGCGGTGCTGGCGGGGCTCGCGAACGTACTGCATGTGCGCGTCCAGGCACCCTTGCCGCTGCGGATCCGCCGCGTGACCGAACAACCAGCCGTTGCAGAACCCAGCCTAGCCGAGACTCTGGTCAAGGAGAACGACCGCCTCCAGAAGGGGTTTGTGGAATCGGTCTATGGCGCGCAGTGGGATACGGCAAAGGGATTTGATCTGGTCATCGACACCGGGAAGATCTCCCCGGATTTGGCCTCGGCTTGGATAGTTGACGCCGTGCAGGCCCTCGCGGTCCCGGATTTGAGTGGAGTGCGCACCGCCGCCCAACTGGCGGTGGACCATATCCTCGCCGCCACGGTGGCTGACTTCTTCAAGTGCGAGCAGGTCCACGCCAGCTGAGCTTGCAGGACAGGAAATCCAGCTATCCCATCAACTCTGGCGGATGCTCTGGGCGCCCTGCTCCAGGAGGGACATGACGGCTATAGCTTCCTCCGCGGTCACCGGGTTCGGCCCAACCCCCAGCATGGCATCACGAATCCCTGCGTAATAGGCTGGGTAGTTCCCTGGCTCGCAGGTGAGGCTCGAGTCCCTGCGCACACTCCCATCCCAGCTGGTCAGAGTCGCTGGCACCGAGTCGATTCCCCACTCTGACAGGGGGGGTCGTTCCCCAGCCTTCAGCTGGTCTTCCTGAGGGTCAAGACCCTGCTTGATGAAGGTACCTCGATCGCCATGCACCACGAAGCGGGCGGCGGGCACTGGCACAAGGACCCCGGCATGGAGGATCGCACGCATGGACCCATAGCGCAGCACGGCGTGAAACCAGTCATCCACCTGGACGCCCTCTCGCTGCAAGGCGAGATCGAGGACGATGGATTCGGGCATGCCGAAAAGCTGCACAGCCTGGTCCAGCAGGTGGGGACCGAGGTCGTACCACAACCCCGCCCCGGCTCCAGGTCTCTCGCGCCAGCGATCTTGGACCTCTGGCCTGTAGCGATCGAAATGCGATTCGTAGTGCACGATCCGGCCCAGAGTCCCCTCCTTGATTACGCGCCTGAGGGCCAGGAAATCGGCATCCCAGCGCCTATTGTGGAAGACCGAAAGGAGGAGTCCGGCTCGCTCCGCCTGCTGCTTCAGCTTGCGGGCTTCCTGCTGGGTCACAGTGAATGGCTTGTCGACCACCACGTGCTTCCCTGCGGCCAAGGCCCTGCTGGCAAGGGGAAAGTGCGTTGCATTCGGGGTGGGAATCACCACTAGCTGAATATCCGGCCTTGCGAACAAGGCCTCAGGAGAACTCTCCACTTCAATGTCTGGCCAGTCGTGGTGAACTTTGCCAGGATTCTTGCTAGCGATGGCCGTCAGTCTCAGCCCCTGCACGCCCGCGATCAGGGGCGCATGGAAGGTAGCCGAGGCATAGCCGTAGCCGATGATGCCGACGTTTAGAGTCTCGGACATGAGGATCACCTGATCAATTGGGGCGTCTGCCGGCGCTCCACGATTATATGCTTCACCCAAGGGTATACTCCCACCCATGGAAAGCGATGGCATCCTCCGTTTCAGGCGCGCCCTCCCCTCGGACAAGTCTTCCGTTGCGACCCTGTGCGCCAAGATCTGGGACGGAGAAGACTACATCCCAAGATGCTTCGACGAATGGGTGGCGGATCAGCAGGGCGAGCTTACCCTCTGTTTCGCAGAGGACCAGCTGGCCGGGCTCTCCAAGCTCACCTGGCTTGGCCCTGGAGAGGCCTGGTTGGAGGGCTTGCGCAAGGATCCCGAGTTCTCGGTGAAGGGAATCGGCGCCGCGCTTTGCCGCCGGTATCTCCGGCGCCTGGCTCACAGCGATGGACTCAGG
>JANYIU010000104.1 GCA_025361955.1 Holophagaceae bacterium
CTGGGCCGCCCCAAGGGCGAAGGCACGGAGCCTCCCTACAGCCTCGCACCAGTAGCCGCCTGGCTGAAAGCCGAGGGATTTGCCATCCGCATGGCCAGTGGCGTGATCGGGGAAAAGGTGGAAGCGGAAGCCGCTGCCCTCCAACCCGGGCAGATCCTGTTGCTGGAGAACCTGCGCTATCACAAGGGCGAGACGCGGAATCGCGGGGATTTCGCCCTGGCCCTGGCCAAACTGGCTGATACCTACGTCAACGACGCCTTCGGCACCGCCCATCGGGCTCATGCCTCCGTGAGCGGCATGGTGTCGTTCTTTGATTCAGATCGCATCGCCGCGGGGTTCCTCCTGATGAAGGAACTCAAGGCCATGAGCCGGATCGCGAACAATCCGGAGCAGCCCCTGATCGCCGTACTCGGCGGAACGAAAGTTTCCGAGAAGATCGAGCTCATCCGGCATTTCCTCGGCAAGGCCCAAACCATCCTCATCGGTGGGGCCATGAGCTTCACCTTCCTGAAGGCCCAGGGCATCCCCGTGGGCAACAGCACCTATGAGGACGACAAGCTGGAGCTCGCCCGGAAACTGATCGTGGAAGCCCGCGAAAAGGGGACCATCCTCCGTCTGCCTATCGATCATGTCGTGGCCGAGGAGATCACCCCCACCGCCGAGACCCTCATCGTGCACGGCCAGGCGGTACCCGAAGGCATGATGGGCCTGGATATCGGACCGGATACGATCGCCCTCTACTCCCTGGAGATCCAGAAGGCCAAGACCCTGCTCTGGATCGGCCCCATGGGCGTCTTCGAGGTCGAGCCGTTCGCTCAAGGCACGCTGGCGGTAGCGGAGGAAATGGCGAATGCGGCAGACAAGGGCGCTTTCGTCCTGCTCGGCGGGGGTGACAGCATCGCAGCGGCCGAGCAGGCCGGTGTGGCCGCGCGGATCAGCCACCTGTCTACCGGCGGCGGCGCCAGCCTCGAATACTTGAGCGGTCTGCGGCTGCCCGGCGTGACCGCCCTCACCGTGCTCCCCTTCCGCACCTTGCGTGATCTCGACCTGAAAGACCGTCGCGTCTTCCTGCGCGCGGACTTGAACGCCCCGGTGAAAGACAGTGTAGTGAAGGATCCCACGCGCATCCGCGAGACCCTGCCCACGTTGCAATACATCCTGAATCACGGCGCCTCGGTGGTGCTGGGTTCCCATCTGGGACGTCCCCAGGGCATCGGCTTTGAGGCTGAGTTCAGTCTCGCTCCCATCGCCACTTGGCTAAAGGGCCAGGGATTCGATGTCACCCTCGCCAGCGGCGTGGTGGGGGATCGGGTGCTGAAGCTTGCCAACGCCTTGGAACCCGGACAGATCCTGCTCCTGGAGAATCTACGCTTCGACAAGGGCGAGACCCGCAACCGCGAAGATTTCTGCAAGGCCCTGGCCCGCATGGCGGACACCTACATTGATGACGCCTTTGGCGCGGCTCACCGGGCTCATGCCTCCGTGAGCGGCATGGTTCGATATTTCGAGCCGGACCGGATCGCGGCGGGCTTCCTGCTGGAGAAGGAACTCCATGCCATGCGGCGAGTCATGGTGAATCCCATCAGGCCATTGGTGGCCGTGCTGGGCGGTGTCAAGGTCACGGAGAAGATCGAACTCATCAGCCACTTCCTGGGCAAGGCGGACACCATCCTGATCGGCGGTGCGATGAGCTACACCTTCCTCAAGGCCCAGGGCATCCAAGTCGGGAACAGTCTTTACGAGGACGACAAGCTGGAGCTGGCCTTGAAGCTCCTCCACGATGCCAGGACCAAGGGCACGCAGCTCCTGCTGCCCGTGGATCACGTGGTAGCTTCGGAGATCTCGCCCAATGCGGAATGCACCATCACCAACGACCAGTCGATTCCGGAAGGAAAGATGGGCCTGGACATCGGTCCTGAAACGGTGGCGATCTACCTGGAGGAAATCCGCAGCGCCAACACCATCCTCTGGAACGGGCCCATGGGCGTCTTCGAAATGGAACCCTTCGCGGCCGGGACCCTGACGATGGCCGAGGAGATGGCGGCAGCGGCCGACCGCGGCGCCTTCGTGCTCCTGGGTGGAGGCGACAGTATTTCCGCTGCCAACAAAGCTGGAGTCGCGGCCCGCATCAGCCACGCCTCCACGGGCGGTGGTGCCAGCCTCGAGTACCTCAGCGGACTCGAACTTCCGGGCGTGGCGGCCCTTCACACTCAGTATTAGAAAGGAAAACGCATGCGTATAATCATCGCAAACTGGAAAATGAACTTGCTTTCAAAGGATATCGACGGCTTCTGCGCCGCCTGTGTCGCGGAATACAAGGCGAAGCCGGGCGTCGAGGCTGGCATCGCTCCCCCCTCCATTTACCTCAAGGACGTGAAGACGAAGCTGGGGAACTGCGGGGTGAAAGTCTTCGCTCAGAACGCCTACTTCGAGGCCAAGGGCGCCTTCACAGGCGAGATCGCCATGGCCCAACTCAAGGACATCGGCTGCGACGGCGTGCTCCTGGGTCACAGCGAGCGACGCCACATTTTCGGTGAGACCAATGCCGCCCTCGTGAAGAAGGTGAAGGCCGCCCGCGAGCATGACCTGCTGCCCGTGCTCTGCATCGGTGAGACCCTTGCAGAGCGGGACGGCGGCAAGATGTTCGAAGTGCTGCGCGAACAACTCGCCGTGCTCAAGGAGACGGGACCGGGCGCTCTGGTGGTCGCCTATGAGCCCGTGTGGGCCATCGGCACCGGTCGGGTGGCCACTGTGGAGCAGGTCCGCGAAGTCCATGCCTTCGTGGCCGAAGAGCTGAAACGCCTGCTGGGTGAGGCCGGCGCCGAAGTGCCCATCCAGTACGGCGGCAGTGTCACCCCCGACAATTTCTCGGAACTCATCCAGGTGCCCCACGTCTCGGG
This sequence comes from Holophagaceae bacterium, assembly GCA_025361955.1. GTDB lineage: Bacteria > Acidobacteriota > Holophagae > Holophagales > Holophagaceae > UBA1801. The sequence goes on from JANYIU010000104.1 coordinate 2,901, forward strand.
CGGCCTAGTGGGCGGCGCCGCCCTGGATCCCGCCAAGTTCCTCAAACTGGTGCAGCAGGCGCAGTGACACGATCCAGGCAGCATGGCGGACAGGTCGATGATCGGCCCGCCATGAGCCTTACCAGAGGTGATGGACGGTGGGTTTGATGAATAGCTCGTAGACAGCGGCGACACCCTCCATTTCGGCTTGGGTGAGCGGCCGAAGTGCACCCGCCTCTAGGTTCGCTTCGAGTTGCTCGATGCGCGAGGCCCCCGGTATGACCGTGGAGACCTCGGGGAACATCAGCACCCAACGCAGGGCCCAAGCCGCCAGACTGGGCTCGCCTGGGAACAGCGCCTTGAGCGCTTCGACGGCCACCAACCCTTGCTCGTAGTCAACCCCCGAGAAGGTTTCGCCCTTATCGAAGGCCGCGCCCTCGCGGTTGAAGTTGCGATGGTCTCCGGCTCCGAAGCGAGTGGTTTTCGCGTAGGTCCCTGTCAGCAGTCCGCTGGCAAGGGGCACGCGGACGATGATTCCCACGTTTTTGTCGCGCGCTTCCCGGAAGAACAACCCGGCGGGTCGCAGCCGGAACATGTTGAAGATGATCTGCACGGTCGTGACGTTCGGATACTCAATGGCCTTCAGGGCTTCTTCAACCTTTTCCACGGACACACCCAGGTTGAGGATCTTGCCTTCGGTCTTGAGCTGGTCGAATAGTTCGAAGATCTCAGGGCGATAGAAGGTCGCCGGGGGCGGGCAATGCAGCTGGATGAGGTCCAGTGCGTCGAGGCCAGTGTTCTTCAGGCTGGCTTCCACGTGGGTTCGCAAGGCCGCGACCGTGTAGCCTGCGTCAATGTGAGGGTTGATGAATCGGCCGCACTTGGTGGCGACGAACACCCGCCTGCCGTGACGCGCCTTGACCCGCCGCACGACACGGCCCACAGCGGCTTCGCTGGCACGGTCGGAGTAGACGTCTGCGGTGTCGATGAAATTCACGCCGCGTTCGATGGCGGTCTCGATGATGTTTTCAGCCAGCTGATCATTGAAGGGTTCACCCCAGCGGCCCCCGACCTGCCAGGTACCCAGCGCGATGGCTGAAACATCGAAACCGGTCTTGCCAAGCCTTCGGTGTTCCACGTTGAACTCCTTCTCTAGCGCTTGATTCTATCGATGAGACCGCCCATGGCTTCAAGCAGATCAAACAACCCTGGTCCTGATAGCGAATGCTGGCTTGTCCATTCCGGAGGAGTCGCCGAGCGGGCGGCGATGACGAGCCGCTGCTCGTCCTCCAAAGCTCGGATCTGGTGCTCGCGGACCTTGTCCAGGCCCCCCTTCTGGATGAACTCCAGCACGCGGCGGAGCTCGTCCTTGTCGAACCAAATTCCATGCTCCTTGCACGTATCCAGGATCACCCCGGAGATGTGACCATAGTTCGTGCGGTTCATCATCCGGCCACACTCCGGGCAGGGCCGGTAGTGCACCGTTTCCGGCGCAATGACAGCCTTGGTTTGATCGCCCGGCAGGGCACCGAGGACCGTGCCCCGCTCCTCCCAATCGGCGGCCACCCGTTCGAAAAGATCCTGGTTCAGCCAGACGCCCCCACAGCGATGGCATTGGCTGAGATCGACGCTGCCAACGGAAGCCTTCATGAGGGCTTCCTTGCATTCTGGACACTTCATTCCCGCCAGCCCATGTTCCTGCAACGCCACCGCGGCCCCGCACTGGGGACAATGCTTGGCCGAAAGGGCAACCATCCCCAGGCACTTGGGACAGGCCACCGTGGCCGCCTGGCACTGGCAGTAAGGGCACTGCACTGCGTCCGCCGGAATGGGGGCACCACAGGAACCGCAACGAAGGATCTGGGCTTCCATGATCAATTCTCCGGTTGAACGACAGGATCAGCGGGCTTGTAGTAACTGGGTTCCGCCAGGGGCAGCCAGTGGAACTGCGACTGCAACCGCGCTACCACCACTTTGGCGAAGGCCTTCGCCTCCTCCTCGCGGATCCTGGCGCCATCACTGCGTTCGAGGGATCCCAGCTGGGCGATGACTTCGCGGCCCCCCACGGAGAATTCCAACAAGACCTCCTTCCTTCCGGCTTGCTGAAGTTTGACCACAGCGCTGACTCGCACGGGAAGATAGCCGAGCCGTGCCTGATCCCAGTCCCGGGAATCCGCTGCGACACTGCCCGCGAAAAGTCCCCAGAAGAGGCCGTCGAAGAAGCCATCGCGATTCCCTGCCAGGATACTGAGGGTGCCCACGGCCACCCCTGTGGCTGTGCCGATGGCCACGGAGGAAGGCTCGGAATGGGGACGGATCTGGGTAACCGTGACCTGCAGCTCGGCGACTGCGTCGGGGCCGACTGCTCCCGCCGGCACAACCATCACGCAGGTGGCCAGTTGCGCCCGCAGCGCTGCCGCGTATTCGCTACTGACGGCCTCGGAGCGCGGATAGTCGGGAGGAACCCGGAAGCTCACCGCAATGGGCGACGGATGCTTTGCGAAGGCCTCCACTTCCGGCCGACGGCAGGCCACGAGCATTAGTAGCAAGGGGATCAGCGCACAGAAGAGGCGTCTCATGGCTTCACCTCAAGATACCCAAGGATGGCATTCCCACGCCCTGCAGTCTAACGCTGTGGGCTAGCGGGCCGAATGATGGACCACCCCAGCAGGAGGGCGCCGCAGACAATGCAACTATCCGCGAGGTTGAAGGCCCAGTAGTGCCAGGCACCGAAGACGAAATCCAGGAAGTCGACCACGGCCCCGCGAAGGACGCGATCATACCCATTCCCGAGGGCACCGCCGATGATGAGGCCGAGAGCCACACGTTGGAGTGAGGAGGTTCCCTCCTTCAGGAATTCGTAGCCAAAAAAGCCGAGGGCGATGATGCCCACCACCGCGAAGAAGGGAATCCGGAAGGCTGCGGGAGCATCGGCTAGGAACCCAAAGACCGCGCCAGGGTTCAGCCCAAGGGTCAAATTGAAGAATCCGGGAATGACGGGATGGACCTCCCCTGGACGGAATCGTGTCAGGATCCACGCCTTGCTCAGATAGTCGAGGACAAGGGCGAGGGCGGGCAGCAGGAGCCAAGCGCTGCGCCGCCCGAGGCCACGTGCGCTCATGCTTCGACTCCGGCCTGCACCACCTCAGAGCAGCGCAGGCAGAGATCGGCGTGCTCGCCTGCACCAGCACCTCCACGATGGTTCCAACAGCGAGGACATTTGATACCGACGTGGGGATCCACTTGCAGTTCGAAGCCGTCCCCAGCCAGAGGAGATCCGCCAGCGATCAGAATGTCCACAGAGGAAACCACCAGAAGGTCCTCCAGGGTCTCCTGGAGGGATGCCAGGAGGGGTCTCAGCTCGGGGCTCAGGGAGATGGACACCTTGGTATCCAGGCTGGTACCGATCTCCTTGGCGGCCCGCATGGGCTCCAGCGACCGATTGAGCGCTTCCTTGATGCGCCAGAGGAGGCTCCAACTGCTTGGCTCCGCCCTGCTCTCACCCGCCGGAAACCGCTGTTCGAAGACGTGTCCTTCGGCTCCGGGAAGGTGCTCCCAGATTTCGTCGGCCGTGAAGCTGAGCACCGGTGCCACGAGGATGGTCATGCCCTTGGCTAGGGCGAGGCAGACCGTGCGGCAGGAGCGGCGGCGGGGGCTGTCCAGGCGGTCGCAGTAGAGGCGGTCCTTGATGATCTCGAAGTAGCGCCCGGAGAGTTCCAGCTGGCAGAAGGAGAGAATCGCCTGGGTGGCCTTGAGAAAATCAAAGGCCAGGTAGGCCTCGCGGACCTCCTTGGCCAGATTCAGGAAGGCGCTCCAGACCCAACGATCCAAGGGGGACCACTGGGCCTCAGGCGCGACATCCTTGGCGGAATCAAAGTCCGCGAGAGCGCCCAGCAGGAAGCGGAGGGTATTGCGGATCTTGCGGTAAGCATCCGCGTTGCGTTCCAGGATGTCCTTGGAGATGCGCACGTCCTCGCTGATATCCACGCTGGCGGTCCACAGACGCAGAATGTCCGCGCCCAGGGTCTTCATGATCTCCTCGGGTGTGATGACATTGCCAAGACTCTTGGACATCTTCTGGCCCTTGCCGTCCAGCACGAAGCCGTGGGTCACGACGGTGTTGTAGGGTTTTTCACCCGTGGCCGCGAGACTGAACAGCAGGGAGCTGTGGAACCAGCCACGGTGCTGGTCGGAACCCTCCAGATAAATGTATTTGCCATAATCCTCCTTGCGCAGCTCGGGGCTGGTGGCGGAAGCCACCACGCCGCTGACGCCGGAGTCGATCCAGACATCCAGGATGTCCGTCTCCTTCTGAAAGGCCGTGCTGCCGCATTTGGCGCACTTGGCATCCGCAGGCGTCAGCTGCGCGAGGGGCAGGTCGGCCCAGGCTTCGATGCCCTCTTGCTCGATGGCGGCGGCGGCCTTCTCAAAGATCTCCGGGCACACCAGGGGCTCGCCGCACTCGCTGCAGCGCAGCACAGTGATGGGCGTGCCCCAGGCGCGCTGGCGCGAGATACACCAGTCTGGACGCCCCGAGATCATTGCATGGATGCGGTTGCGGCCTTGGGGAGGGACCCACTGAGTGGCCTCGACACCCTCCAGGCCCAGTTCCCGAAGGCTCTTGCCGGTATGGAACAGTTCATCGTCCATGGTGATGAACCACTGCTCTGTGGCTCGGAACAGGATGGGCGTCTTCGTGCGCCAGCAGTGGGGATAGCTGTGGGTGAGCTGCTCTTCATGGAGCAGCGCGCCGATGGATTGCAAGCGAGCCACCACCAGCGGATTGGCAGCGAAGACGTTTTTGCCCTCGAGTTCGGGGTCATTGACGGCGGCTGTGAAGCGGCCATCGGGTCCGACGAGTTCCAGCAGCCCCAAGTGATGCGCAAGGTTGAAGTCATCCACGCCGTGATCCGGGGAGGTATGCACCAGGCCGGTGCCTGCATCCGCGGTCACGTAGTCCGCCAGCAACACCGGGCTCTCCCGATCGATCCAAGCGTGCCGATATTTGAGCGTCTGGAACGCAATCCCCTTGCGGATCTCCTTGATGTGCAGTGCCACCCCCAGCTTCTTCTGGAAATCATCCAGGAGAGGCACCACCACCGCGTAGTAGCGGTCTCCGGCCTGCACGATCGCATACTCCATATCGGGGTGCATGGCGATGGCGAGATTGCTCGGCAAGGTCCAAGGTGTGGTGGTCCAGATGGGCAGGTAGAAGGGAATGGGAAGTCCCAGTTTCCGTGCATCCTCGTCCTTCACGGGGAAGGCCACGGTGACCGCGGAACTGGTCCTGTCGGCATACTCCACCTCGGCCTCGGCCAGGGCGGTACGAGCACCGTAGCTCCAGTGCACTACCTTCAGCTTGCGCGTCACGGCGCCACTCTCGAAGAGCCTGGCAAAAAGCCGTACGACGCTGGCCTCGTAAATGGGGTTCATGGTCACGTAGGGCTGATCCCAGGCGCCCAGCACCCCCAATCGCTGGAAACCTGTGCGTTGCGCATCGATCCACTTCTGGGCGTAAGCGCGGCACTTGGCCAGGAATTCGGAACGGGGCATCTCCCGGCGCTTGGGGCCGAGGTCTTTCTCGACGGCATGTTCGATGGGCAGTCCATGACAGTCCCAGCCCGGGACGTACGGCGACTCGTAGCCATCCAGCCACAAGGACTTCACCACGATGTCCTTCAGGATCTTGTTGAGGGCGTGGCCCATGTGGATCGCGCCATTCGCGTAAGGTGGCCCGTCGTGCAGGATCCTGCGGCCCCGGCCGGTTCCGGCGGCATTGTCGCTGCGGCGCTTGGCCTCGATCCGCTCATACAAGCGATCGGCCTTCCAGCGCTCCAATCGTTTCGGTTCCCGTTGTGGCAGATCCGCCTTCATGGGGAAAGCCGTCCGAGGAAGAAAAACAGAATATTTCTTTTTTAAGTCGCTCATGGCGCCCTCGTGCGTCAAAGGGCGCACCCGAGCGCCCGTATTGGGTTGAACGATCATTTGACCGTGAAAGAGCCCGGATTTCCAGAAGGAACTTGCCGTGGGACGATGGTTCCCTATGGATTGGTTCGTACGGGATTTCGATCATCCGCTCTACTTCGAGATTTATAAGGACAAGGAGCAGGAAGCCTTCGAGGAGGGCCCTGCACTAGCCGCGCTCCTGGCGTTGCCGGAGGGAAGCCTGGTGCTGGATCTGCCCTGCGGATGGGGACGGTTGCAGCCCGCGTTGGAACACAAAGGGTACCGGGTCGTCGGCGGCGACCTGAGTCCACTGAACCTGCAGCGCCATCGCGTGGAATTCCCCGGGACCTTGGCTCGCCTGGACTTCCGGAGCCTACCTTTCAAGAACGCCTGTGCAGATGGCGTTTTCTGCGCCTACACCAGTTGGGGCTACTTTGCCACCGACCAAGAGAACCTGAAACAGCTTCAGGAATTCGCCCGGGTGCTCAGGCCGGACGGAGTCCTGCTGCTGGATCTGACCGGCCGTGGTGAGGTTGAGCACAACGCCGCTGCGGTGGGGAGTGGCTGGTATCTGGCCGAGGAAGGCTATCGGGAGCGAGTTCGATGGTCCTCCGACGGTCGGCGCATCCTCGCCGAACGGATCCTGGCCGGCGAGCGCTTCCGGCATGATATCTGGCTCCCCGAGGACCACGAGGTGCGGGCCTTCCTGCAGGCAGCCGGTTTCGATCTGGAGCGTGCCTTTGGGGGACTGGATGGTCGCCCCTGGGAAGCAGGAGTGGAACGGTGGATCTATCGGGCAATCAGGCGTCCTGCCTGAGGGATTCCCCTATTGCCGGGAAAAGCACGGCCCCCTTTCGGGGGCCGGGTGGATCGGTAAGCCGGATTCTGTCTGCTCCCGAAGGAGGAGGACGCCATTCCTCTGGGACCCGCATCACTGCTGGCCTCAAGCAACCTACCCGCTGGCTCGATCGGGCCGATCCGACTCCCCCGAAGGGGCACGCCAGCCTATTTGGTCTTGCTCCGTGAGGGGTTTACCATGCCCGCCCTGTTGCCAGCGCGGCGGTGGGCTCTTACCCCGCCGTTTCACCCTTACCTGATCTCCGCCAGAAGTTTCCCTCTGGGGAGCCATCGGCGGTCTATTCTCTGTTGCACTTTCCGTCGGGTCACCCCGCCCAGGCGTTACCTGGCTCACTGCCCTGTGGAGTCCGGACTTTCCTCTGCTGGTGAAAGCAGCGGCGCCCTGATCCACCCCTCGAGTCTAACCGATCCGGGCTGTGATCCGCCGACCCGCAGAAAGAAAGATGCCGCTCCGCGTGGATATTCGCGCAGCCCCTTGCCGTGCGTTATGATCGGCTTCAGGCAAAATAGATATAACCGTTCAGGGGGCGAGCATGAACACGGAAGCACCCTATCTAATCGTGGAAACAGACGGCAACAAGCGTTTCCTCCTGCAGGATCCGACTACCCTGGGCCGACTGCCCGAGAACGATCTGCCTTTCGACGACGCCGGATGCTCCAGCCGCCATGCAGTGCTCCGCAGAGAGGGTGGGCGCTGGAGCCTGGAGGATCTCGGCAGTACGAACGGCACTTGGGTGAACGGCCAAAGGCTCGAGCAGCCTCATCCGCTTAAGGAGGGCGATCGCATCCAGGTGGGGGCACAAGTTCTGAAGGTGGGTGGACTCGAATCCCACTGCCCGAAATGCGGAAAGGAACTCCCTCTGGCGGCCGTTTTCTGTCCGAGTTGCGGACTCCAACTAGGCAACACTGCGCCTTCTACTACCGTGGCAATGACGCTCCCTTCCACGGTACTCAAAGTCCCACCACCATTGCCGCAACCAGCTCCGCCTCCGCTTCCAAGCGTTCCTGCGGCACCGGTCAAAAAGAAGAATAGCGGCTGCTGGCTGAGTTGCTGCCTGGTCTCGGTGGTCCTGTTGATCCTCGCGGGGATAGCGACCTGGTTCTTCTGGGACCGATTTTCCGGGCAGGGTCCTACGCCGCTCCTCGGCAAGACCCTGGAATTCCGACAGACGGCCCGATTCAACACACCTCAAGTGGTTGCAGATTGGGCCAAGCCCAAGGCCCAAGAACGATTCAAAGGGCTAGACGAGAATCTGTGACCTTCTGTGAACCCAGGTCTGGGCCGACCTAGCGCTGGTCCTGGTGCGGGCTCCAGAGGGAAAGGGCAGTTTAGCGCGTCCACGGCGCGAAGGTTTTCGTGAATACACGAACGCCCCCAGGTTATGGGGGCGTGGGTGATTTTAACGTCGCGGCGACCTACTTTTCCACCTCTGTCCGAGGAAGTATCATCGGCCCTCTGGAGCTTAACTGCCGTGTTCGGGATGGGAAC
>JANYIU010000159.1 GCA_025361955.1 Holophagaceae bacterium
CATGAAACGAGTCATTCGCGTTGGAGACCCCACGGACCACAAGGGCCGGGTGCTCACGGGCTATGATCCCTACCGCATTTACGGCAAGCCGGTCGCCAGGATCGGCGATCAGTGTTCTTGTCCCAGGGAAGGCCATGACACTTGCACCATCATCGAAGGAGATCCGAATCACCTCGTAGGCGGCATTCCCGTGGCCTTCGAGGGCTGCCATACCGATTGCGGAGCGGTGCTGATCTCCAGCCTGGACTCGTACGGGGCCGGTTAGTGCTCACGTCATCCACAAACCCAGCGGGTCGCGTTCGTTTCCATCGCAGCGATGCCACGGAGCAGCGGGATGCCATCACCCAATGGCACGCCCGGCGCGCGCTCCAATGCGGGAAAGTCACCCGCTGCACCTGGGAGATCACAGTACCGGTTCGCTCAGCACCACCAGCGAAGCGCTCCAGTCCGATCAGGGCCAGTTCGGCAACGCCCTGGCCAGCACGCTTGACGACTATAGGCAGGAGGCCCCCCTGGAGCACGACAACCTGCGAGCCCACGAGGGCCTCACGCCGATCCGCGCCCAGGCCCGGGAGCAGCGCACCAAGACCTTCGCCGGAGCAGGCAGCGTGAAGGACTTTCGGGCAGGCACCACCTTGACCCTGACCCAACACCCGGTCCATGATCAGGACGCCCCCCAGAGCTGGGCATTCGTGTTGACCAGCGTTGAATCCGCTTTCCGGGCCCTGAAGTCGGAGCTGGGCTACTCTGCACGAACCACTTGCCACCCATCCGCGCTCCACCCTCAGCCTGCGTGGCGAGGGCAATCTCCTCCACCAGATCCTCATCTCAGGCAACCCTGAACCCGTACACCTGGCAATCTACCGTCTCCTGGACATCCGAGACCCCCTCCCCAGGAACCGCCGTGACCTCATCCTGCAAACGTAGTGACAGGACGTGCATATCTATCTACTAAAATAGTTTGCTTTAACATCGGCAAACAGGGAAGTTGGCCTAAGGCGGTGGCTCCATCGTCGCCAGGATTCTGGTTATGTTTTGCACAATTCCGGAGGTGAGTCTGGAGATTTCCTGCAGGGTAGCCGAGCCGTTCGAGGCTGTTTTCCCTGGTTCGGCAAGGCGGGCGATCCTTGCCATGGCTTCCATCATGGGAACGAGCAGGGCTTTGATCTGCTCTGAGCGTTTTGCCGCAGTGATTTCCGCGTGCTGCTTTTCCGAGAAAAGACGAGCGTTCTGCAGGGCGACCGCCGCTGAGCTGGCGATGGTCATCAGCAGATCCCTGTCGTGCTCGTCGTAGACTCTTTCCTTATGGTGGTTCTGGACGATAATCACGCCGAGGACCTGATTGTCCAGTAGGAGCGGCACACCGAGCCAGGACAGAGCGACATCGCCGACCGGTTGAATGCCGAGCTTGGCTTCCCACTTGCTGGAATTCTCCTTGATGAGCACTGGGGTCTTGTTGTGGATGACGTAACCGGAAATGCCCAAGTTCGCGGGTTGCCGGGTAAGCGCTTCTTTGTCCAGTTCGGATTCGGTGATATTCAGAACGAATTCGTGCTCTTTCCGTTCCGGGTTGTACAGCGACATCGCGAAGTTGCGAGTGTCGATCAAGCGGGAGGCCTGCTTATAGGTCTCCTGGACGACTTCACCGATGGTCAGGCGGGTCGTCAGCGTCCGGCTCAGTTCGTTAATGACGGCCATCTCCTTGGCCAGGTCCCGGGTCTCCAACAGTTCCTTTTCCCGGTCCATGGCCTCTTGCTTGAGCCGGTTGATGTCCGTGAGGTAGCCAGTCATGTGGAGGGGGCGGCCTTCTTGGTTCCAGACCACCTTGCCGCGCACCAGAAACCATGTGTAGGCTCCCGATTTCGTCAGCAGACGCTCTTCCACCACGTAGGGCGTCCCCTTCTTGATATGCGCGCGGATGGTGGCGGTGGCGCGGCTCAAATCATCCGGATGGACGAAGGTTTGGAAGGGATCCCCCGAGAGTACGGAGAGGGTCTTGGTAATTCCGAGCAGCGTAGCGATGCGGGGGGACCAGTGTAGGGTTCCCCGAGTCATATCCCAGTGCCAGACGTTCTCGTCGGAGATCCTTTGCGCCAGATCGAAATAATCCAGGCCCGTTAGAACGGCGCTTTCCGTCGGGGGGGCGGCAGGCGGTGGGCGGGATGGTTCCGCGCTCGCAGGTGCTGTCACCCGTTGCTTCTGTCCGGTTTTCTTCATAAACCATTTCCGATCTCAGCCTGAGGGTCACATTGAACCGTAGACCGGCGGGTCAACCTGAAGCAAGTAATAATCCTGCCAAGGAACCAAGGGGCAGGCAACCATTGGGTTCGATAGACTAGGCTATGGCTTTTCGCCGCTCCAACCCCGAACGCAGCCCTGCTCTGAAGCGGCAGCTCGAGGATCTGCCAACCCGGCCAGGGGTGTACCTCTACCGGGACAAGGAGGGCAATCTCCTCTACGTGGGCAAGGCCAAGGTGCTGCGCAATCGGGTCAAGAGCTACTTCCAGAGCAAACACTTGGACGCCAAGACCCGCCGTCTGGTGGGGCGTATCTGGGACCTGGAGTTCATTGTCTGCGAAACGGAGTTGGAGGCCCTGGTCCTGGAGAACAACCTCATCAAGGAGCACTTCCCACCCTTCAATATTTTGCTACGGGATGACAAGAGTTACCCGTATGTAAAGCTAACCTGGAAAAATGCCTTCCCGCAGGTCTTCGTAACCCGGAAAATAAGGAAGGACGGGTCCCTCTATTTTGGGCCCTTTTTCCCGGCCTCCACGGCCTACCGCACGGCGGAGCTGGTCTACCGCTTTTTCCAGATCCGGGATTGCGATATCGATATCGACGGCAAGCGCGGCCGGGCCTGCATGAAATTCCAGCTCCATCGCTGCACGGCCCCCTGCATCGCTGCCGTGAATCAGGAGGTTTACCGGGAGCAGGCCAAGGAGGCCCGCCTTTTCTTGGAGGGGAAGCGCGAGGAGCTGAAGGTCCGGCTGGAGACGGCCATGTGGCAGGCCTCGGAGCACAGCGCCTTTGAGTTGGCAGCGCAGTACCGGGACACGCTGCAGCAGTTGGATGCCTGGTTCACGAAGCAGAAGGCCGCGACGGTGGACCAGGAGGATATGGACCTCTATGGCAGCGCGCTGCTGGATGGCCGAGCCTGTGTTCACCGGCTGGTCATGCGCGGAGGCCGCATGGTGGGACGGCACGAATATGTGCTGGAGGAGATCGAGACCTTCAACGGGGCGGTCCTGGCGGAAGTCCTGCAGCGCGTCTATTCCGAGGAACCGGTGCCCGGGAGAATCCTGGTGGAGCTGGAACCCGAGGGCATGGAAGTCCTGCGTGAATGGCTGGGGGGGATGCGGGGTAGCAAGCCCGCCATCCAGGTGCCCCAGCGGGGCGAGAAGGTCGAACTGCTGGCCATGGCGCAGGAGAACGCGCGCCTGGCCCTGGAGCGCAAGTTCGAGCCTGCGCGCCTCAATCAGGCCGTGCTGGAAGGATTGCAGGCGTTTCTCGGCCTAGCGCATCTCCCCCGGCGCATCGAATGCTTCGATATCAGCCATGGTCAAGGCCGGGAAGTGGTCGCTTCCTGCGTGGTTTTCACGGACGGCATTCCCGACAAACAGGCCTACCGCCGCTTCAAAATGTCCAATGAGCAGAACGATGACTTCGCCAACATGGCCGAGGCCGTGACGCGGCGCTACAAGCGGCTGCGGGACGAGGGCAAGGACTTCCCGGAACTGCTGCTCATCGATGGGGGGCTAGGCCAGCTCCATGCCGCGGAAGCAGCCTTGGAGTTGCTGGGGCTGGAGCAGCAGGAACGGGCGGCGCTGGCCAAGAAGGAGGAACTGGTGTTCCGGCCAGGATCCAGCGAACCCCTGCGCATCCCCAAGACCAGTCCAGTGCTGCAACTGCTCCAGCGGATCCGCGATGAGGCCCACCGCTTCGCCGTCACCTACCACCGGGCCCTGAGGGCCAAGCGAACCCTGCAAACCGAACTGACGGAGATCCCTGGCATCGGTCAGATCACAGCCCGCAAGTTGCTCCAGGTCTTCGGCAGCGTGAAGGCCTTGCGAGAAGCACCGGAAAACGAACTGGTCGAGAAGGCGGGCGCGAACATGACCAAGAAGATTCTGGCATGGCGCGAACCACCTCCTCGTTCTGATCGATGACGCTGAGTTCCTTCTGGGCGGCCTTCTGCCTACAGAGATTCGGGTGGCTTCCCGGCGATGCCCGGTTCCAGGGCTTTCCGCCAGGCGGAAAAGCGCGGCACGAAACCAAGGAACAGCACCGTCGAGAGCGCGATGAAGGTTCGCGCGTAACGCTCAGTCTGGGGGCCCCCCAGGCCGTGATAGAGCAGGCCGAAGAAGGCGCTTAGCTCGAAGAGGGCCGCGTAGAACAGGATCTCAAGGGACATCACGCGCGTGCGTTGCGTCGCCTCGAGGGTCGCGAAATCAGACCGCACCCGCTTGGAACGCCGGATCACGTACAATGCGGAAAGGACCACCAACCCGGTGAAGGTGTAGCCGAGATCCTGGGCCAGGTTCGTCGGGCCAAGAAAACCGGGCTGGAGCACCCGTCCGAGCAGCACCTGGAGGATCAGCGGCCAGATCACGCACAGGGCCACGCCCACCCCATAGGCCAGGAGGAAGGCCCGGCGAAGGGCCAGCAATGGCTCTGGAGCAGGCTGCTGGTCCGGCATGGAATTCCCCCCTAGGCCGCCTGAATGCGGATCTCGCCGAAGGTCTCGGTCTGCACCAGATGGATGCGACCCAGGCGCACCAGCTCCAATAAAGCCAAAAAGGTGAGCACGAGGTCTTCGCGGCTGCGAGCCTTGGCGAGTAGGCCCGTGAAGGCCACCCACTGCTCACTCTGGAGATTCCTGAGCAGCTCCGCGATGCGCTGATCCAAGGTCTTGGGTGCGGTGCGCACCTCCACGGGGGGCGGAGGGAGCAGGCGCTTCAGGGCCTCGCGATAGGCGGCCAGCAGATCGAAGAGGCTGGCCCGGATGGGCTCGTCCTCCACCCGGGCGTGCTCCTGAATATCCAGACCCTGGGCATAGACCACGGCCTGCCATTCGCTTTCGCGCACCGTGAGTTCCCTGGCGGCCTCCTTGACGGCCTGGTAGTCCAACAGGCGCTGCACCAGTTCCTCGCGGGGATCCTCTTCCTCGTCCGCAACGGGCGGTCTGGGCAACAGAAGTCGCGACTTGATCTGCAGGAGCTGGGCCGCCATGGCCACGAACTCGGCCGCGATCTCCAGATTCAGTTCCTCCATCTGGAGCAGGGAATCCATGTACTGCCTGGTCACATCCGCCATGGGCAGGTTCGTGATATCCAGCTTCTGTTCACGAATCAGGTAGAGCAGCAGGTCCAGCGGACCATCGAAGGCAACCAGGTGGAGGGACAGATCCTTGAACTTGGTCTCGAAGCCCTTCGGAGGGTCGAAGGCACGGGGCTCCTCGATACAGGGCTCCTCGATACCGGGCTCCTCCGGCAGGGATGCCGGAATGATGGCTTCAGGCTCAGGCAGCAGCGGGTCTTGCATGTCCTGATTGTAGAGCATCAGCACCGGTCGAGTAGGTCCAGGTAGCGCTCGAATCCTGCTGCGGGAGCCAATACCCCCGAATGGAAGAATTGCACTTGCCCGGCAGCGGGGGCTTCAGGGCGGAATCCCGTCACAAGGTTCCGCAGATGCTGTACGGTGCCGGCGTTGCCGTCCAGGATGACGGTACCTGCGGGGAACACCTGCTGGATATGGGGCCGGAAGTAGATGAAGTGGGTGCAGCCCAGGACCACATGGCCATAGCAGGCCAGGTTCACTTGGGCGAGGCGGGCGCGGAGGTAGGGGATCACCGTTGCCTCGGCGAAGTCGAAACGCTCCGAGAACAGCACCAGTTCCTGGAGCGACAGGTAGTCCACGATGCCCTCGTTATCCACCTTGGAGACCAGGTTGTGGAACTTGGGCTCCTTGAGGGTCATCTCCGTCGCCAACACCAGCACCCGTTGGTGGTGATTGGCTTGGACGGCAGGCTTCACGGCGGGTTCCATGCCGATGATGGGCAGGGTGGTGAAGGTTCTGCGCAGGTCATCGATGGCCACGCTGGTGGCCGTGTTGCAGGCGACGACGAGGGCCTCGCAGCCTTGGTCTCTCAGGAAGCTGATGGCCGCAAAGATATAGCCCCGGATCTCGTCCTTTGGCTTGGTGCCGTAGGGTACGTGGGAGGTGTCCGCATAGTAGAGGTAGTGCTCGTTGGGAAGCACCTTCCGCGCCTCGTGGAGCACGGAAAGCCCACCAATGCCTGAATCAAACACGCCGATCTTCATGGCCCACCAGGGACTATTAAAACATGCGCCGCAGTCCAGGTCCGCGGGTCAGCACCGCAGCGCTCAGGCCCCAGCACACCAAGTAGGCCAAAAGCGTGATGGCGAAGGCCTTCACATAGATGGAGACAGGGATCGGCACAAACACTAGAGCCAGAGGATACAGGATGAGCGGATGCAGATAGTACACCCCGTACGAGTTCCGGGCCTGGCTCCGCCAAAAAGGAGTTTCACTCCCTAGGTGGGCGCGGAACAGGGCGACGCTCGCCATGAGCGAAGAGAAGCTGAAGAGATTGAAGAGCAGAGTCGCGATTGCCTTGGAGGGAACGGTATTCACCGTGGGCGGCAGGGTGAGCCGCCAGCCCAGATAGAGCAGGCCAGACGCAAGACACAGGGGTAGCCAGCGGAGGATGGTCGGAGAGTACCCCTGCTCGGTGAACCAACCCCGCTGATGCGCGAAGATGCCCAGCACAAAGTAGCCGAGGTAGAGAGGCACGCGGGCGGGCTGGAACACCAGCACATAGATGTGAGACCACTGATCCAGCGGATGGGTCAGACCGATCCACAGCGAACCTGCGGTCATGGCCAGAACGAACAGCGTGAAAAAACGCCAGGTCGGTCGGAGCACTGACCGCTGCCAAGCGGCGAACCGCTGGTTCACGCTGAAGGCCAAAGCCGTGAGGGCGAAGAACAGAAGCAGTATCCCCAAATACCAGTAGACCGACTGCTGGTATGCCTTGCCCCAAAAGTCGGTAGCCCAGAAGGTCCACAGGGAGACGGGGAAATGTCTGGAATAATAGATCATGTAGGCGGTTGGAGGAGCCAGGACCAGCGAGCCGAAGACCCAGGGGATTCCGATTCGCACCAGTTTGTCTCTCAAAAAGACACTCGGGCCGCGCTTGGCGAGCGACGCATAGGTGAAGTAGCCAGCCAGGAAGAACATGATGAGCATGATCGGGACATCGATGAGCAGTACCAGGCCCGTGAAGAAGAGGCTTCGCTGCGGATCGAGGACGTACCACCACTCAGGTGCGTAGGTCATGTAAGACAGCGACGCGTGCAGCAATACCACCAGGAAGATGACCAAGATCCGAAGATTGTCCAGGGCGTGATGTCGCTCGTTCTGCATGGGCTACCCAGTAAATGTGGCTGTTCGAGAAGGATCCTGAAAAAAGAGGCTATCGCCCTTGAATGTTAATGCCGCTGCCCCTGCTATTTCAATTCAAGAAATGTCGGATGTTGGTTGTATTCATTTCGGTTAGAGGTAATTCCTACTGGTTGGATATAGTAAGTCTCATGGCGCATCCCTCTGTCCTTCCTGGCCCTCGTCCCGCCTGGCTAAAGATCAGGGTTCCAGCGGCGGAAATCACGGCGGAGGTGGAGCGCCTCATCCGCTCCAAGAAACTGGTGACGGTGTGCGAGGAGGCCCGCTGTCCCAACCAGCACGAGTGCTGGGGAGTCCACCGTACGGCGACCTTTATGCTCCTGGGAGAGGTCTGCACCCGGCACTGTGGCTTCTGCAACGTGCGGAAGGGCAAACCCGGCGAGGTCGATCCCGGCGAGCCGCAACGGGTCGCCGAGGCTGTCGCCACGTTGGGCCTTACGTTTTCCGTGGTGACCAGCGTGAATCGGGATGATCTGCCAGATGGAGGCGCCGCTCACTTCGCGCAGACCATCGCGTGGATCCGGAGCTTGAACCCCACCTGTGGTGTAGAGGTGCTCATCCCCGATTTCGAGGGGCGCGAAGGGGATCTGCTCACGGTGCTGGAAGCCCGGCCCGAAGTGCTCAACCATAATGTGGAGACCATTGCCCGGCTGTACCGGCGCGTGCGACCGGACGCCGACTACCAGCGCAGCCTCGAATTGCTGGAACGGTCGGCCCGCTGGCGGGATGTTCATGCCCCCGCCATGCGCGTCAAGAGCGGCATCATGGTGGGGCTGGGAGAGACCCCTGAGGAGGTGCTGGAACTCATGGCGGACTGGCGTCGGCATCGCGTGGACATTGCCACCATCGGCCAGTACCTGCCCCCCACGGAGCATCATCTACCCCTGACCCGCTTTGTGGAGCCCGCTGAGTTCGAGAGCTACCGGTGTAAGGGCGAAGCGATGGGCTTCCAGAGGGTGGAATCCGGCCCTTTGGTCCGCTCCAGCTACCACGCCAAGGACAGCTTCGCCGCCGCGCTCACCCCCAAGCCTGGGCTATTCTGACTGTGGTGGAGTGCCCATGAAAGCCGTCATCCAGCGAGTCAAGCGAGCCTCTGTGAAGGCCGGGGAACAGGAAGCTTCCATCGGGCCTGGAATGTTGGTGCTCGCGGGTCTGGAGGAAGGGGATAGCGAGCAGACATGCGCCTGGGCGGCCGCCAAAATCGCATCGCTTCGCATCTTCGAGGATGCGGACGGGAAGATGAACCTTGGGCTGCAGGATGTGGGTGGCGAGATCCTCGCCATCTCTCAATTCACCTTGGCAGGGAGCCTCGCCAAGGGCCGGCGCCCTTCCTTCGATCGGGCCATGAACCCTGAGGCCGCGCGGGTGCTTTTTCGACACTTCCTGGAGCTACTGAAGGCGGAATATCCGCGGCTCAAGTCCGGGTTTTTCCAGGAGCACATGGAAGTGGAGTTGGTGAATGACGGTCCAGTGACCTTCATCCTCGACCGCTGATCACTACCGCAACGGTACGAACGCCACGGCGCCCAGGGAGCGGGTCTGCGATCCCGCGGCGGTCTTGGTGATCACCACCAATTCCTGGTAGCCGAAGGGAGTGTCGAGGGGCAGGACGATGCGGCCGTGCTCGGCGAGCTGGTTCCAGAGGGGGTCTGGGACCTTGTCCGTAGCGCAACTGACGACGATCGCATCGAAGGGGGCCTGCTCTGGCCAGCCCTGGGCGCCATCTCCGCAGCGGAGCTGGATGTTGTCGTAGCCAAGCGCCCCCAGGGTCTCCAGGGAGTGCTGATACAGCTCGCTTTCCAGCTCGATGCCATAGACATCCTTTGCCAGCAGCGAGAGCACTGCGGCCATGTAGCCGCAACCGGAGCCCACCTCCAGCACGCGTTCGTGGCCCCGGAGCTCCAGATGGGCCGCCATGTGGGCGACGATGTAGGGCTGGGAGATGGTCTGACCGAGACCCAGCGGAAGCGGATGATCTTCGTGGGCCTGGATCAGGCATCCATCCGGCACGAATTTGTGCCGGGGCGTTTGGCGCATGGCCTCCAGTACCCGGGGATCCCTGACGCCCCGGGCCCGGATCTGGGCTTCGACCATGAACTCCCTGGCCACCCCCATGCGCGCATCGTCAATCGGTAACGTCATACCCCAAGGGTGGCGCGATTTTCGATTTTCGCCAGTTCCCAGGATGCATTACAAGGCCTTCAGGCAATCCGCCAGGGCCGCGACGCCCCGCTGCAGGTCCTGGTTGTCGATGACCAGCGGGGGCTGGATGCGCAAGACATTACCCCAGGTTCCCCCGACGCCGATCAGGAAGCCCTGTTCGCGCAGCCTGGCCTTGACCTTGCTCGTTTCCTCCGCGGCTGGGGTCTTCTTGGAATCGCGCACCAGTTCGACCCCCACCATCAAGCCGAGACCCCGCACATCGCCGATCAGGGGTTGGGTTTTTTGGAGTTCCTTGAGGGCGCCCACGAGGGCCTTCCCTTTCTCCGCAGCCTGCTCACAGAGCCTCTCCTGTTCGAAGAAGGCGATGTTGGCCAGGGCAGCGGCGCAGGATACCGGATTGCCCCCGAAGGTGGAGAGGTGGTCACCGGGGCGGAAGGAATCGGCGATCGCATCCCGGGCGATGAAAGCGGACAAGGGGAAGCCGTCAGCGATGCCCTTGGCCATGGTGAGAATATCTGGTTCCACCGCCCAATGCTCAATGGCGAAGAGCTTGCCAGTGCGCCCAAAGCCTGACTGGACCTCGTCCACGAAGAGGAGGATGCCGTGGTTGTCGAGGACCTTCTTGATCTCCTGGAAGTAGCCCGGGGGCGGCGTTACGATGCCGCCCTCGCCCATGACGGGTTCGGCGATGAAGGCCGCGACATTGTCGGCGGTATCGAACTGGATGGTCCGCTCAAGATCCTTTGCGCAGTGGAGATCACAGGCCGGGTAGGCCTTGTCGTACGGGCACCGGTAGCAATAGGCGGCGGGATGGTAGGCGCAGCCGGGGAGGTAGGGGCCGCCGCCACGCTTGCGCCCGCAGTTGCCGGTGATGGAGAGGGTAGCGAGGCTCCGGCCATGGAAGGAACCCTGTAGCGAGATGAACTCCTGTTTCTTGGTGAACTGCTTGGCGAGGCGCATGGCGCCTTCGTTCGCCTCGGCGCCGCCGCTCCCGAAGAAGCTCTTCTGCAGCCGTCCCGGCGTGATCTGGGCCAGCTTCTCGGCGAGGTCGGCCACGGCGGGCACGTGGTAGACATACGAGCAGCAGTGCACCAGCTTGTCCATCTGGGCCCTGGCGGCCTCCAGTACGGCAGGGTTGCAATGCCCCGCGTTCACCACAGAGATGCCCGCAAAGAGGTCGGTGTAGGTCTTGCCGTTTTCGTCCGTGACCTGGGCGCCCTTGGCCTGAACCACGACCACGGGTTCCACCGCCTGGACGAAGGCAGTGTTCACGTATTTTTTATACTTTTCTTGAGTGTTCATTGAGGGGCTCCTAATAACCGGGAAACTGCATTGGCACCGCGAATGACGCGAATGTGCGCTTCGCGCTTGCGCGAATGAAAACGTGAGGTGGCATCGTTCGGGGCCAATTTACCTTCGCGATCATTCGCGGAATTCGCGGTTTCTTATTTGTCTTCAATAGGTAAATTGCGAAATTCATGAATTATAATTTGTCGCCAGGCATGGAGATCATGCCGTCCCAGGAATTGGCCACGCGGCCTTCCCGCGCTTCAGCTTCTGAGAACCAGTGGGTGGTCACGCCCTTGAGTTCGGTGAAGAAGCGCACCCCGTCCATGCCCATGGCGTGGAGGTCGCCGAAGAAGGAATGCTTGTGACCGGTGAAACCGAATACGCCCAGAGGCACTGGAATGCCTACGTTCACCCCCACCATGCCGCCGTGGCTGCGGCGCGCGAATTCCCTTGCGTAGTAGCCACTTTGGGTATAGATCACCGAGCCGTTGGCGAACTCGTTGCCGTTCATGAGCGCCAGCCCCTCTTCGAAATTCTTGACCCGCTTGATGCAGAGCACGGGACCGAAAATCTCCCGATCACCGATGGCCATGCCAGGCTGCACCTGATCGAAGAGGGTCGGGCCGAGGTAGAAGCCCTGCTCAAAGCCCGGCACGGAGACGCCGCGCCCATCCAGGACCAGTTCAGCACCTTCGTCCACGCCCTGCTGGATCCATTGCTCGACAGCCTGCTTCCGATCTCCGTTCACCACTGGGCCCAGCTGGGATGATTTGTCGTAGGCGGGCCCGAGCTTCAGTTCGGTCATGGCGGTTTTCAGCAGTTGGACCAGCCGATCGGCGATAGCCTCCTCCGCGACCACCACAGGCAGCGCCATGCAGCGTTCCCCAGCGCAGCCGCAGGCGGCGTTGACAATGCCGTGGGCAGACCGCTCCAGGGCAGCATCGGCAAGGACCAGGGCATGGTTCTTGGCTTCCGTGAGGGCTTGGACGCGCTTACCATGGGCGGCGGCCGTGGCATAGACATGGCTGCCCACGCCCGCGGAACCCACGAACGAGATGCCCTTCACTAGAGGGTGCTTCACGAGGTATTCGGACTCGTCGCGGTCGCAGGTGAGCAGGTTGAGGACGCCCTTGGGCAAGCCAGCCTGTTGCCAGAGATCCAGGATGCGCATGGAGGTCAGGGGCGTGAAATTGGCCACCTTCAGGACCATGGTGTTACCCGTGGCGAGGCAGAGGGGTGCCATCCAGCCCATGGGGATCATGGCCGGGAAGTTCCAGGGGGTGATGCCTGCGAAGACGCCCAAAGGCTCGTGGTACTGGACCGTATCGAAGCCCGGCGTGCAGTTCATGAGGGCGGGGCCCTTCATCAAGTGCGGGATGCCGCAGGCGAACTCGATCACCTCGGTGGCCTTGAGGACGTCACCCATGGCCTCGTTCCAGACCTTCCCGTGCTCTCGAGCCACCAACAGAGTCAGTTCGTCGAGGTGCTGGTCGAGCAGGGCCTTCATGCGGAAAAGCACCTGGACCCGGGCGCTGGCGGGGGTGTCCGCCCAGGCCGGGAAGGCGGTCTGCGCGGCCTGGACGGCGGCATCCACCTCCGCGGCGGTGCATTGGGGCGCAAAGGCGATGACGTCACCGGTGGAGGGATCGAAGCAGTCTACATACTTACTGGTGCTGGATTCCCGCCACTCGCCAGCGACGAAGAATGGTAATTTTCGGGGTGCTTCGCTCATGGGCATCCTTTTCGGTCGATGGCCCAACTGTAGGGGACCAACCCATACAGATACATGTACAATTCTTAAGTTGTTGACCAAACTGTTCTGATAACACCGAGGAACGGTACTGATCGCAAACTCACGACAGTTCCGGGAGCCCCATGGAACCTTTACTGACCCTGGACCCTTCAGCTACCGACCCCCTGGTGGCCCAGATTGTCCAGGGGGTCACGCAGTGCATCCAGTCCCGTCGCTGGCGGCCAGGCAGCCGCACGCCGAGCATTCGGGCCTTCGCTCGTAACCACGGGGTGTCCACCTCCACCGTGGTGGAGGCCTACGACCGGTTGGTGGCGGCGGGCCTGCTCACCGCGCGCCGAGGGGCAGGCTTCTTCGTGACCGACAATGCCCGAGGTGAACCCCAGCGCGAGCTCCATCTCGGCAAGGCCGCTATCGACGGTGATTGGCTCCTGCGCAATGTCTACGAGCAGGGTGAAGAGGGCATCAACGCAGGTTGTGGCTGGTTGCCCGAGAGTTGGCATGACGTGGACGCTGTAAGCAAGGGGCTTCGGCGACTGGCCCTGCACCCCAAGGGGCTCATCGGCTACGGGAATCCCAAGGGCTATGAACCCCTGCGACAGCAACTGACGCGGCAACTCGCGGAGCTGGAGATCGAGGCGCCCCCCACGCAGATCCTGCTGACGCACGGCGCCAGTCAGGGTCTGGACCTCGTGGCGCGGCGGCTGACGCAGCCGGGCGATAGCGTCTTTGTGGACGCTCCCGGCTACAGCAATCTGCTTTCAGCCCTGCGGTTGCGGGGGCTCCACCTGGTGGGCGTGCCGATGACGCCCACGGGGCCCGATGTGGGAGTACTTGAGCAACTGCTCTCCCAGCATCAGCCGAAGCTCTATTTCACCAATACGCAGTTGCACAATCCCACCGGTGCCAGCTATAGCGCCTCCAAGGCCTTCCAGGTGCTCCGCCTGGCGGAGCGGCACCAGTTCCTGGTGGTGGAGGACAATGTCTCCGCGGATCTGGTGCCCGGCCGGTCCATCACCCTGGCGGGCGCGGACCAGCTCCGGCGCGTGATCTACGTGGGCAGCTTCGCCAAATCCATCGCCCCCGGTTTGAGGGTGGGCTTCGTTGTTGCCGAGCAGGGCCTGCTGGAGGAACTGGTCTACTTCAAGCTGGTCTCCGGCATGTCCACGCCGGGCATCAACGAACAGTTGGTCCACGCCATCTTCATGGAAGGCCATGTCCGCAAGCATCTGGAACAGCTCCGGGATCGCCTTGCCAAAGCCCAGGAGCGCACCTGCCGCCGCCTGGAGAACGCTGGCTTCGAACTCTTCTTTGCCCCCGGGGCAGGGATGTTCGTGTGGGCCAAACCCAAGAGCGACGATTTGGATTCCCTTCTGCTATCCCAGCGGGCTTTGGAAAACGGGATCCTGTTGGCGCCAGGGCATCTTTTTCAGCCTGATCAATCGCCCAGTCCCTGGTTGCGCTTCAATGTGGTCTACTGCGACAACGACCGCCTGTTCCGGTTCATGGAAGAAGCTTTTCCCCAGGCGCGATGACAGGGTTCCTCCCGCAAGTCGGATAGACTCCAATCCAAGGAGGGAGTCATGATTCATGAAGCTTTGGCGGTGCCACCCCGCAAACGGATCGCGCTTGTAGCCCACGACCACAAGAAAAAGGATCTCCTGGAGTGGGCGACGTACAATCGCGATCTGCTGGCGCAGCACGAACTGATAGCCACTGGAACCACGGGCATCATGCTGGAGAAGGCGCTCGGTAAGGAAGTCCTCAAACTCCAGAGCGGCCCCCTCGGCGGAGACCAGCAGATTGGGGCCAAGATCGCGGAAGGCCTCATCGATTTCATCATCTTCTTCTGGGACCCCCTGGAGCCCCAGCCCCACGATCCCGACGTGAAGGCCCTCCTGCGGATCGCGGTGGTGTGGAACGTTCCCGTAGCCTGCAACCGGGCTACTGCGGATTTCATGATTTCGTCCCCGCTGATGTCCTCCACCTATGAGCGCATCCTTCCGGATTTCGAGTTCTACCGGAATCGGTTGGAACTGAGATCGGACGAGTCAGAGGCATGACGGACGAAAGTTCGAAACGGCAACGGCGGGTGCGCTACCAAGGTACCCACCCGCACCGCTTCGAGGATAAGTACAAGGAGCTGAATCCCGAACTGCACGCCACTGAGTCGCAAAAGGTGATGGATCGCGGCCACACGCCTGCGGGAACGCATCGGCCGATCTGCGTCGATGAGGTTCTCCACGCGCTGGCGCCCAAGCCCGGCGAGACCGGTCTGGATGCCACCCTGGGGTACGGGGGCCATGCCCAGGAGATCCTGCCGCACCTCCAACCCGGTGGACGCCTCTTCGGCATGGACGTGGATCCCCTGGAACTGCCCCGCACCGAAGCTCGATTGCGGTCGCTGGGATTCACTGAAGCCATGCTGATCGTCCGGCGCATGAACTTCGCGGGCATCGCCAATCTGCTCACTGAGGCCGGTTCTGGATTCGACTTCATCCTCGCGGATCTGGGCGTCTCCTCCATGCAGATCGATAATCCCGCCCGGGGCTTCACCTACAAAGCTGAGGGGCCGCTGGATCTGCGCCTGAACCCTCACCGTGGAAAACCCGCCTCAGCCCTGCTGCAAGCGATCAGCCAAGAGGATCTGGCGGACCTGTTGCAGGAGAACGCCGATGAACCCCATGCGGAAACCATAGCCTGCGCCATTCATGGGCAAGCCTTCGCCACGACCACGCAACTGGCGAATAGCATTCGCCAGGCATTGAAGGGGCTGTTTCCCGAAGCAGAACGGCTGCAGGAGTTGCGGAAGGTGCTCCAGCGCACCTTCCAGGCCCTTCGCATCGCAGTGAATGATGAGTTCGCGGTGCTGGATCAGTTCCTCTCCCTGCTGCCCAGGTGCCTGAAACCCGGTGGCCGGGTGGCGATCCTGACCTTCCATTCCGGCGAGGACCGGCGCGTCAAGAAGGCCTTCCAGGCAGGGCACCGAGAAGGCTTGTATCGCGACATCGCGCCGGCTCCGATCCGGCCTTCGCCGGAGGAGCGCCGGGCGAATCCGCGCTCGACCAGTGCCAAATTAAGGTGGGCCGTCCGTTAGGAGCCGTTACGGAATAACCTTTCGCACTCTTGGCATTCCCTTGTGGCCCCTGCTGTCACCCCTGCCAAGTGGACGCAGGGTTGCTTTTGCAACGATGGCCTAGGGAGATGCGCCGCAGTCAGCGCTGCGGGAACGAGCTCACCTCGGTCGGTTTATGGACGGGTTTTGGAACCGTTCCATCCGGCAAGGTCGCCAGCAGGTCCGCCAGCAGGGTGGGTTTCGATGGGATCAGTGTGATGGAGGCACCGTTCTGCAGTAATTTCTGGGTTTCCAGAAGGGTGAACATGGCCTCGGCGACTTCGGGGTCCTGGGCGATCTGGTTGAGGGCAGCACCCACGATCTGGGGCCGGGTCGCGCCAGCCTTGGCGAATTCCACCGCAGCCTGGCGCTCGGCAGTGCTGGTGATGATGTTCACCTGGTTTACGCCGTCCTGTTTGATGGAAGATGTCACCTGCCGGAGGCGGTTCACGACCTTGCTCTCGATCTGCCGGATCATGTCCACATCCCGGAAGTGAACCTTCCGGATGTAGACGGAGCCAAGCTTGTAGCCCCAGTCATTGGATTGTGGAGAAACCTCAGCGCGCACCGTCTGGCTCATGCGGTGGCGGTTGATCATCATGTCCGCCAGGGGCATGTTGCTGAGGCAGCGCACCGTGGAGTTGCTCACATTGGCGGCGAGTGAGCCACGGGGATCCGTATTCTTGAACAGGAAGGCCACGGGGTCGCTGATGTACATCTCGTACCAGATGCCGATGCCCATGGGGGCGCCTTCCTCGGAGTTCACCGGCTGGCTGCGCAGGTATTCCTGATCCAGGCGCAGATCGATCTCGTAGCGCCGGCCGAACCAGTTGATGATCGGTGCCCGCCAACTCATCTCCAGCCAGAGACAGCGCAGGCCGGGCTCGTCCAGGATGGCCACCACCTTGCCGAACAGCACATACACGAGGCAGCGACGCTCCTGAACGATGACATAGAAGCCGAACATCCGGGCGAGCCAGAGCAACAGCGGGACGATCAGGAAGCTGGCGAAGAACGTGGCGAGGGCGACGACGAGGGTAGTCATCCCTTCACCTCCAGCACGACCCGGTTGGCCTGGGCATAGAGTCCCAGCCTGACATTGCGGAGATAGGCCGCCAGGGCGTCCTGCCCGCCGTTGGTCTTGAGTTCCGCGAGCTGGTAGGCCAGCAGGGTGAGCGGCTCCACCTCCGCCTGGGCCTTCAGGGTCTCGATCTCCACCGCCCGTCTGGACTGGACGATTTTCTGATCCGCGGAGGCTTGGGCGAGGCTGATATCGGAGGAGACCTGGTTGTGCGCCGTGTTGATGGCCGCCAGGGCCGATTCCACTTCCGGAGGAGGATCGATGCTGGTGATGAGGGAAGCTTCCAGCTGGATGCCGTAACGGGCCGCCGATGACGCGCATTCCCGGTCCATATGCTCATTGATGTCGCGCAGGTTCTTGCGCAGGTCGTTGATGGAGATGCCGGTCTGCACAGCGGGAGTTCCATCGGCGGCGGCGGGGGCCTCGAAGTTGGCGATGCGCTCCCGCAGAACCGACACGAAATAGCCCATGATGTGAGCTATGGGATACTTGACGCCGAAGAGGTAAGCGTAGAGGTTTCGCTCGCTGACCTTGAAACGGATTTGACCGGTGAGTCCCGTGTTGAGTTGGTCCTTGGTGACCGCCTCCAGGATCGTACCGCCGGTGTTGGCGGTCGGGGCCATGGGATCGTAGGCCATGTTCACCGTTTCCGTGGCAATGGAGACCTTGTAGACCTTCTCCCAGGGCCATTTGAAATAGGGGCCACCGGGCTGGATAACTCCAACTTGGGGACAGTTGTAGCGCTGCTTCTGTTCAGGATTGAGCGAGACGGAAATGGGATCTTCCGCAGTGGTGGCGACTCCCACGCGCTGAGCGCGACCGAAGGAGGTCTTCACCGCCCGCTCGTTCTGATTGACGGTGAAGATGCCAGCCACCAGATAGCGCACGAGGAACCAGGCGATGAACCCGAGCAGACAACCCAAAGGAATACCGACCATCAGACCCTCCATGAGCGACCTCCTGAAATAGAAAAAACGCGCCAATTTGCAGCTGGACAAGGTGTCAAGTGGGTTCATGGTAGATTGCGCTCAGTATCGCGTCCACCTTCCACCTTGGGAGTCATGTCTTGTTTCAGGTCCACTCGCAGTAGAGGCGGTCTCCTTCGAAACGCGTGACCACCTCTTTGCGCTCCGCCATCCAGGCCAGATAGGAACGCAGCGTGGAGCCGCTGAGCACGTACTGAGCATCGAATCGAAGTGTTTTGATCCAGGCCACGTCTTGATATTGGTCAAGGCATGCCTATGGCAGAGGGGCCATCCTGAGATTGTCCAGGGGGTCGCCATGCACATGTTCTGCTTCCAATGCCAGGAGACGGGAGAAGGGAAGGGCTGCCGGCATTCAGGCGTTTGCGGGAAGGACGACGAGGTCGCCAATAGCCAGGACCTGCTTATCTGGACCCTGAAGGGGCTGGCAGTCCTGCAAGAGCAATTGACTGGGAGGGGGATTGCGACGGATCCGGGGATCGCCCATTTCCTGGCCAAGGCCCTGTTCTCCACCGTGACCAACGTCAACTTCGACGCTGGGCGAGTGATGGAACTGGTTCACCAAGGGCTTGAACTCAAAGCCGGACTCTTGCAAAAACATGAATCGATTCTGGTAGGTTTCGACCATCCCATGGCTAGGTGGATGCCAGCCAATGAAAAGGCTTTGCTGCAGCAGGTCTATGAAGTGGGGGTGCTGTTCAGCAATCCGGATGAGGACATCCGATCCCTGCGAGAGACCGTGATCTATGCCTTGAAGGGCATCGCAGCCTATCAATACCACGCCATGATCCTCGGTCACGATGATCCAGAGCTGACCCCCTTCATCGTAAAAGCGCTAGCAGCCACTACTCGGGAGCTGGAACTTCCCGAGCTCCTGGAACTGGTGCTGGAGACGGGTCGTGTGACGATCCTCTCCATGGCCCTCATCGATCGGGCCAACACCGCCTCCTACGGGGAACCTGAGATCACTCACATTCCGCTTGGGGTCCGCGCTAGCCCGGGCATCCTGGTCAGCGGCCATGATCTCAAAGACATGCAGGAGATCCTCGAGCAGACCGAGGGCCAAGGGGTCGATGTCTACACACATTCGGAAATGCTTGCTACACACTATTATCCGGCCTTCAAGAAGTTCAAGCACCTGGCGGGGAACTACGGTAACGCCTGGTGGAACCAGGATCGCGACTTCGCCACTTTCAATGGCCCCATCATCGTGACCTCCAACTGCATCACGCCGGTGCAGGAGGCCTACCGAGCCCGTATTTTCAGCACCGGACCGGTGGCCTATCCGGGGATCCAGCACATCGAGGAGGAAGCTGCCACCGGCCATAAGGATTGGTCCAAGGTCATCGAGTTGGCGAAATCCTGCCCACCCCCTCAAGCTGTGGATGCCGGAGAGTTCGTGGGGGGCTTCGGCCGCGCGCAGCTGGACGCTGCCGCCGGGCGTATCGCCCAACTGGTGAAGGAAGGCAAGATCAAACGCTTCGTGGTCATCGGTGGCTGCGACGGACGCGATTTGTCCCGGGATTACTACCGTCAAGTGGCGGAGCTGTTGCCCAAGGACGCCATCATCCTCACCGCTGGCTGCGCCAAGTACCGCTTCATGCAGTGCCGTCTGGGCGACATTGAGGGCGTACCGCGCATCATTGATGCGGGTCAGTGCAACGACTGCTACGCCCTCGTGACCATCGCCCTGAAATTAAAGGAGGTGTTCGGTGTCGAGGACCTCAACGCCCTGCCTATTTCCTTTGATATCCCATGGTACGACCAGAAATCCGTGGCGGTGCTGCTGGCGCTTTTCTATCTGGGCGTGAAGGGGGTTCGTCTGGGTCCGACCCACCCAGCGTTCCTGTCCCCCGCCGTGAAGCAGGTGCTGGAGGACAAGTTCGACCTCAAGCGTATCGGGACTGCGCAAGACGACGTGGCCGCCATGATGGCAGGGCACTGATCCAGCTATCTGCCGGTTGCTGTGTGAGCGTCACAGTGTGGTCCCAGAGCGAGCGGTCTTCATCGATGACAGCCTCCGGAATGTCGAAGGTGCCAGGGCTATCGGCATGCATGGCGTCCATTTCCGTTCGCCCCGCCAAGTGCGAGGCGCGTTGGAGTCCATGGGCATGGCTATTTGATTTCAGCCGAAGCGTCCACTTGCTAGGCTTTCGATCCGTTGACCCGACAGTTGGGCCACATCCTGTTGGACCCGTAAAAATAGCCGTGCGGCTGCGGGAGACGGGGATGTCTTGAGGCCGATGTTTCGGCCAGGGGCCTGAGGAGGACGGTGAAGTTGCGGTGGTCCGGCATGGAGGCGGGCGATAGCGCCATTCTGGGGGCGGCGGTGCTCATCTGGAGCGAGCTGGAGCCATGAAAAAAGTCGCCTGCGAAGTGCTATACTCCCCGCACTGATGAAAAAAGTGGCATGGATCCTCGCGGCCCTCTTCGGGCTGGCGTTTCTCGGCGCGACCCTCCTGAACGCCGATCTCATCGCCAAGAGCCATCGAGCGCTGGCGCGGGGTGTGTTCCGGGAGAAACCCATCACCGAAGCCGCTCGCTACCATCTGGTCGTCATTCTTCCGGACACGGACGATTCCTTCTTCCAGGGATTGCTGGAGGGCATCAAGGAGAGTGCTCCCGTGGTCGATTCGGTGGCGCAGGTGTTCCGGTACCCGAACTCCTTTCCGCTGGAAGCGGAACGCTATTTCGAGATCGCGCTGAGATCCAAAGTGGATGGCCTGATCATGTTCACGCCGCGGAATGATCGGGTCATCGACCGGGTGAGAAAGGCAGCCCAGAATGGCGTCGTATTCGTACCAGTGGGGACGGACGCGCCCCTGGGTGCTCTCTCTGGGTTCATCGGCTCCGGGTCCCTGCAGCAAGGATTCGAAGGCGGGAAGCGGATCTGCGAGCAACTGGGGGCCTCGGCTCGGATCGGCGTCATCCTGCCAGCCTCCAGTTCGGGTGAACCGGCCAAAGAGCCGCTTTACCGCGGTGTTGCCTCCGCCATCAAGTCCTATCCCAATGCCCAGATCGTGGCCGTCGCCCGGGCTCGCCCTGGAATCCTCTCCGGCGAGGAAACGGCCTCCGCCATGCTGCGCGACTATCCGCTGGTGAACGCCCTCTTCTGCTCCAGTTCCAGGGACACCATGGGCGCCGCCCAGGTCGTGATCGATTTGAACCGCGTGGGCAGGGTTCTCATCATTGGGGCTGACGAGACGCCGGAGATCCGGCGTTACATCGACAAGGGGGTCATCGCGGCCAGCATCGTGCGAGATTCGCGGCGCATCGGCCAGGAAGCGGTGCTTTCGTTCTCGCGGTTGAAGGGAAACCAACCCATCCTCGCCTCATTGGAAGCCGGATTCGTCGTGATAACGGCGAAGGGGGTTGCCCGATGATCCTGGGGACGGTGCGCAGGAAGATCATTGCGAATTTCACGATCATCCTGCTGATCATCGCCTCTGCTACGTTTTACACCGGGCTGGCCTCTTCGGAACTTGCCCGGAGTGTGGAACTGCTCTTCCGGAACAATCTCCTGATGGAGGAGATCCGAAGCGCCTTGGACCAGACGGAGGTTGAACTCTCCGGCTACTTGATGAACAAGACCAGCGATTCCCTGAAGGGCTACATCCGGCAATCCACGAAGCTTTCGGAGAAGGTCAAGAAACTGAACAGAGAGATCCGGCAGGACGATTCGCTCCTGCTCCAGAAGGATCTCGCAGGGCTCGTCGACAACTACCTGCAGGACGCGGAAGCCAGCGTATCCGCGAAGCGGGGCCGGGATGTCCAAGGCTACAGCGAGCGCTATGAGAACGCGGAACAGACGGCTGAACTGGCGCGCTTCCTCATTGTGCGCATCGAGGGGATATTCATCTCGGATTCACTCAAAGCCTTCTCTGCATTCAATTCACGCATCTCCGCGCTGCTGGCCTCCAACGCGGCCCTGGTGATCGCGGCCACCCTGATGGGCATCATGCTGCTGCTGCGGTTCTCCTACAAACTGACGGGCCCTCTTGCCAAGCTCGCCGAGGCGGCGCGGGCCGTGGGGCGCGGAGAATACGATCACGAGCTGCCACTGCCCGAGACTGGCGACGAGATCGGCACCACCGCCGCGGCCTTTTCCAGCATGCAGGCAAGTGTCAGAAGGGCGTTCGAGGAACTCAAGTCCAAGTCCGAAGTGGAGAAGACACTCATGGAGGAGCGCATGCGCATGCTCGACATGAGTCACAAGCTCAAGGACGCTGAGCTCCTGGCGCTGCAGACCCAGATCAATCCGCACTTCCTTTTCAACACGCTGTCGGCGGGGATGCAGCTCGCCTTGACCGAGAGCGCGGACCGTACGGCGGATTTTCTGGAGAATCTTTCCGCGTTCATGCGTTATGTCCTCAAGCCTCCCGCGCGTTCCGTATGGGTCTCGGATGAGATCGAATGCCTGGAGCGCTATATCTGGCTCCTTCGGCTGCGGTTCGGGGACCGCTACAGCTTCGAAGTGTCCGCGGATGCGGAAGTGCTTTCCGTCGAGACCCCGGCTCTGCTGCTGCAGCCCCTGGTCGAGAATGCCGTCACCCATGGTCTGAAGGACCACGAGGACGGTGGGGTGGTGCGTGTGACCGCCAGGAAGGTGGGGAACGAAGCTGTCCTGTCCGTGGAGGATACGGGCGATGGCATGACCCGCGAGGAGATTCAGCGCGTTCTCAACGAGGACGAAAAGGTGCACGAATGCGGGATCGGGCTGCGCAATGTGATCCGGCGGGTCACCCTGGCCACGGGCGGCAAGGGCCATGTGGAACTGGATAGCGTCATCGGGCGAGGCACGGATGTACGCATCCACCTCCCCCTCGAAGGGAGCGGGCAATGAAGCGAATCCTGGTAGCGGATGATGAGCGGCCCATCATCGAAAGCATCTCCTTGCTCGTCAAACGCGATCTGAGTGGGGAATTCGAGATCGCGGGGCATGCCATGTCCGGCAGGGAGGCCATCGAGAAGGCCGCGACTCTGGCTCCCGATATCATCCTCATGGATGTGAAGATGCCAGGGATATCGGGTCTTGATGCGATCCGGGAGATCCGGAAGCGGGGGTCCGCTTCGGCCTTCATCCTGATCACGGCTTACGAACGCTTTGATATCGCGCGGGAAGCCGTCGAACTCGGGGTCATCGATTACCTGCTGAAACCCGTCGCGAAGGACAAATTGGCCCAGGCTCTCAGGCACGCGGCGGATTCCATCGAGCGAAGGGGAGCTTCGGAACGCAAGGAGATCGAGTACCGCGAGCGCGAAGAAACTCTGAGGGCCTTCGTCGAGGCGGCCTTCCTTCATGGCGTCATGCTGGGTGAACGGTTTGGCGCCGATCTGGCCAAGTTCTGCACGGTGCTCGGGATTCCGGAACCATTCGCTCTGGTGGCTGCCGCCGCCTTCCTTCCCGCCCATGGATCGCCCCATCCGGACGAGGAATTGCAGGACCTCCACGAACGCTTCAGAGCCACCGTGCGCTACAAGACCAAGGCCTTTGCGGGGCCCCTGGTGGCTGGCCACGCCCTCGTGCTTTTGCCCCTCCGGGATGCGGCTTCGGCGGCGGAATCCCTGGAAGCGCTCCGTTCGGTGCTGGCCCAGGCGCATGCAAGCGATTTTGAGAAGGATCATCTCCGGATGGGTTTTGGCAGTATGAAGCCCCTTGCCGGGGCGGGCGCCTCCTGGTCCGAAGCTATGGGGGATCTGCTGGGGAGCCGTGCCGTCGTCGGCATGAGGGGAGCGAACGAGGACCGCCCCTTTGAGCCCGACGACGATTTCCTGGAGTGCCTCCTGAATGGATCGCCCGAGCGAGCGAGGTTGTCCCTCGAGCGGCTCATTGAGCCCCTCCGGAGCCTCCCGACCCTGCCTGCCTCAGAACGCTACCGCATCATCACCCTGTTCGGATCGGCGTATCGCCTGCTGACCCGGCGCGGCCTGCTGGAAGGCGATGAGGCCTTCGCCATGATGGATCTTGAAGATTTGAGAACCGCGCTGACGGGTCCGGCTTTCGCGCTGGCGGCTCGGGCTCGCTTCGCCAAGCTCGCTGTCTCTGCGGGCCGCGCAGCCCAGTGGTCCCCCCTGGT
>JANYIU010000263.1 GCA_025361955.1 Holophagaceae bacterium
TCGTCGCCGGGGAAGCCATAGACGGACAGGAGCTCGCGGAGCTCCATCTCGACCAGGTCAGTCAGCTCGGCATCGGCGATGTCGATCTTGTTCATGTAGACGACCATGGCCGGCACGCCCACCTGACGAGCCAGGAGGATGTGTTCACGGGTCTGGGGCATGGGGCCGTCCGTGGCCGCCACGACCAGAATGGCGCCATCCATCTGCGCCGCGCCGGTGATCATGTTCTTGATGTAGTCGGCGTGACCCGGGCAGTCCACGTGGGCATAGTGGCGCTTCTCGGTCTGATACTCGACGTGAGCCGTGTTGATCGTGATCCCACGGGCCTTCTCTTCGGGCGCGGAGTCGATCTGCTCATAGGTCTTGGTGGTGCCGCCGTACTTCTTGGCAAGGATGAAGGAGATGGCGGCCGTCAGGGTCGTTTTACCGTGGTCCACGTGGCCAATGGTGCCGACGTTTACGTGGGGCTTGGAACGATCAAATTTCTCTTTGGCCACAGGTGCCTCCTGGAAGATTAGAGAGAGCTTGTGAAAACAGTGGATTTCGAAGTGGAGCCCAAAGCCGGGATTGAACCGGCGACCTCGTCCTTACCAAGGACGCGCTCTGCCACTGAGCTATTTGGGCATTGAAACCACGCGGGATAGTGCGCTCCGCGTGGGGTGGAGCGGGAAACGGGGTTCGAACCCGCGACATTCAGCTTGGAAGGCTGACGCTCTACCAACTGAGCTATTCCCGCGTGATCAACCAGTCTTCCTCGAAAGACTGGCTTTTGGTGCCGAGAGAAGGATTCGAACCTCCGTAACGCGAAGCGTGGCAGATTTACAGTCTGCTGCCATTAACCACTCGGCCATCTCGGCATGATCCACTGCATTTTCAAATCGCCGCCAGAGCCCCGAAAGGCAAAGCTTTCCTGATAGGCGAACCCGAAAGATAGCATGCTGCTCAGCTGACCACAACCGGAAATGTTCATCCTTTCCCGCGCTGAGCCAGGACGCGGAAGAGCATCACGGAAGCCGCCGCGGAAACGTTCAGGCTCTCGATGCCGCCGGGCATCGGGATCCGGAGCAGGTCATCGCAGCGTTCCTCGATCTTCTGGTGCAAGCCCTCCCCCTCGGCACCCAGTACCAGGACCGTTGCGTGATCGAAGGATTCACCCAGGTAGTCCCGGCTGGTTGGACTGGCTGATAAGCCATGAATCCAGCACCCCGCTTCCTTCAGGCTGTCCAGAGCGCGGCCCAGGTTGACCACCCGCACCAGGGGCACCCGCCCCGCGGTACCGGCACTGGAGCGGATCACGGTCTCATTGATCGGCGCGGAACGCCGCTCCGGAAAGACCACGCCATCGGCCCCAACGGCTGCCGCACTGCGCAGGATCGCGCCGAAATTATGCGGGTCCGTGACCCCGTCGAGGGCGAGTACCAGCCCCACGTTCCCGCGGGCTTTCAAGCTTGTTTCCAGCTCCTCCAAGGTGCTGAAGGAGAGCGCTTCCCCCTCACCCAAGACACCCTGATGACGCTGGCCTTGGGCACGACGATCGAGACTGTCCATGGGTTCTTGATGGATGACGACGCCTTGTTCACGGGCCGATAGGCGCAGCTTCGCGCACCGCTCCCAGGCTGCCGGAGCGATGCGGAGAGCATGCAATTCGCCGCGCTCGAGGGCTTCTTCACAGGCGTGAGGACCCAGGTAGCGCACGTCAGAGCACCATCTTGTAGCCGATGGAGAAGAGCTGTCCAGAGGCCGCGCTGCGCATTGAAATCCCGGTGGCATGGTAGACACCGCCGGTCCAGACCCCATCGATTCGGGTGGAATCCTGGGCGAGGGATTGCCTGAGCTGATAACCGAAGCTGAATTCTCCCCCCAGGGCTTTGTAGCCCACGCCGGCAGAGAAACCCGCGGACTTGGAACCCTCAATCGCAGGGTTGGAAGTCGCTCCGTCGACCAGGGCCGGAAGGATCTCGATGCCCACCCGGGCGGCCCATTGCTTGCTCCAGGTGAATTCTCCCATGGCGCTGAAACCGAATCCATTCCGGTACTTATCGTTCAGGCTGGGCGCTGAAAGGGTGCCCCCGGAGGTGGACAGGCTGGCCTGGGAGGGCAACTCCAGGCTGCTTCCCTGGATGTAGCGGAGATCCAACTCCCAGGTGAAGAACTGATTCACGCGTTGGCGAAGGCCCAGGGAGGACCGCGCAGGCAGGGTCACCTTGCCGGCTCCAGGCTGGGCGACATTGGCGGTATCCCCGGTGCTGCTGGCTGTCCAGGTGGGAGCTGCCTTGATGGCGCCCTGGTAGGTGCCGCCAAGGGTCCAGCGCGGGTTGAGGGCCCAGCGGAAACCGAGCGTATAGCCGAACGCATTTGCCTTGCCCTCCTGATGCAGCGGGAATTCCACACCATTTGGCGCGGGTATGCTCACCTCAGAGGCGTACTTGACCTGGGTGATTCCCGCCCCGAGGCCCACCGACCAGTGCGGAGTGACTGCCCAGGCACCTTGCAGTTCCACCCGGTGAGTGCCCAGATCGACGCTGCGACCCAGGAACCTGACACTGCTTTCGAAGGGGAATTCCCGATGGCGCTCGTAAGGCTGATCCAGCTTCAGGCCAAGGGCGAAGGCATCATTCAGGCGCCAGGCCGCGCCCAGGGCAGGCAATAGCCGATTCCGATCCGAGCTGGGGAGGGCCTTGCCATCCGTCACCAGGGTGACCTTGCCAGTCTGAACCTCCATGCCCAGCCCAAGGTAGGCACTGCTGGGTTCCCGCAAGGTGACCAGCAGGGCTGGATTCAGGGTAGCGGCCTCCAGGCTGGTCCCGAAGGCCACGCCTGTGCCGCTCCGGCCGATGCCGACCGGATCCGAGGCGGGCAATCCCAGCGACTGGGCCGAAACCACTTGGGAGGCCAGCCCCATGACTAGCCCGAGCGTTCCGATTTTCTCACCGAACATCCTGCGCATCATGATTTCGCCTCCATACTAAGTGTCTGCCTGTAGATGACCCGGACTTTTCCAAGCCGCATTCGGAATCCCAAGGATCGCCTGAAGTCCCCCAGGCACCAAGAGGCGATTTTCATACCCTAGGGTGCAGCCTCCTCGGGACTGAATCGCTGCTAAATGCACCCACCAAACCGTACTCATCTTCCCCCCAAAGACGGCTATCTGATCATACAAAGCGTAAAACAAGCGCCTCCCCTCAATGCCTCTATGTCAGACTTCCTGGATTCCAGCCATGAGGTGAACCCGTGAACGAGACCCTTACTCTGAACCCGAACAAGATTGTCCGGGGTTTGGGTAAACCCGCCGAAGATTTCACCAAGCAAGACATCATCCGCTTCATCGAGGGAAACGACATCCGGATGTTCAACTTCCGCTACGTGGGCGGCGATGGCCGCCTCAAGAAACTCAATTTCGTCATCAACAGCAAGGCCCACCTGGACCGTGTGCTCTCCATGGGAGAAAGGGTCGATGGCTCGAGTCTCTTCTCCTTCGTGGCTGCGGATTCCAGCGACCTGTACGTCGTGCCCCGATACAAGACCGCCTTCGTCAATCCGTTCACGGAAGTGCCCACCCTCGATCTCATTTGTTCCTTCTATGACTTCCACGGAGATCCCCTGGAGAGCGCCCCGGAGAATATCCTGCGGAAATCCCAGCGCAGGCTGAAAGAACGCACTGGCCTTAGCATGCAGGCCCTGGGGGAACTGGAGTACTACCTTTTCTCGGAGGTGGATCGGATCTATCCCATCGTCGAGCAGAAGGGCTACCACGAAGCCCATCCCTTCTCGAAGTGGGGTCTCGTTAGGCGCGAGGCCATGAGTGTGATCAGCGAAATGGGCGGGCTGATCAAGTACGGTCACGCGGAGGTGGGCAACATCATCAGCGATGATCTCGAAATGGTGCAGCACGAGATCGAATTCCTGCCGGTGCCCATCGAGGACGCCGCCGACCAGCTGGTGATGGCCAAGTGGGCCATCCGGGAAGTGGCCTACAAGCACAACCTGGAAGTGAGCTTCGCGCCCAAGATCATCGTGGGCCAGGCGGGCAGCGGCATGCACGTCCATACGCGGTTCATGAAGGACGACGTGAATGTGATGGCGGACGCGAACGGACTCACGGATACGGCCAGGAAGGTGATCGCTGGGTTCCTCATGAGCGCTGAGTCCCTCACGGCGTTCGGGAACACCGTCCCGACCTCTTTCCTTCGCCTGGTTCCCCATCAGGAAGCCCCCACGAGCATCTGCTGGGGTGACCGGAATCGCTCCGTGCTCGTTCGCGTTCCACTTGGCTGGGTCGGCGTGGGCGACCGCATGGTCCGGAATGCCAACCCCAATGAGCCTGCCTTTGATGCGAGTTCCTTCGAGAACAACCAGACCGTGGAACTTCGCAGTCCCGACGGTTCCGCCAACGCGCATCTCCTTTTGGCCGGCATGGCCGTGGCTGCGCGGCACGGCTTGGAGCACCCCGAGGCCCTTCGCATCGCGCACGAACTCTATGTCAAGGCCGACGCGAGTCGCCTCACGGACCTGAAGCAGTTGCCGGCCTCCTGCTATGAATCCGCCGAGTGCTTGCAGCGGGACCGGGCCCGGTACGAAGAGGGCGGGGTCTTCCCTGCGGGGCTTATCGATTCCGTTGCGAAAAATCTCCAGGCTTACGATGATCTGAATATGAGCGAAAAAATGTTCGGCAATGCCGACTCC
This sequence comes from Holophagaceae bacterium, assembly GCA_025361955.1. Taxonomy (GTDB): domain Bacteria; phylum Acidobacteriota; class Holophagae; order Holophagales; family Holophagaceae; genus UBA1801. Next base: position 4,684 of record JANYIU010000263.1, read on the forward strand.
CTGCAGAATCTGATCAACAAGCACCAGCACTGCGGATAGGGGCCGTTACGGAATAACCACTGATTTGTGGTTGTTTCGTTACGGCTCCTTATGCCGCCCTCGCCACCAGGACAACAAGGTTATTAAGTGACAGCGACTTAGGGGCGGTTAGGAGCTGGAGAGCGTAGAATGCTTCCATGAGCATGCCCTCGGCCCCCTACGTTCCCGCTCTCGACAGCATCGACCCAGCGCTGGATCTCCTCGATGAAATCCAGCGCCTGCGCAAGGCAAGGAACGCGGTGATCCTGGCTCACTTCTACCAGGATCCTGAGATCCAGGATCTGGCGGATTTCGTTGGCGACAGCCTCCAGCTCAGCCAGCAGGCTGCCAAGACCAGCGCCGCAGTCATTGTCTTCTGCGGTGTCCACTTCATGGCCGAGACAGCCAAGATCCTCAGCCCTGCCAAGACCGTGGTCATCCCCGATATGGACGCGGGCTGCAGCCTGGCGGATCGCTGCCCTGGCGAACAGTTTGGAGCGTGGCTTAAGCAATACCCCGATCATGAAGTGGTGAGCTACATCAATTGTTCCGCCGCAGTGAAAGCTCTTTCCACGATCATCTGCACCAGTTCCAACGCCGTGCGAGTGGTGGAGAGCATCCCGAAGGACCGGGCCATCGTTTTCGCCCCGGACCGGCATCTGGGCAAGTGGGTGATGAAGCAGACCGGGCGGGATATGGTTCTGTGGCCCGGCTTCTGCATCGTCCACGAACAGTTCACTGCGAAACGTGTCGCGACTCTCAAGGCTCAGCATCCCACCGCGAAACTCATCGTCCACCCGGAGTGCGACGCTTCCGTGAGCCAACTGGCTGACTTCGTGGGCTCCACCGCCGCTCTGCTGAACTACGTGGCCAAGGATCCTGCCAAGGCTTTCATCGTGGGCACCGAGGTTGGCATCCTCCATCAGATGAAGAAACTCCGTCCGGATGCCGAGTTGATTCCGGTCCCTGCGGACAGCGGCTGCAACTGCGCGCTCTGCCCGTACATGAAGCTCAATACGCTCGAGAAGCTCTATCTGACGCTCCGGGACCTCAAGCCCGAGATCACCCTGGACGAGGCGACACGGATCAAAGCCCTGGCGCCGGTCCAGCGCATGCTCGCCTTGGGCTGAGACTCACTGCACCGTGAGGTGAGGGATATCCGGCCCGAGCCTCAGGAAGAGACTATCGAAGGGAGCCACGATGGAGAAATCGCTCCCTGAGACGAGCTCTGGGAGGGGGCGGAATTTTGGCGCGGGGAGGATCACGACCTCTGCTGCCCGGGGCTCCGGGACATCCAAGTCGTTCCAGGTATCCAGGGGAATGCGCCGGTGATGGGAACCACACCGCAGTTCGATCGATCCTTCCTGGGGATAGCTCAGCACCAGCCAGCCTCCCAGCACTGCACCAGTCACGTTCTCCAGGGCCAAGCACCAGCCAGCGACGCCAGCCCCTCGATGCAACCCCACCATGGCCAAGGTGGGCTGAGGCAGGGTTCCGAGGATTCCGCCCGGTCCTTGGATCGCCAGGCGATCCAAGTGGGTGCCATCGCCGCGCCGAAGCACCACCGGGCGTGGCAGACACGGCAGCATCCGCACCAGGGTGCTTGGCAGGGC
>JANYIU010000274.1 GCA_025361955.1 Holophagaceae bacterium
AGCGCTCCAGTCCGATCAGGGCGAGTTCGGCAACGCCCTGGCCAGCACGCTTGACGACTATCGGCAGGAGGCCCCCCTGGAGCACGACGACCTGCGAGCCCACGAGGGCCTCACGCCAATCCGCGCCCAGGCCCGGGAGCAGCGCACCAAGTCCTTCACGGGGGAATCGAGTGTGCGGGACTTCCGCGCCGGGACCACCTTCACCCTCACCGAGCACCCCGTCCATGATCAGGACGCGCCCCAGAGCCGGGCATTCGTGCTGACCCGCGTCGAATTGGAGGCGGAGAACAACCTGCCGAAGGGCTTGGAGGAGGCTCTGCGCGGCCTCACCCAGGTAGGCTCCAAGGACGAATCGAAGCACCCCTCCCAGGTCTACCGGAACCGGTTCGAATGCCTCCGCAGGGGGATTCCCATTCTCCCCGAGGAGCTTCCCGCGCCGAACCCGGGCTACCTGACCGGCACGGTGGTAGGTCCCGGCACCGAGGCGGTCCACACCGACGAACTCGGCCGGATCAAGGTCCGCATCCACGGTACCCGCGCGGAGGAACATCCAGAGGCCGGGGCCACGGGCAGCGACCAGGACAGCTGCTGGATTCGGTGCGTACAGCCCTGGTCCAGCCAGGGCATGGGCGGGCACCTGCTGCCCCGGGTGGGCGACGAGGTGCTCCTGGCGGCCCTGCATAACGACCCCGACAAGCTCGTGGTGATCGGGGTCCTGCCCGGCGGCATGCGGAAGCCTGGCCGCTTCAGCGAGGTCTCGGAACTGCCGGGCGACAAAGCCATCTCGGGTTTTAGATCCCGGAACCACCAGGGGACTGACGGCAACCAGCTGCTGTTCGACGACACCCCGGGTGAATTGAGAACCCAACTGGCCAGCGATCACGCGGCCTCCGCACTGTCCCTGGGCTGCCTCGCCCACCCCCGCGCCCGGGGCGTCGCCACACCGCGCGGCGAAGGCGCGGAACTCCGCACCGATGGCACCGCGTCAATCCGCGCCGCCAAGGGCCTGCTCCTCACCGCCGCCGCCCAGCTCCGGGCCAACGGCCCCCAGCTGGCGCGGGAGGAACTGGCGCAGCTTTTTGAGGCCTTCGGGAGCCTCACCGATAGCCTTGGAGACTACGCGGGGCAGCACCAGGGTCTCCCCCCGAGGACGGAGCCTGAGAAGGCACTCCAGGGGCATCTCAAGGACTGGGAGACCGGCACCAATACCCATCCCAAGACCCAGCGCCCCAGCGAAGGTCAGCGCCTGATCGCCCTCAGCGCCCCGGATGGTCTGGTAGCGGTCACGCCAAAAACAGCCGTGTTCTATGCGGGCGAGAACCTGGACCTGGCGGCGCAGGCACACGCCCATATCACCGTGGGCCAACAACTGGTGGTCAACGCCGGGAAGGGCCTGTCCCTCTTCTCCCACAGCGGCGGCTGCAAGGCCATCGCCCACAAGGACGACTTCGAGCTCCAGGCCCAGCACGGCGATATCGTGCTGACCGCCGCGCAGAACGTGAAGCTCTTTGCCTCCGAAAACGAGATCCTGATCGCCGCTTCGAAGAAGCTCACCCTGATGTGCGGCGGCTCCTACCTCACCCTCTCTGCCGAGGGCGTTGTCGTGGGCGGCCCCGCCTTCACCGGCAAGGTCGGCAGCGTCTCCTGGTCGAGCTCCGATAGCAAGAACAGGAGCCTCCCGAAGATCGACATGGGCAAGACGCAACGAAAGTTCCAGCACTTCTTCAGGGGCACGGGTGTGCCCATCCCCAATGCGGCCTACACGATCAAGACCATGGACGGGCGCGTGTTCCAAGGGCAGACGGATCAGGAGGGATACACCGGAACCGTGGAATTGGACGAGATGGAGATCCTGAGCGTGGCATTTGACAGCGAGGAGGCCGGTCATGACGCCTGATACCGTGGCCCGGGGCCAGGCTACGACCCTGCCACACCCGAAACCCCCGGCGGTGAAGGTCGCTCGGGAGAACCCCTTGCCCTGCTATGTGATCCTGGTCCACGGCGTGAACGACGTGGGCGAGGCCTACAGCGCCCAGGAGAAGGGCCTCTGCTGGGGTCTGTCGGAGCGACTGGGCCGCAACTACGACCTGCAGCCCTTCGCTTACACGCTGCCTTCCGAGCAACGCGATGACGCGCTGGAAGCCACGCCGGACAAGAAGTATTACCGCCGTACCCCCAACACGGACAGCTACAGCCCCGTAATCCCCTTCTACTGGGGCTTTCGCGAGGAAGACGGCCTGATCAAGAAGAACCTCTGGCATGGCGAGTGGGTAGACCGGTGCGCCAACCGGATCGACAAGGATGGCGCCAAGAACGGCGGTGCCTTCGTGAACGCCGCCAACTGCCTGCCCCATATGTGGGCGGAAGGATGGACGCCTGAGCTCAAAGTGAAGGTTGGAAAAGCGATTGTTGGCACCAACCCAACGCACGCTCTCATCAGAGCGCCCTACCGCAGCTATCAGGTACTGGCGGCCCTGCGCCTGGCCATGCTCATCCGCATCACCCGCGCGCGCCATCCGCAAGCCGCCATCAATGTGGTGGCCCACAGCATGGGGTGTCTGGTGGCTCTGCTGGCCCAGACCTACCTGATGGACGAGAAGGAGGGCAAGCCTGCGGATACTCTGGTGATGAACAATCCACCCTATAGCTTCGAGGAAAACTTTCTGGATGCGGGGCTTTTCAAGGATCTCAACCAGACCGGCCGGGCACGGGTTGAGACCCTGAAGAAGATTGTGAAGGCCTTCCACGAGAAGCGCGCCACGCGTTTCAATGTGAATGACTTGAAGAACCCGAAGGCTAACCTTGCGGGCAAGCTATGGGGCGTGGGGAAAAAACAGGACAGGGCCTCAGGAAAAGTAATCGAGTTTAAGGAACGGGATAACCGGGGCCGGGTATTCCTCTACTTCAGCCCCGAAGACAACACGGTAGCCGTATGGAACACCCAGGGTATCGGCTGGCAGGGCGTGCCGGATCGCTACACGGCCGAGTGGAGAGGGAACTCCTACCAGAGTGGGTTTTCCCGTGAGAGCAAGACATGGTCCACCCTCATGGACGACCTGGAGGCCTCGGGTTTCCGGCAGCGGATCTTTCTGGCCCAGTTTCGCGGCGGGGAGCCGTTCCAGGTGGGCTTGCCTCCCCAGCATGTCTCCATCCGGGAGCGTGGGGACACCAACGGGGGCCTGTGGGAGGAGGTCATGCGCCTCTTTAACCTTCAAAAGACTCCCCCTGAAGGCGCCATGCGGCGCATCAACGCCGAGCAACTCCGCCCTTCCATCGATTTCAGCCCTGGTGAAATGGCGTTGCCCATCTCGCCCATCGACGCAGCCGTGGCCCTGGCCCATGGAGGATCGGAGAACATCGTGGAAGAGATCGACAATCCCCGACCCAAGGAAGAATGGTATGACCATCCCTACGATGGCTACGCATGGCGAGACATCCTGAACCGTGGGAAACCCCTGGAGCAGCAGACGCCCTGCGTGATCCAGGTCGTAGAGCTCGAAGACGAACAGGGGCGATCCAGTCGCTTGAGGGTGTACCGCACCGAGACCCCCAACGAGACCCGGCAGCGCTGGCAGAGCAAGAGGATGGACGAGAACAGCCACCACAGCTCCATCGTCTCGAATCATTGGCACAGCCAAGCCGTGACCGCCTACGACCTGGCCCTGGGCAGGCCCATTCCGTGGACCGAGGAGGAGAAGAAGTTCTACGCGTATCTCTGCGAGGT
>JANYIU010000278.1 GCA_025361955.1 Holophagaceae bacterium
GGCTGCAGAAACCCTGAGGTGAGAAACGGACGGCACCATGTCCGTGTCCCCCCTCGAAGGCCACCGTGGCTTGGCTGAGGGGATGGATGCCCATTCCCGCCGGAACCTTCACGATGGGCGATGCTATGGCCTGAAACCCTACCGCAAGCGCGGTTAGCGCCGGACGACCGTGCTGCTGAAGGTCGTCCCCAGTTTCGCTAACGAGATCCTATGGCCCGAGTTCACTCAGGTGGCCGAGGCCCTGATGGCCGGTAATCAGCAACAATTTTACCGTCCAAGTAGAGTAAAGCTTGTCAGTAATCCAATTAAGGGAAAGAAGAAGACGGCGAAAGCCTGGCATAGGTTCTGTGCCGTAGGTCGGCAATCAGCTGAAGGCTTGCATCTGTCGGATCGATCCAGACCTTGGAAGGGACGCCTGGATCAGCGCTCTGATTGGGGAGAAAGAGTCCCAACCTTCAAGGCACACCACCCCGTATCCCAGGATTTCTCTGAGGGTGGTGTGTTCTTCCCATGAAATGAAGTCATCCGATCAGCGCCGGCGCCCGGATGGAGTAAAGATGGAGTAACAACAAAAAACGCCCCGAGGGATTCGGGGCGTAAGTTTTTTGTTTTCTGGAGGCGCCGATCGGAATCGAACCGATGAATGGCAGATTTGCAGTCTGCGGCCTTACCACTTGGCTACGGCGCCTTGCTTCCTACTTATATAACACGAGCCGCGGGAAGCGGCTCGTGTCAGTTGGAGCGGGTGATGAGATTTGAACTCACGACTTCGACCTTGGCAAGGTCGCACTCTACCACTGAGTTACACCCGCTTGGAAGCAAGATTCTAGCATGGCTTAGCGGGTCGTCAACGCTCAATTTCAAGTGCCACCCTGGTCCCTTGGCTCATGGCAGGGGCTGCACTTCCCACTCGATTGAGTCATTCTGGACCCATGCTTTTGCAGCCTCAATCAAAACGGATCTTGCAGCCTTCCGGGGCCCTTTTTTTACCTCTGGCCTTCCGGTTCGGTGTTTCGTTTGGCCTGGCGATCCTGCAATTGGCTCTTCCGGTGGATGCCACCCGCCCTCCTGTTGGGGAAAACCTCTATCTCTTGCTGCTGCTTGGGCTCTTCCTGGAGTGCATCTGGGAATTGGGCCGATCATTGAAGCGCTCAAACCAAGCTTTCGCGACGCCCACGCTGCCTTGGATTCACTTCAACTTCTTCCTCGATCTCGTCCTCATCACCCTGCTGGTGGCCTTTCAAGGGGTGGACCAGGAGCGGTTCGCGACAGCTTACATCATCCCCGTCCTGGCTTCGGCTTTCTACCTGCGGATCACCGGGATCGTCGCCATCGGCATCCTGGCCTCCTTCTTTCACATCATCAACGTACTCCTCTTTACCTCTGGGACCCTGCCGGCCTTTGGCCATTCGGGGCCAAACCTGGGCATGGAACCCTCTCAGCTTGCGTTCATCCTCGGCTTCGCCGTCCTGCAGATCTTCGCGGCCACCTTGGTGGTCCTCCCCATCCGCAGGCACCTGGAGACCCTCAGGACCACCCTGCGCCAGTCCGAAGCCGCCGTGGACGAGCTATCGGCCTTGTACCGGAGGGTCTTTGAATCCATGTTCTCGGGCCTGATCACGATCGACCTGGAGAACTGCATCACTTCCGCCAATCCAGCCGCGGAAGCGATTCTTCAATGCCCCTTGCGACCAGGCACACCCATTGCTGATTTGGGACTGGCGGATCTGACTCTGGGCGAAACCCTTTCCAAGGAGCAGCGCTTCGAGCGGAGCTTCACGACCACCGCCGGGGAGCGAAGGATCGTGGGCGGCAATGCCGCTCCAATCAGAGATAGCGGCGGCGCCAGGACCGGACATCTGCTCTTGTTCCAGGATTTGACCGATTTGAAAGCGCTCGAAGAACGCACCAAGCTGAGCGAACGCCTTGCGACCGTGGGCGAACTTTCTTCGGAGCTGGCTCATGAGCTGCGGAACCCCCTTGCGTCCATTCTGGGCTGTGTCCAGATCCTTCAGCAGGGGGAACAACCCAAGACCCTGATGAACCGTATCCTCAAGATCCTCCAGAGGGAGTCTGAACGCGTCAGTGCCATCGTTTCCGACTTCCTGGATTTCTCGAGACCTCGCCCCGTCAAGGTCCAGAGCCTCTGGCTACCGAGCCTTGTGGATGAGGTCAAGGCCAGTTGGGAGACCGATACCCGGAATGAGGGTCTGCAACTCTGGGTGGACGCCCCCCCCGAGACCTGGATCCTGGGAGATCCGATTTGCGTCCATCAGGTCTTCACGAATCTGCTTAGCAACGCCCGGAAAGCCTTGGAGGGAGCCGCGCAGCCTGCCCTCCACATCCGCTTCCCGAAGGTAGCCAAGTCGCTTGCGGTGGAGGTCGAGGACAACGGCTGTGGGATGACCCCTGAGCAGCTCCACAGTGTCTTTCTGCCTTTCTCCAGCAGTTTCCGCGAGGGCACGGGCTTAGGCATGAGCCTAGTCTTCCAGTTCGTCCAGCGAATGGGCTGGCAAATCCGCATCGACAGCCTGGAGGGCTCCGGAACCACGGTCCATCTCACGCTACCCCTGGGAATGGAACCGGATCCTTCCTGGATAGAGCACTGAGCGGGCGGAAATGCCTCGGAATGCCTTGCAGGTCAGACCAGAAGCTGGCACATTGCACTTACTTCTCTATAGGCAACAGTCTCCCAAGAGCGCACCAGGATCACCCATGAATCGCAAACTCATCCGTCCAGATTTCACCGAGATCAAGGAGAAACTGGGTCGGACCCCGAAGCCCTCCGTACCCCAGGAGAGCCCTTCAACCACCCAGGCACCGCTGGATCCCAGCACGGGTGCCGCCGTGAATTCCAACGCAGCCATCGCCCCCCAGGGATTTGGGAGCCCCCGGCGGAAGATCGCCCCTCCCGAGCAGACCAATGCCGAGAGTTTCTACTATCTGAAGCAGATGCAGAGCAAGACGCCCATGGTGATCGTCCTCCAGAACGACGAGAAGTTAAGGGGCACGATCGAGTGGTACGATAAGCACTGCCTGAAGATCAACCGGATCAAGGAACCCAATCTTCTTGTTCCTAAGCACAACATTAAATACATTTACAAGCAGGATGAAGAGCCGAGGATCCGCCGCAGCCGGGCCGGGAAGAAGGACGAAACACCCACCGCGGATGCCGACATCCCTCTCTACGATTGATTCCGAGCAGCCCATGTCCCGTTGTCCTTGTATCGTCATCACGCTCGGAGACCCCTGCGGAATCAGTCCTGAGCTTCTGCTGTGTTCGCTCCGGGCCATCAACCGGTGGGCCTCCGTCATCGTGGTCGGAGCCAAAGCAGGTGTGGATCTCCTGGATGCGGTCCCGAACCGGAAGGTCTATTGGCGCTGGGGCAAGGCGGCCCTGCTCGCGCCCGCAGTGCTCGGTTCCAGGAGCTACGGTCTCTGGACGAGCACTTCGCCGGATTGGCAAAAATCCGAAGCAGCTCTGCCGGGCTATGCCACCTGGATCGACCCCACGCCCACGATGAAGTTAGGGGATCTGGCGCTAGGGGAGGCCTCTGCCGCCTCGGGCCGATGTGCCGTGGAGGCCGTGCGCATCGGTGCCCAGCTGGTCATGTCCGGGCAGGCGGATGCCCTGGTGACTCTGCCATTGTCCAAATCTGCGGCTCACCAGGCTGGCTATAACATCCCTGGACATACCGAATACCTGCAAGAACTGGCGGGTTCGCCGATCACGCGAATGGCCTTCGTGAGCCCAAGCCTTTCGGTGGTGCTCCATACGGTGCATCAGAGCCTGAAATCCGTCGTGGAGGAACTCTCCGCGGATTCTGTGGCGGAAACGCTCATTTTCGCTGCGGATCGATTCATGCAACTCACCGGCAAGCTGGATCTCAAAGTGGCTCTCTGCGCGCTGAATCCCCATGCCGGAGAGGGTGGTGCCTTCGGCAATGAGGAATCCATGCTCTGTGAAGCCCTGGTGCAAGCTGAGGCTTCGTTCATGGAATTCAGCACGGGAGGCAGCCCAAGCCCATTCGCCCATGTGGCCTCACCCTTTGATTCAGGTCCTGTCCCTGCGGGCTGGGATATCTTCCCTTCCGCAGGGCAGTCCCTTACGATGCTGGGAAGTCAGAGGGACATTGAGGTCATCGCCCGCAGCCCAGCTCAGGAGAAACCGCCCACCCACCCCTCGCCGCTCTTTTTTGGTCCTCTGCCCGCGGATACGCTCTTCCAGCGAGCGGTCAAGCAAGAATTCGACCTCGTGGTGGCCTTGTACCATGACCAGGGCCTGATTCCGATCAAGGTGCTCGAACCCAGCCGGGCCGTGAATCTGACCCTTGGCCTACCGTTCATCCGCACCTCTCCCGACCACGGCACCGCTTTCGACAAGGCGGGCCGGTGGCAGGCGGATCCCACTAACTTCCTCGAAGCCACAGCCCTGGCCATCCGCCTCGCGGGACGAGCGAAACACGAGCCCTGGAAGGCGGTTGTGACCGGACCAGAACAGGCTCGATGAGGGCGGCCTGAAGTGGCCAGAAACCCCTATCACCCATCACCTGAAACGATCTCTCGGAGTCTCCATGCCCACCGTAGCAGTAATCCTGGCGGCCGGTCTTGGGAAGCGGATGCAGTCAACGCTCCCGAAGGTGCTGCACCCGATCCTGGGCGATCCCGCCTTGCTGTGGGTACTTCGCTCACTACCCACCAGCGTCTCCGCTGCAGTCGTCGTCGTGCATTCCGGCAAGGAGCAGGTGGAAGGCGCGCTGACGCAATGGCAACAGGAGGGGCTCCTGCCCTGCCCCATCCTCACCGTGGATCAGGGCGAACCCCTGGGCACGGGTCATGCGGTCCAGGTGACCATCGCTGCACTGGATCGGCTGGGAGCCACGAGGGCACTGATTCTGTGCGGCGATGTGCCCCTTCTGGAACCCGCCACAGTGGCAAGGCTGGCCGCTTCGGAGGGAGTGCTCCTGGCCATGGATCTCGAGGATCCCGCGGGCTACGGTCGAGTGCTGCAACACCCGGATGGCGCGCTGAAGGACATCATCGAGCAGAAGGACGCGAGTGCAGAGCTCCGCGCCATCCGTCGCGTCAACGGTGGCGCCTACGCGCTGCCATGGAAAGCCTTGAAACTTGCCTTGGTTTCTCTTAGCAATGACAACAGTCAGGGGGAGTTCTACCTGACCGATGCAGTAGTCGCCGTGGGCAGGCAGGTTCCTATCGCGGTTGAGCTCTGCGACCCCGCCGAACTGATGGGGATGAATTCCCGGAAGGACCAGGCCATCCTGCAGGCGCTGGCCAGGAACAGGGTGAATGGCCGGTGGATGGACGCAGGCGTGACCCTGCTGGATCCCGACACCACCCGAGTGGGTCCCAGGGTTCAATTGTCTATGGATGTCCTGGTGGAGCCGGTGGCATGCCTTGAGGGCGCCGTGACGGTTGCAGCGGGCACGCGGATCGGTCAGGGCTGTGTCATCAGGGATTGCACCATCGGACCGGATGTGGAAATCAGAGCTTATTGCGTGATCCAGCGCTCGGAAATCGGAGCTGGCGCCAAGGTCGGTCCCTTCGCACATCTCCGCGAAGGTTCCATTCTGCGCGCCAAGGTCCACGTGGGCAATTTCGTGGAAACCAAGCAGACCACCCTGCACGTCGGGGCCAAGGCGAACCATTTGAGCTATCTGGGCGATGCCGAGGTCGGTGAACGCAGCAACATCGGTGCGGGTTTCATCAGTTGCAACTATGATGGCTTCAATAAGCACCGGACCATCATCGGGAAGGATGTCTTCGTGGGTTCGGATTGCCAGCTCGTGGCGCCGGTGACGCTGGGCGACAACGCCATCATTGGTGCCGGCAGCACGATCACCCAGGACGTCCCGCCCGATGCGCTCGCCCTGACGCGGGCACCTCTGGTCGTCAAGGAAGGTGGTGCCGCGCGGCTTCGAGAGAAACTGCGGGCCAAGAGAGAGAAGAGCTAGGATAGAGTTGTAGTTTCCACTTGCCCTGTTCCTGGACCACCATGCCCACCAACCTGCTCGATCGCCTTGGCCAACGTGTTCTCCAATCCCTCACCCAGGCGGGGGACTTCGCGGTGATTTCGAGTCGCGCTTTCGCGGCCGCTTTCAAGCGCCCTTTCGATACGCCCAACCTGATGCATCAGTTCCAAGCGGTGGGCGTGAACTCGATCCCAGTGATCGTGTTGACCTCCGTGGCGATCAGCATGGTGTTCGCAGTGCAGCTCTCCTTTGGCTTCAGGCAATTCCAAGCCGAAGGATTGGCCTCGCAGGTGCAAGGGCTGGCGATCGTTCGTGAACTGGCGCCGGTGATCACCGGCCTGATGATGGCGGGTCGGGTCGGTTCGGCCATGGCCGCGGAACTGGGAACCATGCAGGTCACCGAGCAGATCGATGCCCTGGAATGCCTTGCCACCGATCCCATCCATTTCCTCTTCGTGCCGCGTCTGCTGGCCTCCATGGTGATGCTGCCGCTCCTCACGGGCATCTCCATCTATGTGGGGTTCTGGGGCGGCTATGCGCTGCTGGTCGGCGTCGTGGGTCAGAGTTCCGTTGTCTATTCCACCGAGTTCTACAAGCTGCTGGCCTTCCGGGATGTCGGCATCGCGCTTACCAAGGCCTTGGTGTTCGGCATCATCATTGCCCTCGTAGGGTGCTGGCGAGGATACCGAACCCAAGGAGGTGCCGAGGGGGTGGGCAATGCTCCCACCAGCAGTGTGGTGACGAGCTCCCTGTGGATTCTTGTTTCGGATTTCTTCCTAACCAAGTTGCTCCTGGTCTGAGGCTCCATTGGAACCTGTCATTGACGTCGTGAACCTCTCCAAGGCCTTCGGTCCCAAGGTCGTGCTTGCCAATGTGACCTTTGCGGTGCAGGAGGGTGAGAGCCTTGCCGTCATGGGTGGTTCCGGTTCGGGCAAGACAGTACTGCTCCGCACCATCATGGGCTTGCTGGCCCCGGATTCGGGCCATGTGTCCATCGAAGGCAAGATCATCCAGGAACTCGATCGTCAGGAACTGTTCGAAGTGCGCAAGAAGATCGGGATGTGCTTTCAGATGGCGGCCCTGTTCGATTCGATGTCGGTGGCGGAGAACATCGGCTTCGCGCTCAAGCGGCATACCCCCATGACCGAGGCGGAGATCGCGGGCCGCGTGGACGAGTGCCTCACCTTGGTGGGCCTCAAGGACTGCCAGAAACTGCGCCCGGCGGAGCTTTCGGGGGGCATGAAGCGCAGAGTGGGCTTTGCGCGGGCCATTGCTCTGAAACCCCAGATCCTGCTGTTCGATGAGCCAACCACGGGCCTCGACCCGGTGATGACGGATGTGATCAGCCGGGTGATCCTGGATTTGAAGCACCAACTGGGTGTCACGACGGTCACCATCACCCACGATTTAAAGAGTGCCTTCGAGATCGCAGACCGGATCGCCCTGCTGTTCAGGGGCGAGATCATCGCCTGCCAACCGCCAGAAGAATTCAAAGCCAATCCGGATCCGGTGATTCAGCAGTTTCTCAGGGGCGACGCAGAAGGTCCCTTTTTGACCGACCCCGCCCCTCCAAAACGCTCCACAAAAAGCAGTGCCTCCCCTCTCCTGGTACCCTGATTCAGGAACGCAGCCATGAAGCTAGAAACAAAAGTCGGTGCTTTCTTCCTCGCGACCATCGCTGTCCTCGGGGTGCTGATTCTCCGCACGGAGAAACTGGATCTGTTCGGGAAGAAGAATAACCATCGATTCATGATGGATTTCCAGGAGGTGGCTGGGCTTTCGCCCCAGAGCCAGGTCCGCGTGGCGGGGGTCAAGGTCGGAGTCGTCGAGCAGATCAAGCTGGAACAGGGCAAGGCCCGGGTGATTATTGGGGTCCCCGCCGATCTGCCGATCTATGCGGATGCCTCGGTGCAGCTGAGCTCCCTCGGCATTTTGGGGGAAAAGTACGTCGACTTGAATCAAGGCCACGCCTCTGCCGGCCCCATGGCCGAGAACGGCAACATCCCCAGCCATATGGGCGTCGGCCTGGACAACCTGATGGAGTCCCTCGCGGCCATCGGGAAGGATGTGAAGAGCATCACGGGCGCCCTGAATCAATCGATCGGGGGCGAAGCAGGCCGTCAGAAGCTGGATGAGATCGTGGACAACATCCGTGTGCTGACCGGCGAATTCCGGGTCATGGCCCAGGAGAACCACGGCGCCATCAATACCACTCTAGCGAATGTCCAAGCCATCTCGACGGAGTTTCGGGATCGGCTGCCCAGACTGGCCCAGCAGTTCGAGGAGCTTGGACGGAACCTCAACGAGATGGTGGCGGACGCCAAGCCCGAAATGAAGGGCATGATGACGGATATCCGAAAGATGGCGCAGAACTTCCAGAGCACTTCCGAAAACCTCCGTTCCATCACCGACAAGATGAACAAGGGTGAGGGCACCATCGGTAAGCTGCTCAACGATGAAACGACGATCAAGAAGATCAACTTGGCTGTGGATAACGTGAACGAGATGATGGGTGGCCTCAAGACCATGGAACTGCGCCTGGATATGAACGCTGCGAGTTGGACGAAGCGCGGGGATACCCAGAGCGGACTGGGCATCGAGTTGGCCCCGCGAAAAGATTACTGGTATGCCCTCGGGCTCAACTCCACCCCAGACGGGAAGATCACCGAGCGCACCAACATCGTCACGCCGACTCCCGGCGTAGCCACGACCACCAGGGAAGTCATCGTGGATCAGACCTTCACCGTTTCCGCTCAGTTTGCCAAGCGCCTCGGCGACCACTTCGTGATTTCCGCCGGCATTGTGGAGAACAAAGGCGGCGGGGGCGTGGAATTCCGGTCCCTTGAGGATCGCTTCCGCCTCGGGGCCCTGGCCTATGACTTTACCAAGCGCGACAACAAACCCAAGCCGCGCTATCGCCTGACCACCAGCTTCCAGTTCTGGAAGGGCTTGTATGCGCAGGCCGGCGTCCAGGATATCGCCAACCCGGAACTCAAGACCTTCTTCGCTGGGGGTGGTGTCCGCTGGAAGGATGAGGACATGAAGAAACTCTTGGGACTCATCGGATCCTCTGTCAAATAGTCATGAACGAGCGCAGCCTGCCCCCTGAAAGGACCGGGATTTTCCTCCTGGTTCGACGGGGTGTTCCCATCACCCTTGGGATCGTTGGCATCCTGCTGGCCCTGATCGAGCCCATTGGGCGAGGCTGGTATCTCCTCCTTTCCATGGCTTGCATCGCGGAGGTCTGGCCCACGTTTCGGACCGGCACCGATTACCTGCGCACCCGGCGCGTCTCAATCCGTTGGGATGGTGCGTGGGTCCGGAGCTTCCGGCCCCTGGCACGCGCTCTTGGCAAGGAAGATGCGTGGATCCTTTCTTTCTGCAGGTGGAACAATCGCAAAGTGAGGGAGTATTTCCAGGTCCACCGGGCCAGGAGGGCCCTGGTGCTGCTGCCCCACTGCATCCAGGCCGCGAATTGCAAAGCGGGAATCATCGAGGACCTCGGCAACTGCTTCAGCTGTGGACGCTGCCCAGCAGGAGACTTCCTTTCGAACGCTCTATCGGCAAACTGGAATTGTCAAATCAACAACCGCAGCCACAAGGTCTACCGTGAAGTACGCGCATTCAAACCAGATCTCATCGTGGCCGTGAGCTGTGCGGACCGGCTCCTGAAAGGCCTCACCAAACTGCCTGAAGTGCCTTCCTATGTGATCCCCCTGCAACTGCCCCATGGCATGTGTGTGGATACCACGTTCTGCGTGCCGCACCTCAAGGCCGCGATGGAAGCCTTGGTTGAACCGAACCGGGAAGAGAATATCCAGCCTCTGCAGGTGGATGTGGGTGCCTGATGGCTGACGTCCCCTTTCCGGATTCCTACTGGGTTCACTCCGGATTGATCGCAGGTCATTACCCGCGTAAGGAGAAACAGGAAATCTCAGCCCTGCTCGCAGCCGGGGTAACGCTGTGCATCGACCTGACGGAAGCGGGAGAACTCCTCCCCTACTCCCCTGACCTGCCCGGGGAAATCGAGCACCTGAGAATGCCCATCCGTGAATTCAGGGTCCCAATTCCTCAGCGCATGGAGCTGATTCTCCAAGCCCTGGATTCGATGCTGGCTGAAGGCCGTACTGTCTATCTCCACTGCCATGGCGGCACGGGTCGCACCGGTACGGTCGTGGAATGCCATCTCGTTCGCCGCGGCCTCACGGGTGAAGAGGCTCTCTTGGAGATCGGCAGGTTGCGCATGGCAGCTGGCTGTGACTGCAAGTCGCCGGAGACCAAGGCTCAGCGCGTCATGGTGCGCCAGTGGCCGCAGGGGCCCATCGCTATTATATTTTGAGACGAAAAGATCGACGCGGAGGCGCTGAGAAAAAAACGAGGATCACGGAGAAAAAAGCTTCCTCCGCGATTCTCTGCTTTTCTCCGATCCTCCGCGTTGGGTTTTCCCCCGACCCGTGCGGAATGCGAAAACGATGAGGTCCGTCGATAAAGAGTCTTGGCTCTTTTAGCCTGAGAGTCGCCAACAATCAGGCTAACAGAGCCAAGACCCCTTCGCGGTTACACCTGATCACGATCAGCCTAAGCCCTTGATGATGTATCGCGCAGCTTCGAACAGAGTTGGTACAACGGCCTTGACTCCAGGTTCCCCCCTGAGGGCCGTCACCGAGGCTCCCTCGTTGTAACCCGTCTCCACCAGCACCGTCCCCATGCCCGCAGCCCGAGCGGCCAGCACATCGTTGCTGGAATCGCCGATCATCAAGGCTGCTCCTGTTGC
>JANYIU010000299.1 GCA_025361955.1 Holophagaceae bacterium
CGCGATGTCAGTTTGCAGGAAGCGCCGGGCCCAGCGATGGAAGCCCGCCATGAAGCCCACAGCGGCGAGTACCGAAGGCAGGCGCAAGGCCCAGGCGGCAACGCCATTCGTGAATCCCGCCCCGCCGGTAAGGGCCTGACCGATGATGGCGGAGAGCTTCATGAGCCAATAGAACAGGATCGGTTTCTCAGCGTAAGGAACTCCGTTGAGATAGGGCAGCAGCCAGCTTCCCCGCTCCCTCATCTCCCGCACGCTCTGGGCGAAATCCGGCTCGTCCGGCGCCCATAGATCCCGTGCCGGCAGCACGGCGAGCATCAGCAACCCGTAGAGCAGGACCACGCGATGCTCGTAAATCCAGCGAAGGAGAGGATGTTTGGCAGGGAATTCGGGTGTGGTTGCGGGCATGCCTCTATCGTCGCGTGGGCATGGCCTCAAGTCCAAGGCCTATCCTCTGGCTTCGCCCTGGACGACCTTGCCATGCATCTCAATGGTCAGGGTCTCGATGCGCTGGCTGAGGTCCCTGATGAGTTCCGTCAATTGCGTATTCTGCTGAACCAGTTCCGTCAACTGGGTAGTCTGCTGCGCGGCGAGTGTCTGGCGCTGCTCGCCGGCCAAGGCAAGAGCTTCTCGATGCTGTGCATCCGCGTCGGCATGGACCTTGTCCCGATCCGCCTGACGGGTCTGCGCAAGCAGGATCAGCGGGGCGGCATAGGCGGCCTGGAGGCTGAACGCAAGATTTAGAAGAATGAAGGGATAGACGTCGAACTTGGTGACGCCGACCACGTTTGAACCAATCCAGATCGCCACCAGAACCGATTGCGCCACCAGGAAGACCGGTGTACCGAAGAAACGGGCGAACGATTCGGCTTTGAGTGCGAACCAATCATTTCCGAATACCGAGTTGAGATGTAGATGGGGGCTGTGGAAACGGAAATAGTAATTGTCTGGCTTGTCTGTGGATGCAGTGGTCATTCGGTTCTCCAAGAGGGATTGTGGCGGTCTCAAACGGCCGGCATCTGGAGGGAGACGACGCCATGGCGGCCTGCGATGGTTCCGTGCGCCATGGGGCAGTGGGGCAGGGGACCGTTGCTGGCGACGCGGGCGGCGAGGAGGTTTTTCAGGGGAACCACACTGATGCCGGTCGCTTTGGCTTTGGCCAAAAAGGCCGCAAATTCAGCGGCGAAGGGCCCCCCTTCCAGCTCGGCGTGGATGGTGAGCACGGACCATGTGCCCTCTTTCACCTCGCCCAGCATGCGCTTGAAAAAGGCGGTGGCATCTTGGTCGATGCCTCCGAGTGTCTCGTCGAGGGTGGGCAGGGTGGCAGGCACCTGGGCGGTTTTCAGGGGGCGTCCCGCGATGACCGGGTAGAAGGGCTCGGTGCCGCGGCAGTCCGAGGCGTACGTGAGCCCCATCGTCTCCTGGTGGAGCAGGCTGCCCTCGCAGCTGTACCAAGCGGGAGCAGCGAAGGTGAAGGGTTTTTTGGAAAGGATGTCCGCATAGGCTTTGGCGCCCTTTTCCAGTTCGAGGACGATTTCCTCCTTCCGGAAGTGGGCCAGCCGATCTTGCCAGCGACGGTGGTCCCAGGCATGCACGCCGGTCTCGTGGCCGCCCTTGTCGGCGCGCCGCAAGATATCGGGAAAGGCTGTCGCCACCGGGCGGGCGGGCAGGAGGGTCCCCGAGAGCATGGTTCTGAGACTGTAGATTTTCGGGGCTCCGGACTTGAGCATCTTCGCGAGGAAGCCCGGCCGGGTGAAAACGTTTATGATGGCGAGGCCCGACCGATCCGGGCCCATGGCGAAGTAGAAGGTCCCCTTGACCCCCGCCTCGCCCAGGATATCGAGGAGCCTGGGGACCCCCTCCCGCATCCCCTCATGGGTGTCCACGTCGATGCGGAGTCCGAGGATGCGGGACATGGGCGGGCCTATTGGCCGGAGATCTCAGCGTTCCACTCTTCGAAAAAGGCATCCATGGTGATCTCAAGGGCCTCGTCCATGGTGGTTTTGGATTCCCATCCCAGGATCCGCTTGGCCTTCTCCACGTTGGGTTTGCGGGTGGAGATGTCCTGGTAGCCTTTGCCGTAGAAGGTCTCTGAATCGACTCCTTCGATGCGGGGTTCCTTGTAGTTGGGAATGGCGGCTTTCCGGGCCTTGAACATGACTACCAGCTTCTCCGCCAGTTCCTTGACCGAAAATTCGTTCACGGGATTCCCGAGGTTGAAGATCTCGGAATCACAGACGCCGCCTTTGTTCTCGATGATCTTCATGAGGCCATCGATGCCGTCCTCGACGTAGGTGAAGCAGCGCTTTTGCTCGCCCCCGTCCACGAGCTTGATGGGGTTGCCCTGGGCCAGGTCCACCATGAACTGGGTCACCACGCGGGAAGAGCCCTCCTTCGCTGTGTCGATGCTGTCCAACTTGGGGCCGATCCAGTTGAAGGGGCGGAAGCAGGTGTATTTGAGGCCTTCCTGCTGGCCGTAGGCGGCGATGACGCGGTCCATGAGCTGCTTGGAACAAGAGTAGATCCAGCGCGGCTTGTTGATGGGGCCCGTGATGAGGACGCTCTCATCTTCCTTGAAATCAGGATCCGTGGACATTCCGTAGACTTCGGAAGTGGACGGAAAGACCACGCGCTTCCCGTACTTCACGCACTGGCGGATGACCCGCAGGTTCTCTTCAAAGTCCAGCTCGAACACGCGCAGGGGGGTCTTCACGTAAGTGGCCGGAGTGGCGATGGCCACCAGGGGGAGGATCACATCGCACTTCTTGATGTGATACTCGATCCACTCCTTGTTGATCATCATGTCGCCTTCCAGGAAGTGGAAGCGCGGGTGCTCGAGGGAGTGCCCCAGCTTGTTATCCGAGAGGTCCATGCCGTAGACCTCCCAGTCGGTGGTGGTGAGAATCCGCCGGGTGAGCGCGTTGCCGATGAAGCCGTTGACGCCGAGGATGAGGATTTTCATGGGACTCCTTTTGACGGTGGGAAGACGGTTCAAGCCGAACCAAGTTGCATGCCGGGAACCACCCCGTGGAGGGTGCAGAAGATTTGAGCAGCCTGTTCGGATTCGTTCTCGAGCTGGCAGCGGGTGACCAGGAAGACCCCTTCAGCCGCTGCCACCTGGAAGCCCTCCGGGGTGACTGCGAGGACAGTTCCGGGAGGGGCGTGAGGGTCCTGGTCCAGGGGCTTTCCCCACCAGACGAAGAGCTTCTTCCCGTTCAGGAAAGTGAAGGCCCCGGGATAGGGGTGGGTGACGCCGCGAACCAGGAAGAAATTTTTGCGCGCGGACCAGGCCCAATCCAGTTGGCCGTCCTGGGGTTTCCGGCCCCCGAAGTAGGAACCTTGGCTCAGATCGAGAGGATAGTGCGGGGCGGTTCCCGCAAGGAGGAGGGGAAGGCTGCGATCCAGCACCAGGACTGCAGCCTTCTCCAGCTTGGCGTAGAGGCTTCGGGGGGTTTCCTCGAAATCGATGGGCACGGCTTCCTGGTCCACCAGCTCGCCCGCGTCGGGCTTGGCCACCATGTAGTGGAGGCTGATCCCAGTCTCCGTCTCGCCGTTCACGAGGACCCAATTTGCGGGAGCACGCCCACGATAGCGGGGGAGCAGGGAGCCGTGCAGGTTCAGGGCACCCTGGCGAGGCAAGGTCAGAACCTCAGGGGGCAGCATGAAGCGGAAGTAGAAGGAGAAGAAAAAATCCGGTTGGTAGGAGGCCAAGCTGGCCTGGGTCTCGGGGTCTTTCATGTTCTCAGGGTAGAGGACCGGAACCCCTCGGCTTGCCGCCCTCGCGGCCAGGGAGTCCCACCAGATCTCCTCGCTGGGGTTATCCCTGTGGGTGTAAACCGCCGCGACGTCGAAGCCATGCCGCTGGAGGGCATCAAAACCCAGACACCCAAGGGTGTGATAGCCCAGGACGACGGTGCGGGCGCTCAGGAGTGACGCTCCTTTCCGTCGGTGATCACGTGCCGGATCACGAACCGGGGCCGACTGCGGACCTCCATGTAGATTCGGCCCACATACTCGCCGAGCAGTCCGATGGAAAACAGGAGGATCCCCATGAAGAAGAACAGGGCGGCGAAGAGGGTGAAGATGCCGCTGACGGCCCAGTCGGAACCGAACAGGAGGCGCCCGGTGATGAGAACGAAGGCCGCGGCCACAGCCAGTGCGGCGGTGGTCACGCCGATGAACATGGTCGAACGGAGGGGCAGGAGGGAGAAACTCGTGATGAGGTCGAACTGGAGGCGGATGAGTTTCAGGAAGCTGTACTTGCTCACTCCCTTGGTGCGTTCGGCGTGGACCACGGGGATCTCGGTGATGCGTCCCGCGAACAGGTCCGCCAGGACGGGAATGAAGGTGGAGATCTCCTTCGAGGCGCAAAGGGTCTTCACCACTTCCCTCCGGTAAGCCCGCAGCATGCAACCGTAGTCGTGGAGCTGGACGCCTGTGACCGTCGCAGTCACTCGGTTGATGATCCGGGAGGCAGTCTTGCGGAAGAAACTGTCCTGGCGCTGCTGCCGGACGGAACCCACGACATCGTAGCCTTCCAGCATCTTGGCCACAAGCTTGGGAACTTCCTCGGGGGGATTCTGCAGATCCGCGTCCAAGGTGACGATGATCTCACCGCGGGCGGCCTCGAATCCGGCAAATACGGCAGAGTGCTGCCCGTAGTTGCGGTTGAAATCGATGATCTTCAGGGATGGGTTGGCCGCCGAGGCTTCCGTCAGGAGTTTGAGGGAATCGTCCCGGCTGCCGTCGTTCACATAGATGATCTCGTAAGGCTTGCCGATGCCCTCCATAGCAGCGTCCATGCGCTGGAGGAGCTCCGGCAGGCACTCCTCCTCGTTGTAGACTGGGATGATCACTGAAATCTCAGGTTCTGCCATCATGCACCCCAGGAAATCCAAAGATCCGTGGCCCACAGCCCTCAGCGTAGCAGAAAACCGCGCCGATCAGGTCTGGATGAACACTGTGAAACCGCCTCAGCGGCCCTTCCGATGAGAAAGTGTGGCCATGATCGCTGGCTGCGTTCTCAGCCCGGTTCATCGAGAACGAACCGGCTTGCAACCGCTGGGGAATTCCAGTCCGTGTCCTTGGGGACCCATTTCGGCGCGACGCAGCAGGAAGGCGAACAGGAATCCCAGCAGGCCCGTCGCGGAAAACAGCCACATGCCCAGGTTGTAGCCAGAAGGATTCACGGCGCTCGCCAGCGAAATATCGTTGGCCCAACCAATCAAGAAATTGAATCCGGCCAGCCCGGCGCTCTGGATCATGGACATTACTCCCAAGGCCTTGCCTAGTTTCCCGTGGGGCACCATCAGCATCACGGAGGGCCACAGGATCGCAGGGACCAGTGAGAAGGAGAGCCCCATGAGGGTCATGGGGATGAACAGATCGATGCTCGTGTACACCATCATCAGATAGACGGGGATCAGCAGGGCGCTGCCGAACATCATGAGCAGCGCACGCCGCCCAATACGGTCCACCAGAAGACCGCAAAGAGGGGTCGCGATCATGGCGATGACCGTCAGCATGCCGACGAGGATGGCGGCCTGCCCTGGGGCTGTCCCACGGGCTTCCACGAAGAATTTCTGGGCGAAAGTCTGGAAGGGGAAGATGCCCGAATAGAAGGTGACGCATAGCAGAACGGCCAGCCAATAAGCCCGGCTGAAGCCTGGATCTTTCTCCTTCAAGGTGGGATCCAGTGCTTTTTCAAGACCGATCTGGTAGCGCTCCTTAGCTCGGTTCACGATGACCCAGTAGGCAGCCATGGCGAGAACGCTGATGACACCGAACACGATGGCGATGAGCAGGGGAGTCCGCCAGGACGCGTAGGCCCCCTTGGCCCAGGTCGGGCTGACCTGGGCTGTCAAGGAACCCAGACGAGTGATGGTCAAATTCAAGCCGAAAACGAAGCTCAGTTTTTCTCCGCTGAACCATTGTGAGATGCCGGTGGTGGACGCGATGGAAAGGCTTCCGATCCCCAAGCCGAAGAGGAATCGCCCGGTGAGCATGATCGGAAGTTTGGGGCTTACCGCAGTGATCACCACACCCACGAGACAGATCAGGGTGAAGATCATGCTGGCCTTCTTCACCCCGATCCGATCGATGACGATGCCGCCCAGCAGGACCATGAAAATGCTCGGTACGCCGCAGATGGCCTGAAGCATTCCGATATCGGAATCCGTGTAGTGAAGCTGATCGGACAGCACTTTGGCCAGGGGCCCGATGCTGTCGTAGATGTAAGAACTGCCAAACATCGCGAGACTGATAAGCACCATGGCGGTCCATCGAAGGGCCATCGGAGGGGGTGGCAGTGCGTGTGATTGAGGTGGCATGGATCCAGCGTGAAAATTCATCGTACTGGTTCGGGGCCGGTCTCGCGCCTTTTTTCGGAACTCTCTTTTCCCCAGCCGCGGCTTATGGAGCCTGGGCGACGCGGCAGCCTGCCTTTGCCGTGAGCAGACCAGCCACAGCATGGGGTTATCCTTGCAAATGGATGGCGGGATCATCTCATTGACCTTCTAGGAGCTTCCCATGTGGCTTGAACGACTCCATGCATGGATCGAACAGGGTATTCCCTGCGTTCTGGCCACGGTCACGGAGGCGGCCGGGTCCACGCCTCGGAAGGCTGGCGCGAAGCTGGCGATCAATCTGGAGGGCGCGGTCGAAGGCTCCGTGGGTGGAGGACTCATCGAGCATCGTTGCCTCGAAAAGGCCCAGGGGCTCCTGACCTCGGGCGAGTCCTGCACACTCCATTTCGTCCTCGAGGCCACGGATTGGAGGGAGGCGGGGCCTGGGGATCCGCAGGATGCCTGTGCGGGCTATGTGACCGTGTTCCTGGAGTCCGTGCTTCCCCCCAAAGAGATCGTAGCCTTCGGTGGGGGACACATCTCGGAACGGCTGTCCCGGCTCTGCGAAGTGATCGGGCTGCCCTTCCGGGTCTACGATGAACGTCCGGAGTTCACCAATCGGGAGCGCTTTCCCCAGGCACGGGAATCAGTGTGTGCGCCCTACGAAGAGCTCAGCCAGCACATCCGCCTATCCTGCGCCAGTCATTGTGTTGTGCTCACCCATGGTCATCCCCAGGATGAGCGGGTCCTGGCGCAACTGCTTCGGATGCCTTTCCTGCCCTACATCGGGATGGTCGGCAGCTCGCGCAAGCTCCAAGGCATCCGCGAAAGGCTGGCTGTGCAGGGTCTCGCCTTCGGGTCCCAGGTGTATTCCCCTGCAGGCCTTGCCCTCGGGGGCGGCCTCCCCGGCGATATCGCCCTCTCCATCTTGGCCGAGATCAAACTGCAGATGGACGGCGGGAAACCGGAGCATCTTCGCATGGCAACTCAGGTTTAGCTCACAGGGTAAGGGCAGTCGAAAAATAACTTCGGCAAGCGATTTCGGTGGGAATCCTGGCAGGGCCCCACCACGTCTGCATCTTGAGGTGCAATGCTCAACGCAAGGCGCAGAAAAAAAAACGAGGATCGCGGAAAAATATCTTCCTCCGCGATCCTCCACTTTTCTCCGTTCCTCTGCGCTGGTCTTTCCCCCGACCCATGCAGAAGGCAAGCATCTATGAGGTCAATCACTATGGAGTCATTGCCTATTCCGGCCGGGTCGCCGATAGTCAGATCTGACTGTGTTGCAACGACCCTTAAACCGTTTTCTCAATACAACCTGGTCGTGCAGGTGGTGCCCTAACCTTTGCGGGGGCCAGTCTTGTCTTTGCGAGGGCCGGGGCGCCCGCGCCGCACGGTTCTGGCGGCGCGCGGAGACCGGGCATGATCTGGTTCGGTCGCTGCAACGTGCTTTCGACCGGGCTTCAATCCCTCGCCCACGTCCAGGATGCGGCGCACGGCGACCTCTGCCTTGGGGCCGTCTTCGTCCTTGTGTTTCTTCTGGATATTGAGCCGGATGGGCGTGCCGATGAAGCCGAACGCGTCGCGCAGCCGGTTCTCCAGGAAGCGCATGTAGCTGAAGTGCAAGCCGCGATCCGTATTGGCCTTGAGGACGAAGGTCGGCGGCCGGACTCCCACCTGGGTGATGAAGTAGAGCTTGGGGATCTTCCCGTCCACCGCATGGGGCGACATGGCGGCGAGCGTGTCCTTCAGGAACTGGTTCAGCTTGCCCGTGGACACCCGTCGCGCATGGGCTTCCGCCACTTCGTTGATCATGGCGAAGAGTTTCGACACGCGCTGACCCGTGAGGGCGGAGATGAAGGTCATGGGGGCATGTTTCAGGAAACCCAGGTCATAGCGGATCTTCTCCTCGAACTGGAGCGAGGTATAGCTGTCCTTCGGGATCTTGTCCCATTTGTTCACCACCAGGATGACCGCGGCCCCCGCGTCCTGGGCATAGCCCGCGATGACGGCGTCCTGGTGGGTGACCCCCTCCTCGGCGTCGATGAGCAACAGGCTCACATCCGCCCGGGCCATGGCCTGCTTGGCTTTCAGGATGGACAGGATCTCAGCGCCCTCGTGGGTCTTGCCCTTGCGCCGGATGCCCGCGGTGTCGATGATGCGGTAGACCCGGTCCTCGACCTGAAAGACCGTATCCACGGTGTCCCGGGTGGTGCCGGCCACATCGCTGACCAGGCTGCGCTCGTACCCCAGCAGCTTGTTGCAAAGGGAACTCTTGCCCACATTGGGACGGCCGATGATGGCCAGGCGCAGCTCGTCGCCGGGATCGTGTTGTTCGGCCTCCTCAGGGGTGCGATGGAAGGGCAGGTGGGACCGGATGGCCTGCAGGAGTTCCTGAACATTACTCCCATGGCTGGCGGAGATGACATGGATCTCGTCGAAGCCCAAGCCATAGAAGGCGCCATCGGGGGACCCGCCCTTCACGCCATCGATCTTGTTGATGACCAGGATGGCGGGCTTTCCCAGCGGGCGAATCCGACTTGCAATCTCAGCGTCCACAGGATTCCAGCCGTCGTGCGCGTCGACGATGAGGATTACGACATGGGCTTCGTTCATGGCTGCCTGGGCGAGACGGGTGATGCCCTGGGTGATGACGTCTTCCCCTTCGAAATCCAGACCCCCGGTATCGACCAACTCAAAGAGCTCCTCTGCTTCGCCGGCTTCGTCGCAGCAAATCACCCGGCCATAGGTCCGGTCCCGGGTCATGCCCGGCAAGTCGTGTACCAGGGCCTCTCGGGACCGAGTGAGCCGATTGTAAAGGGTGGACTTCCCAACATTGGGACGTCCGCAGATGGCGACTAAGGGGAGTTTCATGGAGACCTTTCGGCCGGAGCCGTACTATTGTCTATTGTGGCCGAACCAAACCCGGAGCGGCGGAAGGTTATCCCTGACCCCTCCCGTTCCTGGTGTAATGTACGAAAGGGTTATGGTATCCGCAACTGCGGTATGCTAAGGGCAGTGGAATCTTTCGGAGGGTAGTGTGGGCAAACTCGATCTCGTCATGTTCGAGGAGGAGTTTACTCAACTCCAAGAGATCATCGGCCGCCTGCAGGTGGATTCCTCCAGCAAGGTGGTCTTCCTGGTGGACAAAAACGGCCAGCAGATCGCCGCTTCCGGGGATCTGCGAAGCATCGATGCCACCAGCCTGGCCTCCCTCACGGCAGGCAATGTAGCCGCCACGGATGGCCTCGCCAAGCTCATCGGCGAGAAGGAATTCAGTCTCCTCTTCCACGAGGGGGAGAAGGACAACCTGCACATCTCCATCGTCGGCAAGCGGGGCATCCTGGTGGTCCTCTTCGATCATAATTCCAGCCTCGCCCTGGTGCGCCTCCGCGTGAAGAAGGCCAGCCGGGAACTCCAGGAGATTTTCGAGATGGTGGAAAAGAGGGCCCAGAGCCAGTCGGGCGAGTCCTCCAAGTTTGAAAGCCCCTTCTCGGAGATCACGGACGAGGATATTGACAAGCTGTTTGGCGATTGAGCTTGGCCGGAATCCACCCATGACTTTCATAAATTATGCATCCCGCGAGATCAACTGCAAGATCGTCTACTACGGCCCTGGCCTTTGTGGAAAGACGACGAACATCCAGTGGATCCATGAGCAGGCTTCCCCCGAAAAGCGCGGGAAGCTGGTCAGCCTGGCCACCGAAACCGACCGGACCCTGTTCTTCGACTTCCTGCCTCTGGACATGGGTATGGTCAAGGGCTTCAAGGTGCGGTTCCACCTCTATACCGTGCCTGGCCAGGTCTTCTACGATGCCAGCCGGAAGCTGATCCTGCGCGGCTGTGACGGGGTGATCTTCGTGGCCGACAGCCAGCGTGCCCGCCTGGAAGCCAATATCGAGTCCATCGCCAACCTGGCCACGAACCTCAAGGACAACGGCTTCGATATCCGGAACATCCCGTACGTGCTGCAGTTGAACAAACGGGACATGCCCACCTCCGCTCCCTTGGGTGAAATGGAGCGCCTCCTGCGCTTTCGGAACGAGCCCATGATCGAAGCTGTGGCCAACAAAGGCACCGGCGTCATCGAGACCCTCAAAGCCTGCGCCCGCCAGATCCTCATGGACCTGCAAAGGAACTGATCGGGGCTTGCCTTCCGGACCCGTCGCGCTATCCTATTCCTTCACCACTCCGGAGTAGCTCAGTGGTAGAGCAATCGGCTGTTAACCGATTGGTCGGGGGTTCAAGCCCCTCCTCCGGAGCCAAATGAAACAGCCCACCAAACGGTGGGCTGTTCGCTTAACTGGCGAGAACTTGCCGGTGTTCCACGCTGGTGGCGTCTCTGACTCTCTCGGAGATTCTGACCGCGTAGAAAAGGGACCAAAGCAGGTGTGAGTGACTCACTTTAACCCCGCAGATCTCCTCCTTCTGCTCACTCCCGGAAGGCTAATGGCGCCCGTTCGCTTAACAGAGCGGGGATCTTTTCGCCCGAGGCTCAGCCGGGAAACCGAGCCCCTGGTTCGCACCCTTCCAGCGAGTGAGTTGGTCGGCCCAGTCCTCCAACCTGGCGATGCCAACGAGCTCCTGGATCGAAGGCTGCCGTGACGTGCCCAGGAGGATCGCCTCCTGGATCCTGGGCGCCAGGAAGGTCAGTTCCTCCCTCATGGACACTCAGGCCCGGCTGGTCCTGAGCGTCCGCGCGAGCGCCGCAAAGTCCTCGATTTCGTCTCGCCCTATGAACGCTCTGAACAAAAGCTTATGCAAGTGGTTCATGAAGAGTGCCGGAGCCTGAGCGCTTGCGGTTGTATTTCGATCTCAGAAGGCGCCTTTCCGGTATTTCACGAGGGCCAAGATGCCCATTGGAATGGCCGACGGAAAGCAAAACATAGCGTGTTCAAAAGGAGGCTACCCAAGCCCAGGCGCAAAGCGGCTGCGGCTCCCGGAGCTTCTGGGCGCTGGAAGGGATTATCCACGGATATCCGTACCCTAGTCTGCGTACCAGGAAGCCAGCACTCGGGCGACGCCCTGGACCTCCTTCTCCTTCGGTGCGGGTTCGATTCCCATCTGCCCCAGTTCGGTCCGGAGGACGGCTTCGGCGCTCGCCAGTATATCGGGAGCTACGCGCCCGGCCTCTCTGACCTTGGCCAGGGCCTCTAGTTGTGCCAATGCGGCTTCCCGATGGTCCATCAGCCGCGCGCCCGCCGGGGACATCTTGTAGCAGGTGATCCGCTGGACCCGTGTCAGGTCGTGATGTCCGGCCAGCACTCGGTGGATCCGGAGCAGGAGCTTGGAGGCTGTCACCTCGATATCTCCCGCCTTGGCCGCTGAAGCCAGGGCGGCTTCCAGCGCCGGACCCCGCTGGGGATCCAGGGCCATCCACATGACCCGGACACGAGAGAGTGGCCGATTCGGATGCACGAGTGGAGGGGCCATGTCGTAACACATTACTGTTGGGGGCTGTGCTTCCTGCGCCATGGAAGGCACCATGACTAGAGCCAGCCACACCGCCAGCCGGAAGCGCCCTTGCCAGCCCTGGGCGCCCCCAAGATCCGGACCTGGCCGACCCAAGAGCCGGAGCCATGCGGAACGGAACAGAGCCGCGAGAAGCAGGACGAAACGGAGTGGAAGGGACATGAGGATCCTCCCCCAGGAAACTGCATCCAGCATCCGTCTTATGACCTGGAGCGCCAAGGAGATTCGGCTCGGATTCACTTCGAAGGCCGCCGGACCTTATCCAGGTTCATGGCCAGGAAGGGTTCGCAGGCCCGGAGATCTCCGTAACACACTTCGGCGGCTGCTTTGCAACCGCCCAGGCAGGTGAACTCCATCGCACAGCCCGCGCAGAACGCGGGCCGGGCAGCAACAAAGGCCTTCAGCGACTTGCTGCGAGCCAAGCGCGAAAAGGAGGTATCGAAGAGATTTCCAAGGACCGTGGGCGTGTGGTTGCAGGGCCGGACGAATCCCATCGGGTCCACCGTGAAATAGGCCTGCTTCCCGCCTGCGGAACAGAAACCAAAGTTGACGCCCGGATAGGGTGTCGTGTCCAGAAGACAAGGTGGCAGGGGGATGCTCGCGCTGACGACCACGCCATAACGCCGGACCCCCTTCTCAGCCACCTCTAGGGAAGACTGGATCTGCGCCACCGTCGGCATGAGCTCCTCCGGGCGCTCTCGGCAGTTTCCCCCGGCGTTCCAGCGGTTGAAGAGGAAGCTCCGCGCGCCCAGGGCCACCCCAAGGTCCAGGGCCGCCTCCCACTGATCGATGTTCGCTCGTCTCCCCACGAAGACGAAGGCTACCTGGCCGCCATGTCGACGGATGTTAGCCGCTGCCCGGGTGATGCGATAGAAGCTTCCTGGGCAGCCAAGCATCCGGTCGTGGATAGCAGGATCCCCCGCGTGGAGAGGCAATTCGAAGAAATCCACTCCTGCCTTCAGCAGGCTGCTGACGCGGGTTTCGTCCAGGAGCGTGCCATTGCTGATGAGGATCACGTGCCGCACCCGGGTCTTCGCAAAGGCCACCAGGGTTTCCAGATCTTCGCGCAGGCAGGGTTCCCCGCCTGTCAAGGTCAGCTGTTCGCAGCGGCTTTCCTTCACGACCTTGGCGATGAGACGCAGGGCCCGCTCCGTTTCCAGTTCACTGCCAGCGCCGGCTTCACCGCCCTTCCATACGTTGTAGCAATGTTCACAGGACAGGTTGCAACGGGGCGTAACCTCGTAGAGCACCGAAGCCAGGCGGAAATACGGGGGGAAGAAGGAAGCCAAGAGGAGGGGCCTTTTGAAATCGGTGCGTGGAAATCAGGACCGGGGAGTCACTTCACCTCGGCGATGTATACATAGTGGTCCGGAATCAGTGCGAAGTATTCTCGCTTGTAGACCAGATACACCACCGGTTGTTAATTCCTCCCGGGTTTCAGGCGACCTTAGTCGCCACCTGTAATCCCGGCCACATGGTAGAAAGGGCCCGACCTCGACGTCCCTTCCGCCTCCAGCAACGAGCCTTCTTTGCATGGCTGGTTTATGGTGGTGGCGAGGAGCTTTTTCTGTGGAGATGTTTTCTCCTAGGGATTTTGATTCCAGAAGGTTTCAAACTGGTCCTGCAATTCAGCAATGCGGCTCTTGGAGGTACATCACCGCCATCTGGGCCCACATGTGCCATTCCGCCTGATCGTAGTCGATGCTTTGGGGTCCATCGATCACTTCGGGTTGCACTTCGCAGCCCATGGAAACCCACGTGTCGGTGTAGACCGCATCGCTGCTCCGAACGGCATTCGGTATCCCAAATTACAAAAATTGGGCACCACTGTGGGAAGGTTCCCTGATTGGATTTGTAGTCGTGAGCTGGCTGAGCCTATCCCCGCCGGATGAATGCGCTAAACTATTAAGACACGGGGGAAACCATGAAAAAGGAATTCCTGATAAAGTCGCTGAATCTCAACGCCGCAGAGGCCCTTACACTTGATAAAGGCGAAGACCGCATGGAGTTCCAGGCTCTGCTGCTGCCGAACTTCGCCGCAGCTAATTCCTGCACTGGCAACGAAAACTGGGAGGTCTGCCCCAAATACGTGTCTTGTTCGTCGGACTGCCCCCCGGTACCGGACCCCACCCCGGTCCCCTCTAAACTGGTCTAAAGGACAGCGATATCGCCCCGCTCTTTGGGGGCCAGGCCCCGGAGGTTTACTCCTCCGGGGTCCTGGTTTATAAGTAAGCGAGGCTGACGTGAAAACGGATAAATACAGGGTGAGCAGCTATTTTAACTTGGTTGATCTCAGCAACAGGTCAACCTCCCTGCTCTTAAGCGGAATTAACGGCTGCCTCGACGAGATCCCGAACGAGCTTGCGGCCACACTCTCCTCGGGAAGCGTGGAACGCCTCAACCAGCTGACCCCCGCCAACCTGAAATTCCTCAGCAAGCGGGGCCATATAACGCGGCTTCCTCCCGAAGAAGAGCGCGGGCGCTTCAAGGAACTGGCCGCCGCCATACACGCCAAAAGGTGCGCCGGCGCCGAGGGCGGCACCCTGATGCTGCTGCTAAGCTATAATTGCAACCTCGCCTGTCCTTACTGCTACCAGCAGAAGCACCGGGAGACCAAGGCGAAGGGTCATATGTCACCCGCCGATATAGACCTGTTCCTCGGCCGGCAGCTGGGCGCGATCCTGCCCGGCGTAGTCAAGCCGGACCTCTGCTTCTATGGCGGCGAGCCTTTCCTGCCCGCCAATGAGATGGCTATAAGGAAGACTCTTGAGTACGCCAAAAAGAACGGCCTGAAAGCACATTCCGTCAGCAACGCCACCATGGTGGACGCCATGGCCGACATCTTCGGCGACGAGTTCGGCAAGGTGAATACCGTGCAGGTCTCCCTGGACGGGTATAAAGACGAGCACGACCGGTCGCGCATCCCGGCCTCCGGCGAGCCCACCTTCGACAAAATCATCTCCAATATCAAGCTGCTGCTCTCGCGCGGCACCTTCGTCTCGGTCAGGCTGAACCTGGACAGGAAAAAACTGGCCACTACGCCGCGGCTGCTGAAATTCCTGAAAGCCGAAGGGATAGCCGGCCACAAGAAGGCAAGCGTTTACGCCGTTCCCATCCACGACAATTTGTGTAAAGTGGATGTTTCCGATTTCATGGAAATAAAGGCGCTCTCGGAAAAGGTCATGAAGATGGGCATAGACCTGGAGCACCCGGTAAGCATGCAGGGCAACGATTTCCGCTATCTTTTCAACCTGCAGAAAGGCAACGGCCTGACCAGGACCTCCTACTGCATGCAGACCATCCAGAACAGCCTGGTCGTAGACCCGCTCGGGGACCTCTACGCCTGCTTCGAGGAGGCCGGCTACGACCAGTGGCGCGTCGGCCACGCAGGAGAGAACGGTGTGGAATTCTTCCCAATGAGGGAGACCTACAAGGCGCGGCACATCGCCAACATGCCCGCCTGCCTGGACTGCTCCATCGCCCTGGCCTGCGGCGGCCAGTGCGGCGTCAGGTGCCGGACCAAGACCGGAGACCTGTTCAAGCCCAAGTGCGACGACATGAAGGACCTGGTGCTGGCGGGCCTCGCTCACGCCTACAAGAATATGAAGGTGGAAGGCGTCCGGGCCGCGCCCGCCGGCGCCCCCCCGAAGTCGTCCCACGACTGATGCCTGGAGAGGTTTACGAAAACTTCCTGAAAGGCGAGTACGCTGTCGAAAACGGCGACGACTCGCTCATCATTACCAAATCCTCCTGCTACAGGGTGAAGGAGGAAACCATAGCCCTGGTGGAGAACCTGCCCGGAGAAGGCGACAGGGATTTTTTTGTGCGGGTTATGGAGGAACTGGGGATAGAGAAGGCCGGGCCCATTTTCGACAGGCTGCTGGCCATAGGCGCGCTGCGGATAAGACAGAAGAGATCCCCGCTCCGCCTGCTGTCGGTTCTACTGCGGCCGGACTTCAGGCTTATCCCGGCGGCCTGGCAGAAGGGGGCTTTCAAAGCTTTGGGTCTCGCGCCCTCCGCGCAATGGCTGGGCCGCAATTTCAAATTTGTCTTCGCCCTGGCCGCGGCGGGCTTATTGCTGAGCCTGGCCGTTTCATACACGGGCCTCTACCCGGCGCTGGCGAAACTGTCCCACGGCGCCCCGGCCACCCTTACCATGTTCGCCCTGGTCTTCCTGGGCAGCGTCATCCACGAGTTGGGCCATTCTTACGCTGCCGCCGCCGCCGGCATAGCCTTCAGGCCTATCGGCTTTTCGGTCTACCTGTTCATGCCGGTGTTCTATGCCAACGTTTCAGGGATGGAGCGGCTGCCGCTGAGGGAAAAGGCTTCTATAGACCTGGGCGGCTTTTTTACCGAGTCCGCCTACCTGCTGGCCCTGCTGGCGCTGTGGTATTTCACCAGGAACCTGCTTTTTCTAGCGGCCGTGAAGTGGATGTCGCTCATCATGGTTCTCAACATGAATCCCCTGCTCCGGACCGACGCCTACTGGCTGTACAAGGATTTCAGGAAAAGTTTCCCCGGCAACCGGCTCGCGGACCGGATCCACTACTTTTACCTGGCGTCTTTCCTCGGTTTCTCACTTTACCTGTTCAAATACATTTACCTGCGGGCGGGGGCCATCTTTTCCCTTCTCTCTTCCCTCTGGGCCAGCCCTGCCCTGCTGCTGAGCGAAGGCTACAAAATTGCGCTCGGAGTTTACATCGTTATCATGTTCTTCATGGGCGTGCCGCGCCGCCTTGAGGAAACGCGGCAGGAATGGCTTGAAATGAAGGGCGGCAAGGCCGCGGCGGGTGCTTAGCTCGTCAGAACCGGGGATGGAGTGTTAACCGATTGAATAGTTCTAAGTAATTTTTAGTAAAGCACTTGCTTGCATTTCGGGGTCGTTATCTTGTTAATCCATTGGCCCGGGGTTCAATTCTCTTCTTTGGAGCCAAAACAGAAGCCCCACCAATCTGGTGGGGCTTTTAGTTAACAGGCTATGGATTGATTGTGTAAGCGAGGGGCCAAGCTCCTGGTCAAGTTGAACTTTCTCATGAGACGAGCATGGAGCCGGAGCAGACGCCCACTGCTCTTTCATGCTCCTCGTATCTACCCTTTCTGGACTTTCTTGGAAGGTCATTGCTCCCATTTACTTAATTAGAAGGGTTCTTCACGGATTTGAGTGAAAAGGGTTGGCAGTAGCGGTCTTCTGGCATCTTGGTTTTGTCGAGAAATCAAGATGAGAGGAGGCCACCACCGCCTAGTAAAGAGCTTATGTCCCGCTTGGGCGGATGGAAAGGGTATCGAGTCGGAACTTCGGATCGATTCGAGGCTGGGGTGAAAGGCTCTCGGGCAGAAGTATGGATAGACCTTCTTGCCTAGGGAGATAAGCCACGAGCCTGCTGCGGTTGTGGTCAGTATGTGAGTCGGGTTCACGATTGGTCCGAGCGGGAGATTCGCGACCTTCCCATGTTCGACATGGATACGGTGCTGATGGTCTCGCGCGCTCGGGTGGCGTGTCCCAACTGCGGGCCAAGGCTGGAGGCTCTCGACTGGCTGGAACCTCATACACGCGTGACGAATCGGCTGGCCGAGAATGTGGCCCGACTGTGCAAGGTCATGCCCATCAAGCGGGTGGCAGAGCACTACAACCTGCACTGGAGCACGGTGAAGGAGATAGACAAAGCGGCTCTTCGCTGTTTCATGTGGGTAACCCAGCCATCGTGGGGGCGGTATTGAAGTGGAGTTTGCCTGCGATGAGGTAGGCAATGGTGATGAGGTTCTTTGGATTTCGGTAGCCTCTGGCCTTGGCGATGGCGGCTTGAATCAGGCTGTTCATGCCTTCAATGAGCCCATTGGTGATCTTGGAATGCCACCAGTTCAGAATGCCTTTGCTGTGGGAATGGAGCGTGTCTGCGAGCTTTGCCAGGGGTTTGAGCCCGCTGGTGTAGGCGAGGGTGCACCAATCAGCCAGGAACAGCTTCGCAGCACGGGGATTGGCCTGCTCAAAGAAGTCCTGGAACAGCAACTTCATTTGGTAAGCCTCGACCGTCTGAAGGTTCATGGCCTTCAGCTCCAGAAGGCGCTTTTTCTGGGATTGGGTCAAATCGCCGAGGTTCTTCAACCAGTGATACCGCGTCTTCTTCAAGCCTGGAGTGGAGGGTGATTCCTCGCGCCGGACAGTGTCCAGGGCTTCGTTCATCAGCTTCATCAGATGGAAGCGG
>JANYIU010000096.1 GCA_025361955.1 Holophagaceae bacterium
GGCCACCGCAAGGATGGGCGGTTCTTCCCGCTGGAGATCGTCGTCAGCGAGATGGAGCTGGGGAGCGAGCGCTTCTTCACCGGCGTGATGCGCGACATCACGGCCCGCAAGGAGGCTGAGGCGGAACGGGCCCGGCTGGACGAGGCCCTGGAGGGCAAGCACGCCGAACTGCTGAGCGCCAAGATCGTGGCCGAGAAGGCCAACCAGGCCAAGTCAGAATTCCTGTCCAGCATGAGCCATGAGCTGCGCTCGCCCCTCAACGCCATCCTGGGCTTCGCCCAGTTGATGGATTCGGAGATCCCCCCGCCCACGCTGGCCCAGAAGGCCAGCCTGGACCAGATCCTCCACGCGGGCTGGTACCTCCTTGAGCTGGTCAACGAGATCCTCGACCTGGCGGTGATCGAGTCCGGCAAGCTGTCCCTCTCGCCGGAGCCGGTCGCATTGGCGGAAGTCCTGTTCGATTGCAATTCCATGATCGAACCGCAGGCCAAGCGGCGCGGGATCAAGCTGATCTTCCCGAGGTCCAATATCCCTGTCTTTGTCCATGCCGACCGGGTACGGTTGAAACAGGTTCTCATCAACCTCCTTTCCAATGCGATCAAGTACAACACCGTGGGGGGCACCGTCACCGTCACCTGTTCCACGGCCACTCCAGGGCGCATCCGCATCGGCGTCCGGGACACGGGACACGGACTGGCTCCGCACCTGCTCCGGCAGCTCTTCCAGCCCTTCAATCGACTGGGCCAGGAGACCAGCCCCGAGGACGGCACGGGCATCGGGCTGGTGATGAGCAAGCTCCTGGTGGAGCTCATGGGTGGCACCATCGGCGTGGAAAGCTCGGTCGACGTGGGCAGCCTCTTCTGGTTCGAGCTCCCTTCGGCCTCGCAGCGGGAGCTTGGAGACATGCCATCCGAGGCCCAAGGCCCGGAGCCCTTCACGATTCAGGAGAGCACGCGGCAGCGGACGCTCCTGTACGTGGAAGATAATCCTGCCAACCTGAGCCTGGTCGAGCAGCTCATCGCCCGACGGCCCGACCTGCACCTGCTGAGCGCGGGGAACGCGACCCTCGGTATCGAGATGGCCAAGACCCAGCGGCCGGACGTGATTCTCATGGACATCAACCTGCCCGGCCTCAATGGCTTCCAGGCCCTGGAAATCCTGCGACTGGATCCCCTGACGCAGGACATCCCCGTGATCGCCATCAGCGCCAATGCCATGGTGGGCGACATCACCAAGGGACTGAAGGCGGGCTTCTTCCGCTACATCACCAAGCCCATCAACGTCGTGGCGTTCATGGAAGCGCTGGATATCGCGTTGGAACCACCTACCGCGAACGAGTGAAGACACCACCAGAACCGAGGGCGAATTGATTAATACCGCAGACATCCTGAAGGGCAAGATCCTGATCGTCGACGATCTGGCGCCCAACATCACCCTGCTGGAGCAGATGCTGCGCCGGGCCGGCTATCTCAACATCACCTCCACCACGGAGCCGAGCGCGGTCTGCGAGCTGCACCTGGTGAACCACTACGACCTGATCCTGCTGGATCTCCTCATGCCCGGCATGGACGGCTTCCAGGTGATGGAGAACCTCAAGGAGATCGAGACGGGCAGCTACCTTCCCGTGCTCGTGGTCACCGCCCAGCCGGACCAGAAGTTGCGGGCCCTGAAGGCTGGGGCGAAGGACTTCGTGAGCAAGCCCTTCGATCTGGCAGAAGTGCTGATCCGGGTTCACAACATGCTGGAAGTCCGGCTGCTGCACCAGGAGACGAAACTGCTCTACGAGCGGGTGCTGGCGGAGCAGAAGGTCTCGAAGCGGCTGCTGCTCGAAGTGCTGCCCCAGGCCATGGCGGACATCATGAGGCAGTACCCGGAGGGAACGGCCGATGCGCCCCCGGGTCTCGTGGCGGAGGGCTACGCGGAGGTGACCGTGCTGTTCGCCGACATCGTGGCCTTCACAAAATTCGCCGAGGGCGCCAGCGCCCAGGTCCTCGCGGGCGCGCTCAATGACATCTCCGCCCGCTTCGACAGCCGAAGCGAGGACTCCGGTCTCGACCGGAAGGGCACCACCGGCGAGGCCTATCTGGCCTCCGTTGATCTGTCCGATGCCGTGGCGGACCGGTCCATCCGGGCCGTCCACAAGGCTTTGGATCTCATCGAGGCCGTGGACCGCTTCAACGAGCGGAGCCGCTACAAGCTCAAGGTGCGCATCGGCCTGGACTCCAGCAAGGCCAAGGCCGGCAAGCAGCAAACGCAGCACGACCTGTAGGGCCCCTCATACCAAGGAAGGCAAGATCACCACGGAGACACGGAGCTCACGGAGGGAAACACGGAGTAAGACAGGTCTGCTTTTTATTCTCCGTGTTCTTTCTCAGTGTCCTCCGTGCCTCCGTGGTGGATCTTTTCTGCTGGACGCAAATAGGTATCAGGTTTCCTTGGTGACGCCTCGCTCGCTGCGGATCTTCCCGTAGCTCTTGAGCTTCCGGTAGAGGGTCGCCGAGCCGATCTGGAGCTGCTCGGCCGTGCGGGTCTGGTTGCCGCCATTGAGGGCCAGCACCGCCAGGATGTAATCCTTCTCGATGTTCTCCAGGGGCTGCACGGCCCCGGAATGGGCGATGGGCATGGGGCAGGCCTGGCGGACTTCCTCGGGCAGGTCCTCGATTTCCACGCGGGTGCCGGGCGCGAGGGCGACCGCGCGCTCCATGGCGTTCTCCAGCTCGCGGACGTTGCCGGGCCACAGGTAGCGCAGCAGCTGGTCGGTGGCGCCGGGCGTGAGCCCCGTGATCTTGCGCTTCATGGACAACGCCGAGCCGGCCAGCAGCACCCGAGCCAGCGGCAGGATGTCCTCCTTGCGCTGGCGGAGCGCCGGCACGTGCAGTTCGACGACCTTGAGCCGGTAGTAGAGATCCTGGCGGAAGCTGCCGTCGGCGACTCCCTGGGCCAGGTTGCGATTGGTGGCGGCGATGATGCGCACGTCCACCTTGCGGTCCTTGTTCTCGCCCACGCGCCGGATCTCGCGCTCCTGGATGGCCCGCAGCAGCTTCACCTGCATGCCGGGCGACACTTCGCCCACTTCGTCCAGCAGCAGCGTCCCCCGGTTGGCCGCCTCGAAGAGGCCCGGACGGTCGTGGGTCGCGCCTGTGAAGGCGCCCCGCGCGTGGCCGAAGAGTTCGCTCTCCAGCAGCGTCTCGGTGATGGCGCCGCAATTCACTGCGATGAAGGGGCCCGCGGCGCGGGTCGACTGGTCATGAACCAGGCGCGCGATGCGCTCCTTGCCCGAACCGCTCTCGCCGGTGATGAGGACCGTGGAATCCACCCTGGCCACCCGGCGGGCCATCTCCACCAGCTGGCGCATGGCGGGGCTCTTGGCCACGACGCCCAGCAGCGGTTCCTCCACATCATGGGCCACGCGCACGATGGCCCGCCGGTGCTCGTGGAGTTTCCG
>JANYIU010000111.1 GCA_025361955.1 Holophagaceae bacterium
TGTTCTCCTCCCCAGTATGGGTTGCGTGCAATGAGTTGCAGCAGTGGGCACATGATTACCACGATCGGAAATGGAAGGTAAAGAAAAAAAACATTTCCCGGGAACTTTTCCATCGCTCACGTTCTAGGAAAAGTCCGTTTCCGAGCCCCAGGGACAACAAAACCGCTTGACGCCCGCTTGGGTCGCTCATAAACTTTGGCCAACATCGAAACCCGAGTGTATCGGCAAGTTCATCTGAAAAAGCTACTTGGTGCGCCCCGATGCAGGATGTGCCATGCACGTGGGCAGCAGATTCCCTCAAGGATCGCTGTTCCTGCGCCGATTCCCTGCCTGCTCACAGCCGAAAGGAACAAGGCCGGAGCGAATCGCGACTTTGATCACCCACCAACCCAACGCCGCCGGCGCATCGTGCACCTGCGGGTCTTTATAAGAAGGTACCTCTGGAGGAATGCTGATGAACAAGACCGTTTCTTTTGTCGCGCCTGTCGTTGCGACGCTCTGCCTGCTGATCGCGGGCTGCAGTAAAGAACAGAAGGTCATCAAGATCGCGACCCAGAGCCCCCTGTCGGGTGCCCTGTCGGTCATCGGCTCGGATATCAAGAGCGGTGCTCAGCTCGGCATGGAGCAGCTCTCCGAACCCCTCACCAAGCTGGGATTCAAGGTCGAACTGGCCCCCTTCGACGATCAGGCCAACCCTGACACCGGCGTGGCCAATGCCAAGGCCATCGTCTCCGATCCCGCCGTCCTGGGCATCGTGGGCCACTACAATTCCGGCGTGCAGATCCCCTCGTCCGAGGAGTATCACGCGGCTGGCCTGAGCAACGTTTCCCCCGCCAACACGAACCCCAAGGTGACCGAGCGCGGCTACCCGGAAATCAACCGCATTTGCGGCCGGGACGACGTGCAGGGCGCGGTGGGTGCGCAGTTCGCCAAGAGCAAGGGCATCAAGAGCGCCTACGTGCTCCACGACAAGTCCGCCTACGGCCAGGGCATTGCCGAATACTTCCAGAAGGAAGGCTTGGTCCAGGGCATCAAGATCGCTGGTTTTGCCGGCACTGAAGAGAAGGCCAATTTCGACGCCATCCTCTCCCCCATCCTTTCTTCCAAGCCTGAGTGCATCTATTTCGGCGGCATGTTCGATCAGGCCGCGGTGCTCTTCAAGCAGGCCCGTCAGAAGGGTTTCAAGGGCCTGTGCCTCTCCGACGATGGCTTCGATTCCGCGGATGCCACCAAGATCGGTGGCGATGTGCTCCTCGAGGGCGCTGGCACCTACTTCTCCACCGTCTCCGGACCGGCCAATGTCTATCCTGACACCGCCAAGTTCATTGCTGATTTCAAGGCTAAGTTCGGGAACAACCCGCAGCCCTTCGCCGCCCAGTCCTATGACTGTGCCGGCATCCTGCTGAAGGCCATCGAAAACGCCGCCAACGAAGCCGGCGGCAAGATGCCCACCCGTGAAGCCGTTTCCAAGGCTGTCCGCGCCCTCAAGGATTACCACGGCATCACCGGCACCATCACCTTCAATGGCAAGGGTGATCTCGCCAAGGCCAAGTACTTCATCATTCAAGTCACCTCCGCCGACCCCGCGAAGTGGGCCTCGAACAGGATCGATACGACCCTGGATGTCGCGCCCCCTCAGTAGGCCATTGCAACGATGGCATCAGGAGCCGTAACGAAACGGTTACCCAGCGACTTGGTTATTTCATAACGGCTTCTAAGCCATTCGACGAGTCATAACGCACTCCCCCCCCCTCCTCTGCAGAGGGGGGGATTTTCTGGAGACCCCTATGCGCAACATCATGGGAACGGGTCCCGCGCGCGAAATCATCATGCCCATCGTTCAGATGGCCATTTTCGTGGCAGGCGCGGGTGCCCTTTGTTCGGTGATCATGATCATCCTGGCGACGCTGTTCCAGGGATCGGGAGCCGATCACTTGCTTCAGTCGACCCAAGGTGTCGGCATTTTCGCTTACACCGTCGGCAATCTCCCCCAGGTGCTCATCGACGGAATGACCATCGGCTTCGTCTACGCAGCCATCGCCCTGGGCTACACCATGGTCTACGGGGTACTTCAGTTCATCAACTTCGCGCACAGTGAGATCTTCGCCATCGGCGCCTTCGCCGGGGTGGAATCCCTCATTGCGCTCAATGCGGTGGGCAGTCTGGCCAAGGCTGGGACCATCGGGTCCTTCGGCTACTTCGGCCTCGCCCTGCTCATCGGCATGGCGGTCGCGGGTGGCACGGCGGTATTCGTGGAACGGGTCGCTTACCGTCCGCTCCGGAATTCGCCCAAGCTGGTGCCGCTCATTTCGGCCATCGGCGTCTCCTTCGCCCTCCAGGACATCATCCGCCTGACGGAAAGCCTCACCACCGGCCAGTTCTATCGGGTGATCCCGACCTTCGGGAACTTTGACGACCGGCTGACCCTCTTCACCATCGGGTCCAAGGCCATTGATATCCAGGTCAAGTCGCTCGTCGTCATTCTCGCGGCGGTCACGATGCTGGTGGCGCTCAACTACCTCGTGAAGGCCACCAAGGTCGGCAAGGCCATCCGGGCCGTGTCCCAGGATCCGAACACCGCAGCCCTGCTGGGGATCGGTGTCAATGGCGTCATCTCCCTCACCTTCCTGGTGGGCGGCTCGTTGGGTGGCGCGGCGGGCGTCATGTATGCCTTGAAGTTCACCCGCATTGATCCCTTCGTCGGCTTCATGCCCGGCATCAAAGCCTTCGCCGCGGCCGTGCTCGGGGGTATCGGCAACCTCACCGGCGCCCTGCTAGGCGGCATCGTGCTCGGCATGATCGAAAGTTTCGCAGGCGCCTACCTCGGCACCTTCACCCAGGGCGCGTTCGGTGCGGAGTACAAGGACATGGTGGCGTTCCTCATCCTGATCCTCGTCATCATTTTCCGTCCCAACGGCCTGCTTGGCGAGAATCTCTCGCAGAAGGCATAGGAGGATCCGATGAAAGAGCAGATAAAACTCAAAATCAACCAATTCATGACCTTCGTGAACAAGGGCAGGAATCCTTATTTCTTCTCCATCGGGCTCTTGCTCCTTGGCTTTAGCGTCGTTTATCTAAGCCCCAGGTCCATCCCAGGGTTCTTGCTCTTCGTGTTCTCGGCCAGCTCGATCTACTGGCTGAAGTTGCACAAGTCTGTGCAGTTGGCCCTTGCGGTCTTCGTGGCCATCATCCTGGTGCCCATCCTGGGCGGCCGGAACGTCTTCTATCTGGAGGTGATCTTCCAGATCGCGGTGTTCTCCGCCCTGGCGCTGGGCCTTAATATCGTGGTGGGCTTCTCAGGCCTGCTGAACTTCGGCTACATGGCCTTCTATGCGGTGGGTGCCTACCTCTGGGCCTTCTTTGGCTCCCAGCAGCCCTACCTGCTGAACACCACGGTCACCACCAAGCCGCTGCACACGCCCTTCTTCATGGCGCCCGACTATTTCTACCTGTTCATCTTCCTGGGTGTCATCGTGGCGGCGGTGCTCGGACTCATTCTGGGGCTGCCAGTCCTCCGGGTCCGAGGCGACTATCTGGCGGTCATCTCCCTGGCCTTCGGCGAGATCGTGCGCCAGCTGGCGAACAACCTCGACAAGCCCTGGAACCTCACCAATGGACCCCAGGGCATCACGCCCGTGCAGCGGCCGACGATGCCGAAAGGGGTGCTGAATATGTTCAATTCGATTTTTGATCCTGTCATCGGGCACCGCATTACGGAAAACCAGGCCTACAACATCCTGTTCTACCTGATCGCGCTGATGGTGGTGATCGCCGTCATCGTCATCACTTACCGTCTGGATGATTCCAAAGTGGGCCGAGCCTGGACCGCCGTCCGCGAGGACGAGCTCTCGGCGGGGGCCATGGGCATCAATGCCAACAAGTTGAAGCTCGGCGCCTTCACGGTGGGTGCTTCGTTCGCCGGCGCCATGGGGGTGTTGTTCGCCGCCAGCCGGACCTTCGTGAGTCCTGAGACGTTCACCTTCCTCCAGTCCGTGGGCGTGCTCACCATGGTCATCCTGGGCGGCATCGGCAGCATCACGGGCGTGATCGTGGGGGCCACGGTGGTCACCCTCCTCAACATCCAGGTGCTGCAGAGCTTCTCGCTTTACCTGTCCCAACTGCGGCAGAGTGACGCGGCCATCCTGGGCTTCCACTGGAAGAATCTCTCGAACCAGTTGGATCCCGCCAAGTATCAGCGCCTTATTTTCGGTGTCGTGCTGGTCACCATGATGATCTATCGCCCTGCCGGTCTCATCCCGGCGGCTCGCAGACAGCGTGAGCTGGAT
Organism: Holophagaceae bacterium; assembly: GCA_025361955.1. Lineage (GTDB taxonomy): Bacteria > Acidobacteriota > Holophagae > Holophagales > Holophagaceae > UBA1801. The sequence goes on from JANYIU010000111.1 coordinate 4,287, forward strand.
GCTGAGCCGGATGCTGATGAACTCGAAGGGAAAGGAGCGGATCGTGGCTGATGGCAAGTACATCCTCACTAGCAAAGACGTCATAAAGCGCTTCGGTGGCCTCACCGCCGTCAACAAGATGACCGTGAACATCGAGCGGGGCCGGATTGTCAGCATCATTGGCCCCAATGGCGCCGGGAAGACCACCTTCTTCAACGCGATCTCCTCCTTGTATCACTGCGAAGAAGGCACCATCGAGTTCGAGGGCCAGCGCATCGAGAAGATGCATCCTTACGAGATCACCACCCTCGGAATGGCCCGGACCTTCCAGAACATCCGGCTGTTTGGCGGTATGACCGTGGTGGAGAACATCATGGTCGGCGCCTATACCCGGCTGAAACAGAACCCGATCCAAGCGGTCTTCCGCACGGCCGCCTTCAAGGCAGAGGAAAGCAAGGCCCAGGCCCGTGCCCAGGAGCTGATGGAATACGTCGGCCTCAGGAACGTGGGCAATGAGCTGGCGGGAAGCCTTCCCTATGGGGCCCAACGCCGAGTGGAAATAGCCCGCGCCTTGGCCTCGGAACCGAAGCTCCTCCTGCTCGACGAACCGGCGGCAGGCATGAATCCTTCCGAAAGCGAACACGCGCTGAACCTCTTTCGACGCATCCGCGATGAGCTAGGCATCACGATCCTGCTCATTGAGCACGATATGAAGGTGGTCATGAATATTTCCGAGCACATCTATGTGATGGACCACGGTGAGCAGATCGCCGAGGGCCAGCCCAAGGAAATCGCCTCGAATCCCCAAGTGATTGAAGCCTACCTCGGGAAGGGCGCCGCTGGCGCCCATGCCCCGGCGTAAGGAGGAACCGATGAGCGTACTCGAGCTGGACAACATCCATTCCTACTACGGCAATATTCATGCGTTGATGGGTATTTCCCTGACCGTGGAAAAGGGGGAGATCGTCGCCCTGATCGGAGCCAATGGCGCCGGCAAGACGACCACCCTCAGATCCATCTCGGGCCTGCTGCACCCCCGCAAGGGCCACGTGCTGCTGGAAGGGAAGGACATCTCCCATCTGCCCCCCCATACCGTCCACAGGGCCGGACTGGGCCTTGTGCCCGAAGGGCGCGGCATCTTTCCGGGCCTCACCGTGTTGGAGAACCTCGAAATGGGGGCCTACATCATTGACGATAAGGCTGAAATCGAAAAGGGCATCCAGAATGCCTTCAGTCTTTTTCCCCGCTTGAAAGAGCGGGCCCAGCAGATGGGCGGCACCTTGTCCGGCGGCGAGCAGCAGATGCTCGCCACCGCAAGAGGTCTCATGTCCAACCCGACCATCCTGCTCATGGACGAACCCTCCATGGGTCTGGCGCCAGTCCTGGTGGACCAGATCTTCGAGATCATCAAGGAGTTGAACAAGCGCGGAACCACCATCCTTCTGGTGGAACAGAACGCCCTGATGGCCCTATCCATCGCCAACCGCGGCTACGTGCTGCAGACCGGGAACATAGTCCTCACAGACACCGGCGCCAACCTGAAGGCCAATGACATGGTCCGCAAGGCCTACCTGGGCATGTAGGGATCATTGCTTAGGAAACGAGGCCGTCCACGGACGGCCTCGTTTCATTCCAGGGGTTCCCCCAGCAGCTGGACATAGTGTTTGTAGGGCAGCCGCACCGCTTCCCAAGCCAGGTTCTGCAGGTCCCGGTACTCCTTGAGGGCCTCTTTCCCCAACTCCGTCACATCCGCGCCGCCACCGTGGGCTCCGCCCAAGCGGGCGTGGACCAGGGGGCCCCTGAAACATTTGTTCATTTCGTCCACCAGCAGCCAGGCCCTGCGGTAGCTCATGCTGAGCTTGCGCCCTGCGGCCGAGATGGAACCTGTCTCAAGAATGGCTTCCAGCAAATCGGCCTTGCCGGGGCCCATGGCGTAGTGATCCCCGCTGGGAATTCCGATGCGGATGATTCGATGGGCTTTGGGTTTCATGGCAGCACGCAAGAATGGACTGGTGGAAGGATACCCCGCTGCGCTGAGTTTAGTTCATCTGAAATTAGGCCGGGATCCAGGTAGAATCTTCTCAGCATTGAATTTGGCGTGTGCGAGCCGTGGAGCCACCCAGCCAAGCAAAGAACCGACAGAGCCTTCGAATAGAGGAAACATGAAAATTCAGACCCCGATACTAATCACCGCCCTTCTGTTGCTCCAGACCACATCAAGTCCTGCTAAGGGTCCGATCTCGATCCCCAGCGAGACTGTCACTCACATGAAGAAGGGGAAAAACCTTGACTTGGTTTGGGCAGTTCCGGGTTTTGATGGAACGAAGGGTTTCCTTCTAGGGAAGGTTTCGAATGAATCGGAGGATGAAGCGAGTGCCGTACTGGAATATTTCCCGGTAGCCCTCGCGAGTTTAATTAAGAGTGATTCTCCTTACACCCTGCGCGTGGCAGTGGTCATGGTGAAGCTTAAATCCAGCCCCAGTGGGAGAGCCAGCGCCAAGGTGGAAGCTGAGGGGCTCTTGGTCGACAAAGGCGGGACGGTTGTAGCGGCATTCACGGCGTACGCAGCCAAGACCGATAGCGGGAACGAGCAGGACAATGCCAGGCTTGCGGTGAGGGCGATCGCATTCAAGATGTCCAAGGATCTGTTTCCTGCGAATTTGCCATCCTATGAGAAAAGCCCGGCCGTCATGGTGGCTGTTCCTGCAGGCTCCGCGGCCCCCATGCGTGTTGCGCAAATACCTGGCGGGCAACTGCCAGGGAACGCACCCGCGCCTTCAGTGGTTTCCTCGGCGTCCGTTCTGGGAGGTTCTCAAGCCTTGGCCGACGTACCTTCTCCCGTTCTGCCGGCTCAGCCAGCAGTCTCTTCGCAGTCCAAACCGAAGGTCGTCCCCCCTCCTCCAAGTGTTGGGATGCCTCTGATCCCGGCAGCTACCGCCGCAAACATGAAAAAGGGCTCAGCTCTTGCTCATCTGTGGATCAGCCCTGACTACGACAAAGCCAGCGGCTTTTCCATCGGCGAAGTGAGCTATCAAGTCCAAGCGCGCAACGATGGGATTGATAAATACCTTCCCGGTGCGCTAGCCGAGATTGCCAAAGAGGACGCACCCTGCAGCCTTCATTTCCATATCGTGGAATTGACGACTCGTGCGCAAGGACAGTCCGGTTCAAACAGCCAGCTTGGCGTTGAGGGCGTGCTGGTCACCAAGGATGGAACCCTGGTCGCGGCCTTCGCGACGCGCGAAAGCGTCATCGGGTCTGGCGATCTGGTGGCAGACTACCGGACAGCAGCCAGAAGGGTGGTTCTAGCTATCTCCAAGGAACTTCGATAGGGGATTTCCGTAGAGGCCGTTGTGGAATAAGCCTTTTGAGGCAGTTTGGCCAAAACCTGAGAGAGTTGGGCAGAGACCCAGGTTCCTTTATTCGACTCTTTTGGTAGGATTAGACTTCTGGAAACAGTTGGCTTCGATTGATTGGTCCTGAATGGCTGGCGCTCCCAGGAGGCCTCTCGTGTATCTGCCCCATTTCACCAACGAACCCATCTGCGACTATTCCGCTCAGGTGGCGGCGGCCAAGCTGGCCATTCAGGCGATCCCGTCGACCTTCTCAGACTTCCACCCGGCCATCATCGCTGGGCAGCGGCTGGAGACTGCCAAGGTCATCACCTCCACCAGCCCCGCCCATCCCGATCTGATCATCGGGCGGGTGGCCAGTTGCAGCCGGGAGCAGGTGGATCAGGCGTTCCAGGCCGCCAGGTCGACCTTCCAGACCTGGTCCCGAACAGCCCCTGACGAGCGAGCCGACAAGCTGCTGAGGCTGGCCGCGATCATGCGGCAGCGGCGCTTCGAGCTGCTGGCGCTGCTTTGCTACGAGATCGGCAAGGACTGGTATGAGGCGGATGCGGAAATCGCGGAGGCCATCGATTTTTGCGAGTATTACGCCCGGCTGGCCTTGACCCATTTCCAGTACGCGCCCCTCACCCGCTTGGCCACCGAAGATAATTGCTATCACTACATCCCGCTGGGGGTGGGGGTGATCATCTCGCCCTGGAACTTTCCCTTGGCGATTCTCACCGGGATGACCCTGGCGGCGGTGGTGGCTGGCAACACGGTGGTGGTGAAGCCCAGCTCCGATACCCCGGTCATCGCGGCCAAACTCTTCGCCATGGCCGAGGAGGC
>JANYIU010000151.1 GCA_025361955.1 Holophagaceae bacterium
GCTCCAGATCTGCATCTGGGCCACAGCGTGCTGCTCCGCAAGATGGCTCAGTTTCAGCAACTTGGGCACACCGTGATCTTCCGGATCGTTGATTTCACGAGCACGGACCAGCTCCCTGCAGGTATCGCACAGCTCAAGCAGCGCCACCCCATGGACGCCAAGAAGGCCTTGGCTCGGGAGATCGTCGCCCAGTTCCATGGCCCGGAGCATGCGCAAGAAGCCGAGGAGAGATGGATCCGGCGCTTTTCGGACCGGAAGCTTGAGGAGGCTCCCAGGGTGGTGGTTCCACCTACTGGAGGCGCAGTGTCGCTCGCGAAACTCCTGCTCGATCGCGCCATGGCGTCTTCCCGCAAGGACGCGGAGCGCTTGCTCCAGCAGGGAGCGGTGAGTCTGGACGGGGCTAAGGTCTCCGACCCGCTGCATCGAATGGAACTACACGCTGGGGAAACCGTGCTCGTCCGCGTGGGTAGACTTAAACTGCAACGATGGGTGATTCAATGACACTGGCGGCGCTCCAGGATCTGTTCCGGCACCATCGCGATCGGTCCACGGGCCTGTGGAAGCTCGGGACGGAGCCTAGCCGGACGATTTTCTTCGAATTGGGCGATATAGTCTTCGCCCAGAGCACTCACACCATGGACCGGCTCACCTTCCTGCTGGTGGAACGCGGCAAACTGACCCAGGCCCAGATGGACTATGCCCTGGCCAACCTGAAACCGGGACTCAGCATTGGCAAGAACCTGATCGAAATGGGCTTCATCACCCAGCGCGATCTGCTGGATGTGGCCCGGGCTCAAGTGGAGCGGGTGCTGCAGGGGGCGATGGGAACCCCGGACCAGCTGCCTAGCTTCGAGGCCCGCGACTTGGATGCCACGGTGGTGCGGCTGCCCATGGATACGCCGCAATTATTACTGAATGGTCTGCTGAATATCCAAAACCGGGAGCGGCTGCTGGAGCTCTTGGGGCCTCTGAACCAAGTGGTGGTGCTCCAGGGGCGTCGGCTCATGGAAATGAGCCTGCCCCCGGATCTTGCCAAGTTGCCTCCGCTGCTGGATGGGACCCACACGCTGCTCGAATTGAGTCGGGAAGCCTTGACCGAACCCCTGAGGCTTGGGACTTTCGCCTTGTTCCTGCGGGAGATCGGCTGGGCTCGCCTTCATGAAATGCCACCGCTGGATCGTCAGGCCCTGGACTTGGCGCTGACCTCCGAGCTGGAGCCCCTCTCGCCGCCACTTCCGGATTCGCTCATGGCGACGGTCCCCTCCCTCTTCTCCACCATCGAAGCGGCGGCCAAGCCCACGACCAATCTCGAACACCTCTCGCGCGCCCTGGATGCCCTGCCGGAGTCCCCGCTTGCCGAGGAGCTCTTCCCCCTGGAGGAAGATCAGGCACCGGCAGCGTCCCGGATCCCCGAACAGCTCGCCCTTCCGCTGACTCCCGGTCCTATGCCGAGCCCCTCCGGTTTTTCCCCCGAGACAGGTCAAGCCAGCATGCCCACCCCCTCCATGGAACTCCCCGAACTGCCCTCCGTCATGGACGAGGGTCCAGAACCGGAGATGACTCTGAAGTCCTCCATTCTGATGGCATCACCGGAAGAACAACTTAGGATCGAGGATCCGAGCCCTCCCGAGCCCACGCCCAAAGCGAACAGCAGAAAAGGGCCGGTCTTTGGTCTGGTCGCCCTCTTGCTCGTGTCCCTGGGGGCAGGGGGCTGGTGGTGGTTCAAGCTCCGGCCCGCGACCATGATCACTTTGGCGTCCCCGGTGAAACCCCCTGTCAGCAGACTGGTTTCCCCCAGCATCGCTGTGCCCCCGGAAACTGGAACCCCGCAGCCTGAACCTGCCAAACCCGAATCCCCCAAACCAGCAGCTCCCGCACCGGTACTGCCCAAGCCGACACCGAGTCCTGTGATCGGGACCTCGATCCAGGAACGGGTGGACGCCCTCAGGAAAGGCGACCTGGAATTGGCCATCCAACAGGGGCAGAAGTATCTGGCAGAAGGGTCTGCCAAGCAATGGACCCTGCGTCTGGAAATCGCTTGCGTCGGCGAGACCCTGAAGAGGGCCGTAGAGATCTTTCCTGATGGAAAGCCGGATATCTTCATCGTGCCCATGACCCTTCGGGATGGGCGTTCCTGCTACCAAGTCTTTTACGGCAAGTTCCCTTCCAGCGCCACCGCCGAGAAGCAGGCTGGGAGCCTGCCCAAGGCCTTGCACGAGGGGGGCAACCGCCCCAAGGCGTTCCGCATCGCAGAGATTCCGAGTAAGCAGTAAGCCAACCGGTTGCCTTCCAGCGCGACCAACGGGAGCTTGCAATGGATCTCGCGAGGGGCGCAAAGCTTGAAATAGCAATGGTTAATATTTTCGCAAAATGACAGCTCGTAAACCTCAAGGTGGGCCTGGGGACGGTCAATTCCAGGGTGCGATTTACAAACTGGGAATATCTATTTAGAATGTGACCTTAGGGTCTGGTTGATCCTGATTCTATTCGGAGCATCATGGGATTTCTTCCGCTTGCCCCCCAGAACTGGAACCGCATGTTCAATGTCTGGATCGATGACATCCAGGTGCAGTTCAGACCGGTGACCAGGGGGGTGATTGATGGCGGCATCCTGCGCCGGATTCGGTCTGCGACCCGTATTTCAGCGGCTTTGGTCATTCTTTTTTTCAGCTTGCATTGCACCAAGCCGGTCGCTACCGCCGATAAACTCCGCAAACCTGCCGGAGGGACCGCGGAGGGTGCCGATCAGGGTTACACCGAGTCTGGCGAGGCAAGCTGGTACGGTAACGAAATCGATGGGTTCCGCGGGAAATTCACGGCCAGCGGAGAGATCATGGATGCTGCCCGACTCACCTGCGCCCATAGAACCCTACCCTTGGGGACTTACCTGGAGGTCAAGAATCTGGAGAATGGCAAGCGGGCGATCCTGCGCATCAATGATCGGGGTCCCTTTGTCCATGGACGGATCGTGGACGTCTCCCAGCAGGCGGCTAAGGACCTGGGATTCCTGGAACAGGGCAAGGCCAACGTGAGCATCCGAGCAGTTGATAAGGATGGCAGTTCCTCCAACCGCTGGTCGGCGGTGGATCTATCAAATCCCTATACCATCCAGGTGGCGGCTCTCTCTGATCCCGCCAATATCGAGAGTCTGGCCAGGGAACTGAAGCTTGCCATCGGCCCCGTCACCCTTCAGGACGTCACGACCCAGGAGGGGCGGACCGTGAAGCGCGTCCGCGTCGGTGCCTACGTGAGCATGGACGAGGCAGAGAAGGCCGCCGAGCTGGTCAGCATGCGTTTCGGAGGCCGCGGTGTCGAGCCCTTCATCACCCGCCGCTACTGAGCATCCGTATCTTCTTATCCCCGCCGGGGGTCAGGGATTGCGCATGGGGGGAGGGGTTCCCAAGCAGTTCCGAGACTGGGGGGGCGTGCCACTCCTGAAGGCCACCGTGGAAGCCTTCCTGGCTTCGGGTATGCCCCTCCTGCGCGGGATTGCCCTCGCGGTGCCCAGTGACCGGATCAGGGAAGTTCGCTCCTGGTCCTTCGGTCTGCCCCTCTGGGTGGTCGAGGGCGGGGCCACCCGGCAGGCTTCCGTGATCGCAGCCCTTGCGGCCATTCCGGTGCAACCTGACGCCCCCGTGATGATCCATGACGGGGTGCGGCCCTTTCCCCCCGCGGCGCCCATCCAGCAAGCATTGCAGGCGCTGGTGGCCTTCGATGGAGCCATGTTGGGAGAAGCTTCCACTGACACCCTTAAACGGGTGGATGGCCAAGGATTGATCCTGCTCACCGAGCCCCGCGAAACCATCTTCAGGGCGCAAACGCCCCAGATCGCCCTGCTATCCATCTGGCGGAAGGCCTTCGAACAGGCCAGGCGATCGGGCTTCGTGGGCACCGACGATGTCTCGCTGCTTGAGCGGATGGGTCTGCGGGTGAAATTGGTGGTGTCGCCCCCGTCCAATGTGAAGTTGACCACTCCTGAGGATTGGAAATGCGCCCCGGATGGCTTGGTTTGACCACAGGGTGTGGCGGTCCAACCCACAGCCAGCTAGGCTCGATATCTAAATAACTATTTTTATAACAGCAATTAAAGTATGGCACGGATCTGGCTCATAAGTGCTTCGAGATGACCATGTCCTCCTCCCGCCACCCTCAGACCCTGCGCCGCGCCGTCATCATGGACGGGCGTGGGCTGCACTCGAACCTTCCTTGCCGGGTCACCGTGCGGCCTGTGGAGCAGGTGACCGGGATCCAGTTCCTGCACACCCCGTCCGGAACGCTGATCCCAGCTCGCGCCGAGTTCGTGAGTGACTTGCGTCTGTCCACCACCCTCACCCGGCACGGCATCCGTCTCAGCACCGTTGAACATCTGCTGGCCGCGCTGGCCGGCCTTGAAATCGAGCACGCCATCATCGAAGTGGACGGCATGGAACTGCCGATCCTGGATGGCAGTGCGGCTCCATGGGTCCAGGCGCTGCTGGAGGCAGGGACCCGCATCATTCCTGGTCCTAGGCGCCTGATCAGGATGCTTCGTCCCGTGGAAGTCCATAGGGGCGGGAAGTGGCTGCGAATTTCTCCCTATCCTGGACTCCGCCTTCGCTACACCATCGACTTCGATCATCCGGCCATCGGACGGCAGACGCGCGAATTGACCCTCACTCCGGAGAAATTTCAGCGTGAACTGGGCTCGGCCCGCACTTTCTGCCTGGACCGGGACATCGCGCTCATGCACTCCAAGGGCTTGGCCCTGGGCGGCAGTCTCGACAACGCGGTGGTGTTCAGCGCCGAAGGGCCTTTGAATGAGACCCTGCGCTTTGAGGATGAGGCCGTTCGCCACAAGATGCTCGATCTGGTAGGTGATCTGGCAATGCTCGGCGCGCCCGTTGAGGGTCTTGTGGAAGCCCATGCTGCCGGTCATGCCATGCATATCGCCCTGGTCCAAGCCATCCTGGCCGATACCACCGCCTGGACTTGGCATGATGCGGACGAGAAGGCTGCCCCGGCTCGCCACGTCTTCCACCATGGAATTCCAGAGGCCCATCCATTCCCGGCGTAACAGCAGTGGCAATGGTGAAGCAGTGGACAGCGGCCAGTGGCATGGATTGCAGCCTTTGGCCGCGCTGGCTATTAACTGAACACTGAATTTTCCCTTGTATTCCATCGCTTGGCCTGACAGTGTCAAGTTTTCACCCTTGAGGTGTGCCGGTGTTACTTCATCTCCCCTATCCGATTATTTGACCGGGCTGAATTGCCTGGGCGGGTGGCTTCCCTGGAACGGGATGTCGAGGTCGAGCGGAACACCGAAGAGACGGTAAGGCGGATTCTGGCGGATGTGCGTCGCCAGGGACTGGTGGCGGTGTTCCGCTATACCGAGACCTTCGATGGCGTGCAGCTCGACGAAGGCACGTTCCGGCTTTCCCGCGAGGTCATGGCGGAGGCCCTGGCTCGGCTTCGACGCGAGCAGGCCCAGCTCATCCGCGACCTGGAAGGCATGGCCAACGGGATCCGCCGCTTCGCTGCAGCCCAGAGGACCGTTCTTCAAGACGTTGCTCTGGTTCTGCCTGGCGGCGGGCGCGCCCAGGAGCGCTGGGTGCCCTTGCGCACCGCAGGGGTTTACATCCCCGGCGGACGGGCCTTCTATCCCTCCACCCTCGCCATGACGGTCATCCCTGCTCAAGTCGCCGGCGTGACCAGAATCGTGGGCGTGACACCGCCGCGGCCCGAGGGGCCGGATGCCTTGGTCCTAGCGACGGCGGCGCTGTTGGGACTGGATGAGCTCTACAACGTGGGGGGCGCCCAGGCGGTAGCCTGGCTGGCCTACGGCGAGCCCTCCGTGGATATCGTGACGGGACCCGGCAACCGCTTCGTCGCTGAGGCCAAGCGTCAACTGGTGGGGCGCTGTGGCATTGACTCGGTGGCGGGACCTACGGAGGTGCTGGTCATCGCCGATGCCACCGCGAATCCCGAATGGGTGGCCGAGGATCTCCTGGCCCAGGCCGAACACGACCCTGATGCAGCTGCCGTTCTCATTTCTGAAGATCTGGAATTCCTGGAATGTGTTTCCAGGAACCTGGTGAAGCGTTTAGAGTCATCGCCGCGGAAGGCCATCCTGGAACTGAGCGTCTCCCGCTTCGGGCGGCTTATCCAGGCCCCGAAGCATTTGGCCATCGAATTCGCCCAGACCTGGGCCCCTGAGCACTTGGAGCTGGTGGTTCAGGATCCCGAAAACTGGCTGCCCGCCCTCACGGCTGCTGGGGCCATCTTTGCCGGGAGTCACAGCGCTGAGGCCTTTGGAGACTATGGGGCCGGCCCCAATCATGTCCTGCCCACCGGGCGCACGGCCAGGTATTCGAGTCCCCTGGGGGTCCAGACCTACATGAAGCGCCAGAGCATTCTGAGCCTGGAACCGACCTTGGCCGCCGAACTGGCGCCTCAGGTGGGTCGACTGGCGGATGCGGAGGGTCTCCACCACCATGCCACCAGCGCAAGGCTGCGCGGCGCCCATCAGCCCTGAGCGGCCGGATTCGCCACCGGCGTTGCTTGCTTCTGAGAGCCTGGACTGAGTCTACCTCGATGAGAACCGATCCAAATGCTGCAAAAATCCACCACCAACGCACCCAGAGCTCCCAGGAACGCAAGGGGAATCCGACCCATCAGCAGAAGCCAAGCCCACTGCCCGCAGGCTTGCGCGGCTAAAGCATCGCGCTGGCTTCACCGGGTTCCCACAGCGGTGACGGGAAGCGTGCTTTTCCTTCTTGGTTCCCTATCCTTCCATTCTTTCTGCAGTCGCGAAGTGGCCTTGGTGGTGAATCTTTTCCTTTCTTGCGCCTAATCTGAAAGGC
>JANYIU010000161.1 GCA_025361955.1 Holophagaceae bacterium
ATGGCCCTTGCCCCCCTCCACCTGCAGCAACCCATCACCATCATCGCCCTCACCTCGTCTGGGTACATCAGTGGGACTGTTCATCTGCTCGCCATGAAGAACCTGCGGACGTTACTGAACGCCCAGGACGAGATCCTGAAACTCACCCAGGCGATGCTCCCTGGCAGTCAGCAGGTCCACTCTTTTCTCGCCCTGCGCAAAGGCTCGGCCCTGCTCATCGTCCCCAAGGCGGATGCGGAGCTATTCAAGCCCGAACCCAGCTCACAGCCAAGGGCCCAACGTCTGGTGACCTGTCTCCTGGAACTCGGCAGCATCCGAGGCTGCATCGAGGTTCCGGAGAATGTCCGGACCTCCGATTTCCTGCTGCGCAGCCCAGGTTTCATCGAATTCCGGGAATGCTTCCTTGGCCCCAACCCGCAACTGGATCCCCAGGAGATGACCGGGGATCCCCTTCCTGTGGTCTATGTCAATTCCAGAAGCATGGTGGGCGTGACCGAGGAAACGCAGCCCGCCGAATGAAGGCGCATCACGGAGTGACCGAGAGCCATGCCAGGGCGATGCGCCGGAGGTCTTCGGCCGTGTTCTGCGCGGGATCTTCCAAAACGGCCTCCAGGAGGTGCTTCTGCAGCCCTCCCAACCAAGGACCTCCAGAACGCCCCGCCAGAGCCATGAGGGCGTTGCCGTCCAAAGCCAGTTCCTTTGCGGTCATGCCCGGGAAACGAACGGCTTCGAGACGCGCCAAGATCGTCTGCCACTCCCGCTGGACGCCCAACCACCACTTGGCACCGGTCTGCCCGCTTGGAGTGAGCTCGCAATCCGCCCAGCCTTTGCCGTACTGATCAGCTAAGCGGAACAGTTGCCATGCGTCAGGCGAGACTCCATCTTCGATGAGGCGCTTCAACAGCCTGCGATAAGCCATATCGCTTCCCTCCGGATCGGGGTGTTCACCATGCACGCGGATCAGGGCTCCTACCTGCTCCCGGAGCTGATTGGGCGCCCGCAGGCGGGTCAGGATCGCCTCTGCAAACTGGGCAGAGACCTTCTCATGGCCGTAGAAGTGGACTTCTCCTGCCGCGTCGAGGGTCCGCGTCGAAGGTTTTCCCGTGTCGTGAAGGAGCAGCGCCCAACGCATATCTGCATTGGCGGTCTTTTCCACTGCGTAGGTCGCGAGGGTGTGTTCCCACACATCCAGGCGATGATGCCGGTTCTGGGCGCTGCCCACCAGCAGTCTCAATTCCGGCAGCCAGAGATCCATGAGACCCGTCTGTTCCATTAGCCGCATTCCCCGCGCGGGTTCCTGGCCACAGAGCAGCTTGGTCAACTCCGTAAAGACCCGCTCCACAGAAACTTTTCGTGCCACCTCCAGGCGCTCAGGGATGGCGGCAAGCGTGGCGGGTTCGATCGCGAAGCCCAACTGCGAGGCGAAGCGGCAGGCACGCAAGGGCCGCAGACCGTCCTCGGCGAAGCGCAGCAGGGGATCGCCGACGGCCCGGAGAATGCCCGCCTCCAGATCCTTGCGGCCGCCCATGGGGTCGATGAGCTGCGCCTCCCAATCCGACCCGTTCACCGCGCCCAGGGGCAGGGCCATGGCGTTCACGGTGAAATCCCGCCGCGCCAGATCCTCTTCCAGGGCGACGCCCAGGGTGACATGGACCGGTCGCCGTCCATCCAGATAGGGGCCGTCGCCCCGATAGGTGGTGATCTCGATGGGGTGATGTTCGATCATCACCGTGACCGTTCCATGCTGCAGGCCCGTGGGAATGGCCCGAAGGCGCGCCGCCTTGGCTCGGCGGAGCACTTCCTCCGGCAGCAGGGACGTGGCCAGGTCCCAGTCCCCGCCCTCGCGCTGCAAGCACTTATCGCGCACCGCACCGCCCACCAGGACCAGCCCGGAATCAGTTCCCAGGGCCTGGGTGAGGGTGGAGATGAAGGCATCCTGCATGGGGTGGCCTATCTGGGGATGTGCCCCGACCTGTCCCAGCGCGTGCGGACAAAGAAGTAGCGAGCTCCTTCGATCAAGTTCTTCACGACGCTCCCCGGCCCAGTGGGGACATCGGCGCTGGTATCGTCGTTGCCGCCTTCGCGATAGCTCCACCAAATGATGAAGGGACGTCCCCGCAGGTGATCCATGGGCATGAAGCCCCAGTAGCGACTGTCGAGGCTGTTATCCCGATTGTCGCCCATAGCCAGGATGTGCCCCTCAGGCACGGTGAAGGTGCCGATATCGTCCCGGAAGATAAAATCTGGCCCATCCATAGGCGCCTGGCCCTGGCGATCCATGCGGAGATACTCAGGATCCAGGAATGGCCATACGCTGGTCGTGGGCGCCGGGGTACCCTTCGCCTTCGCCATCTCCATGAGGGTGCGGTAGACGGTAGGTCCGGCCTCCCGAGTCATGGGCCAAGGGCCGGCCACGGGTCCTTCTGCCTGCTTGAGGACGTGATGCTCGAACTCGCCGGTGGCCTGTTGGCCGTTGATGAACACCCGCTTTTCCTTGATCTCGACCCGGTCCCCCGGCAGCGCGATGCAGCGCTTCACATAGTCGAAATTGCGATCCATGGGATACCGAAACACGATGATGTCGCCGCGATCCACCTTGCGCATGGGGAAGAACTTGGCCTCCCAGTCCCACTGGGGCACCGCGAAGATGAACTTGTTGACCAGCAGATGGTCCCCGATCATCAGCGTGTTGCGCATGGAGGCCGTCGGGATCGTGAATTGCTGACCCACGAAGGTCTTGAAGAACATGATCAGGAGGATGGCGAAACAGACCACCTCGGCATTGTCGCGAATGGAACCCTTGGCCGCGCCTTCGGGCAGGACGATCTCCACCTTGTCCACTTTTGCCGCTTTCGCCATGCCCACTCCGAATCGATGCCCTCTAAGCATGACAGGGCTGCGACCAACCGCTCAATCCGACTAGTGTGGGAGGGTCCCGGTCCGGCCCCAGCGGGTCCAGGTGAAGAAGTGCCGGGCCCCATCGAAGAAATTCTTGACGATATCCGCGGGACCGCTGGCGTTAGTGGCGCTCGTATCGTCGTTGCCCCCTTCCCGGAAGCTCCACCAGACGATGAAGGGGCGGCCCCGAAGATGATCCATGGGGACGAAACCCCAAAACCGGCTGTCTTCACTATTTTCTCGATTGTCGCCCATCGCGAAAAGGTACCCCTCGGGAAGGGTGATCGGGCCCAGGTAATCCCGGAAGTTACCCTCCGGAACCGACATCCCCTGCCGATTTATCGAATACACGGCCGGATCCAAGAAGGCCCAGACGCTTTGGGAAGACGAGAGGGTATTGTTCCCAATGACTCGATTCTCTGGCCAGGGTCCAGGCTCTGGTGGGTCCTTGAAAAAGGGCCTCTCAGAGTTGCCCACTCCAATAAAGTCATCCGTCATTCTGTGATGCTCCCATTCGCCAGTGACCAACTTAGCGACTGGATCTTCAGGATGTTTGATGTAAAGCCTTTTTTGGCGGACCTCAAGCTGATCCCCAGGAATAGCGACACATCTTTTCACATAGTCCATGTCTCGATTTTGTGGATACCGGAAGACGATGATGTCCCCACGCTCGACCTTCCGCATGGGGAAGAGCTTGGCTTCCCACTCCCACTGCGGGACCGCGAAGATGAACTTGTTGGTCAGCAGGTGATCCCCGATCATCAGCGTGTTCCGCATGGAGGCGGATGGGATCACGAATTGCTGCCCCACGAAGGTCTTGAAAAACAGGATCAGGACGATGGCGAAGCAGACCACTTCCAGATTGTCGCGGATAGCCCCTTTGGTCGTGCCCTCGGGCAAGGCAGTCACCAGCTTTTCCATGTCACCGCTCATTCGGATTCCAATCCCGTCACGGGGCTGTCGCTGGCGTCTTCGTGGTGGGCAGATCCGTAAACCCTCGGGAGACTAACCGGTTGACTACCACCCAGGTGCCGTCTTGGAGCACCTGGCTCTCCGCCTCACCGATGCCCGGGAGGAAGAAGATCCGCCGCTTGAGTCCAGCCTTCGACTCCATTTCCACCCAGACGCCGATGCGGTCGTAGTCTTCCGGGAGCTGCAAGTATGGATTCTGGAGCGCCGCCCGTCCGAGCACTCGGAAGGTCGTGCCCCGGGCTTTGTCCTCCCAGCGATCCACCCGGTCCGGAAAGCCCTCGGGAAGCATCCACAACAAGAGCCTATCGCCCTCCATCAATGCCGAGCCGCCATCCTTTAACAGAAACTCGAAGGCATTGTTGCTCTTGAGGGTCGAATAGGTGATGGTCACACGGCGTCCTCCCGGGGTCTCTTTGGAGGCGGAGACACGCCGTTGCAGCCGTTCCTGGAAGCGCGCTGCGGGCGGCAGGGTCGCATCTTCGTAGATGAGCGTGAGGCCTTCTTCCCAAGGCGCATAGACGGTCTTGCGAGCCTGGGCCAGGGTCCGGTCACAGGCCACTGAAACCAGCAGTAGCGCGGCCAAGAGGCAGGGCGCAAGACGCTTCAACGGATACCCTTGTTGAACTTGGCCAGAAGATCGTCCAGGCTGGAGGCCTTCACCTCGGGCTTGCGGGGCATGGCGGCTTCGCGGGGCTCAGGCTTGCGCTCCTCGCGCTTGAAATCTTCTCGACGTTTATGCCCTTCAGGATGCCTGGGCCCATCGGGCTGCCCCTCCCGCTTAGGCGAACGGGACTCCGGTTTCGACCTGTCCTGGTGAGGCCGAGGCGAAGGGTGAGACCGCTCGGGGCGAGGCCCTTCAGCCCGCTGCCCCGCGGGCGCGAGATGGAGGGCCTTGATGGACAGCCCGATCCGCTTGGCTTGCAGATCCACGGTGAGCACCTTCACCTTGACCGCCAAGCCGACGCTGAGCACATCGGAGGGACTCTTCACGAAGGTGTGAGAGATCTCCGAGAGATGCACCAGTCCATCCTGATGGACGCCAATGTCCACGAAGGCGCCGAATTCAGTCACGTTCGTGACCAGGCCCTGGAGCTCCATGCCGATTTCCAGATCAGAAGGCTTGTTGACCCCCTCCATGAACTGCACGGCTTCGAAACGCTGGCGAGGATCCCGGCCGGGTTTCTTGAGCTCGACGATGATATCGCTCACGGTCTCGACGCCGAACTGGTCATCCACGAAGAGCTTGGCATCCAGGCCATCCAGCACGGAATCATTGCCCAGCAGCTCAGGCACTGTCTTGCCGGTGAGCTGGCAGATGCGCTGAACGATGGGGTAGCTTTCCGGGTGCACGGCGCTGGCATCGAGAGGATCTTCCCCTTCGTGGATGCGCAGGAAGCCCGCCGCCTGCTGGAAGGCCTTCTCGCCAAAGCGTGCGACTTCCATCAGTTGTTCCCGCTTCTTGAAGGCGCCATGTTCAAAACGGTGCTGCAGGATGTTCTTGGCCAGGGATTCCCCGATGCCCGCCACATAAGCCAGGAGCTTGTACGAGGCTGAATTGACGTCCACTCCCACGCGATTCACGCAACTCTCGACGACCTCATCGAGGCTCTTCTTGAGGGCGGTCTGGTTCACATCGTGCTGATACTGACCCACGCCGATGCTCTTGGGATCCACCTTCACCAGCTCGGCCAGGGGA
This sequence comes from Holophagaceae bacterium, assembly GCA_025361955.1. Taxonomy (GTDB): domain Bacteria; phylum Acidobacteriota; class Holophagae; order Holophagales; family Holophagaceae; genus UBA1801. Next base: position 5,567 of record JANYIU010000161.1, read on the forward strand.
TCCTGGAAGCGGCGGGCGATGCTGATGGCACCGCGCACGGTCACGTCCTGCTCGGGAAATTCCTCCCGGGCAATGTCCGAAGCGCTGTAGACGGAGGCTCCTGCTTCGCTCACGGCTACGCAGACCACGCCGCTGCGCTCGGTCTCCTTCAGCCACTGGCGGATGAAGGCTTCCGCCTCGCGGCCCCCAGTGCCGTTGCCGATGGCGACGGCTTCCAGAGGATACTTGGCCGCCAGTTGTTCCAGGATCGCCCGGCTGCCCTCGAGGTCCCGCTTGGGTTCCAAGGGATAGATGGTGGCCGATTCCATGAACTGGCCAAGGCGATTGATGATGGCCAGCTTGCAGCCGGTGCGGATGCCGGGATCCACGCCGAGGGTGCAGCACTGCCCCGCGGGAGGCGCCAACAGCAGATGATCCAGATTGACTTGGAAGACCTTGATGGCCTCCAGATCAGCCTTCTTCTTGGCATCCATGCGCACATCGGTCTCGATGGTGGGCGCCAGGAGACGATCGAAGGCATCCTCGCAGACCGCATGCAGGAAGGGCCGGTAACCGGACAGCGGGTTCACGACCACCTTGGAGACCAGCATGGTGACGTATTTCTCCCGGTCCACGGACAGCTTGACCACGAGGATCTCTTCCTTGTCGCCCCGGCGCAGGGCCAGGACCCGGTGGCCAGGCATCTTCTTGAGGGCCTCCTTGAAGTCCCAGTAGGGCTTGAAGCGCAAGGCCTCGTTGCTCTCCTTCCGCTCCTCGCGGAGGGTGGACAGCATGATGCCGGTGTCGTGGAATTCCTGGCGCAGCCAGGCGCGGACATCCGCATTCTCCGCCAGGCGTTCCGCCAGGATATGCCCAGCCCCTTCGACGCAGGCGCTGGGGGTTTGGATCCCTTCCTGGTCTTCCTTTGCGAAGGGCGCAGCCAGCAGCAACGGGTCGGCTCCGGATTCGTCCGCAAGCAGTGCGTCCAGCAGGGGTTCCAGCCCCCGTTCGCGGGCATCCGTGGCCTTGGTGCGCTTCTTGGGCTTGTAGGGCAGGTAGAGGTCTTCCAATACCGTCTTGCTCCACGTCTCTTCGACTCGCGCCCTGAGCTCCGGGGTTAGCTTGCCCTGCTTGTCGATGTTCTTGAGGACGGTGGCCCGCCGCTCCAGCAGTTCCTTGTAGTAGGCCACGCGATCTTCCACCGCCCGGATGGCCACCTCATCCAGGGAGCCGGTAGCCTCCTTGCGGTAGCGCGCGATGAAGGGCACAGTGTTCCCTTCGTTCAGCAGCGCCGCTATGGAGGCGACCCCGGAGCGGGGCAATGAGAGTTCCTGACAAATGCGATCCAAAACCAAATCCACGCCACGCCCTTTCGAATTCACGCAGATGTGAAGGGAGATAATACCCCAGGAGCGGCGGGAGTGCGCCCGGAAGGCACGGAATCCAGTGTTATCTAGAGAACAGCCATCACACCGTGGCGGGAAAGGGGAAAGTTGTGTCTTACCTTGAAACACAGGAAACAGCTGCGCTGCAACCCATTCAAAGTTAAAGTCCCCTGCCAAGTCAGCCGAATTCCACTATAAGAGGGCGAGTCATGAGCGACTGGTATGGAGCCAAGAATCATGTAATTGGGATTGTCGGGGGCGGACGGGCCGGTCTGGGTCTCTTGAAGTTCTTCCAGCTCAGCAAGATCGCCAACGTAGCCTTCGTGGTCGATCCCAATCCGGAAGCCGCGGCCATGGAGAGCGCCCGAGCGAACGATATCCGCACCTTCGCCGACGTCTCGGACGCCCTGCACCGGGCTCCCTGCGATATCGTCTTCGAGGTGACCGGAAATGAGGATGTCTCGGGCGCACTGGCTCAGCTCGTCTCCGGAACCAGCACCTATGTGGTCTCCCACCAGGCGGCCCGGGTCGTCGTGCAAGTCCAGGACGAGAACCTGGAACGCCTCAGGACCAGCCTGACGGGACCCCTCAACAAGATCAAAAGCGAGATCAATACAAGCCTGGACGGAAGCCGCAACCTGGTGGCGCGGATCAACCAGATCATGTCCAGCATGCAGATGCTCGCCCTCAACGCCAGCATCGAGGCCGCCAAGGTGGGCGTGCACGGCAAGGGCTTCATGGTGGTGGCGGATCACATGACCAAGTCGGTGGAATCCGTCCGCAACCTCACCCGGGAGATCGAGAGCATGAACGGCAACATCCTGCAGGTCTCCGCGCAGATCGATTCCGCCCTGGAGCACTTAAAATAGAGGTCAGTTGCTATCGCTGCGCGGCCCTGGGTCGCGCAGCTTCATTACTGGTCACCGATCACTTTTTTTTTGCCCTTGGATGCGCCCCTTCGTAGGTTCTGGCCAGTTGTTCCAGGTCCAGGTGGGTGTAGCGCTGGGTGGTGCTCAGGCTGGCGTGGCCCAGGAGTTCCTGGATGGCGCGGAGGTCCATGCCACGACTCAGCAGGTGCGTGGCGAAACTGTGCCGCAAGGCATGGGGACTCACCTTGGCCCGCAAGGACGCATGCTCGATGGCTTGGCCCAGGAAGGTGCGCACGCTGGTGGGTGTCAAGCGTCCACCTTTCTGGTTGAGGAACAGCGCCGCGCTGGGGGGCAACCCTCTTGCCGCCAGGAACGCCTTCCGCTGAGCGAGGTAGATACCCAGGATTGCCTGCGCCCCCGCGTGGAAAGGGACGAGGCGTTCCTTCTGTCCTTTGCCCAGCACCCGCAAGGTCCGCTGTTCCATCAGAATATCCTGCAAATCCAGCCCGGTGAGCTCGGCGACGCGCAAGCCTGAGGCATAGAGCAGCTCCAGCAGGCAGGCTAGGCGCGCGGTAAGGAAGTCCCCGGGTTCGGGCAGATCCAGCAGCGAGCGGCTCTCGGCTTCGGTAAGAAAGGCTGGCAGGCGCTGGGGCAGTTTGGGATTGCGCAAACCCGAGGCAGGATTGCTTGTCAGCCGCTGGGTCTCGAACAGCCAACGAAAGAAAACCCTGGCTGTGCTCAGGATCCGGGCCTGGCTCGCGGGATCCAGGCCGCGCTCTCCGAGTTCCAGTGCGAAACGGCGCAGGACCCGAGGTTTCACCGCCCAGCCCGGCCATAGATGCGCAACCGCATGCGCCACCAGTTTCTCCAGATCCCCCTTCTGGGCTCTCGCCGTGTGGGCTGACACCCCTCGGGCGCACTGTTCCAGCTGGAAGGCCATCACGGCTTCCGCCAAGGGATGGTGAGGCGCAGTCATTGCTTCAGGACCTCCGCAGCTTGCCCCCTAAGCCTACATCGAGGCTCCAGCCTAGTTCACGACCAATTGCCTGCTACCATCTCGCTGCGGGAGCCAGAGGTTGATCGAAACCATCGCTGATCTGTTCTACAAAGCTGTTGCCTACAATCTGCCTGACGCCCTTGCCCAAAAAGTAGACGGAAAATTCCGGCCTGTATCCCATCAGGAGCTGCAAGCCAAGGTGGAGCGGCTGGCCCTGGCCATGCGGGAGCAGGGCCTGCAGCCAGGTGACCGGATCGCAATCCTCTCCGAAAACCGGCCCGAATGGGCCATGGTGGATTTCGCCTGCGCCATCTCAGGCCTGCCCTCCGTGCCCGTCTACCCCACCCTTCCTGCCATCCAGGCGGCCTTCATTCTCCGGGATTGCGGGGCGTGCTGGGTCTTCTGTTCCAGCAACGACCAGCTCTCGAAGATCATGGCTCACTGGCATGATCTTCCGGACCTCAAGGTCGCTGTCCTGATGGGCGGAGAGCCCAAGCCCCAAGCCGGACGCAACGTATTGAAGTGGCAGGAGCTCATCGCCCTGGGCGCGACCCTGGAATCCCGCCGGCCGGAAGTCCGGGCTTGGGGCGCGCAACGCCGCCCCGAGGAACTCCTCACCATCATCTACACCTCCGGAACCACCGGGGACCCCAAGGGCGCCATGCTGAGCCATGGGAATCTGGTCGCCAACCTTCACGCGGTGTTGAGGGTTCTGCAACCCCGCAAAGGAGAGCGCTGCCTGAGCGTGCTGCCGCTTTCCCACATCTACGAGCGCACGGCGGGGAACTACATCATGTTCAACTGCGGGGTATCGATCTACTACAGCCAGAACCACATGACCATCGCCCAGGATCTCCAGGAAACCCAACCCGAAATTTTCCTGGCCGTACCCAAAGTCTTCGAGAAGGTTTACTCCCGCGTGCTGGATACGGCCATGGCTGGGGGACTGCTGAAACGGGCGGTGCTGGGTTGGGCCATGCAGGTGGGGCACCGCTTAGCCGCTTGCCACTTCCGCGGCGAGCGACCCGGGCTGGCGTTGCGTGTCCTGGCCTTCCTCGCGGACCGGCTGGTGTTCTCGAAGGTCCGCGTTCGCACCGGCGGAAAGATCCGCTTGGCCATCTCCGGGGGAGCCGCCCTGAACCCCAAGGTGAACGAGTTCTTCTGGTCCTTGGGAGTCCCCATCTACGAAGGCTACGGGCTGACAGAAACGAGCCCCATCCTGACCCTCAATGGTCATGGCAAAGTGCAGCCCGGCACCGTAGGGCATCCGATCATGGACGAATGGAATGGTAAGCCCTTCCTGAAATTGGCGGTCGACGGCGAGATCCTGGTGCGCGGTCCCAACGTGATGCTGGGCTATTGGAAGAACGAGACAGCCACCCGTGAAGTTATGGACGAGGAGGGCTATTTCCACACTGGCGACGTGGGCGAGCTGGACGAAGCGGGAAGGTTGAAGATCACGGACCGGAAGAAGGACATCCTGGTGACCTCCGGCGGCAAGAACGTGGCCCCCCAGCCCATCGAGAACCTCCTGCGCGCCGACAAGTACATCGAGCAGGCCGTGGTCATCGGCGATCACCAGGACTTCATCGCCGCGATCATCCTTCCACATTTCCCAGCCCTTCGCCTCTGGGCCACCCACAAGCATTTGCAATTCACCGACGAGGAAGCCCTGGTGGCACTCCCCGAAGTCCACGCAAAAATGCTGCGGCAGGTGGGACACATCAATGCCAAGTTCGCCAAGTTCGAACGAGTCCGCAAGATCATCCTGATCGCCCATGAGATGACCCTCGAGAATGGCCTGCTCACCCCCTCCCTGAAAATCAAACGGCGGATGGTGGACGCGTTTTTCAAGGACCGCATCGCAGCCATGTACAGAAACAACGGGGCCGGGAAGAGCGAGGACTGAACGCTGCTTGCGTTCGTCCGCAAAGCTCCACCCCTAAGACCTCCAAGGAAGCAGGCCTTGATGGTGAAGCTCTTTTCCTCAACCTGCATCAAGCCTCTTTGGAGACCACTTCACCGCCGTGCAGATCTCGGACCAGATTGTTGAGCCATTTCCCCGACAGCAGTCGCCAGATGCCGAAAACGGCCTTCACCACTTCTTCCAGGCTGACCAGCGCCATGACCAGATAGATCGGCCACTTGAGCACCATGACGCCCAGGGCGGCCATGGGGATCCCCACACACCACGGGGACAGCACATCGATGAGCGCCGCGAACACGGTGTCGCCTCCATTCCGGCACACCCCAACCACCATGATCAGGTTGATCGCTCGGACAAACATGGTCCCAGCGAAGACATAGGCCGCCAGTCGGCAGGCATGGAGAATCTCCGGCCCGACCTTGAAGAAGCCAAGAAAGAGGGGAGCCCCGGCAGCCAAGGCGATCCCCATCACCAAACCCATGCCAATTCCAAGCAGGACGCTACGCTTGGCGTAGGCCCTGGCGAGGTCCTCTTTCCCGGCTCCGATTTGGTTGCCAATCATCACGCCACAAGAGCTTCCCAGGCCGAAAAACAGCGAAAAGAAAAGGCCGTGCATCACCTCCACGATCTGGGCGGTCGTGGTGGCCATCACGCCTTGCATGCCGTAGAAAAAGGTGTACATGCTCACGCCGATGGCCCAGAGAATCTCGTTTACGATCACGGGCAGGACGGGCTTGACGAAGCGCCTCAGGAAGTCGCGGGAGAAGCCGCTCATTTCGCTGAACGAGGCGGCAAGCTCGTATTTGTTGCCATAAATGATGCCCAGCAGGATGCCCAGTTCCACGCTCCTGGCCACCAGGGTGGCCGTGGCCGAACCGGCGACGCCCAGGGCGGGAAGCCCCAACCGGCCGTAGATTAATCCGTAGTTCAGGACCGTGTTCAAGGCCAGGGCCATCACGCTGGCGTACATGGCGGGCCGTGTGCGACCAACTCCACGGCCCTGTATGGCGTATGCGGCTGAGATGGCCTGGATCGCGTAACTCCAGCCGATGATCCGGAGAAAGATGGCCCCTTGCTCGATGACCCGCGGATCGCGGATGAAGAACGTCATCACCTGCCGGGGCAGGAACTGGGACACCAAAAAGAAGGGAATCGCTGCCAGGAGACAGATCCGCAGCGAAATGCCGAGCACCTTACGTACCGCAACCGTATCCCCCTTGCCCCAGAACTGGGCACTGAACATACAGGCACCACTGTTGACCCCGAACAGCAAGAGGATAAAGACGAAACTAAGTTTGTTGGCGATGCCCACGGCGGAGATGGCCGTATCGCCCAGCCCCCCGATCATTACGTTGTCGATCATCAACAGGCCGCTGAAGATCAGATTCTGAATCATCACGGGCAGGCCAATCCGGAACAACTCCTTATAGTAGAAGCGATCCTCGAAATCCAGCACCTTCAGAGCCTGCATTTGCTTCACCGCCTAATACCGTCGGGCCATCTGTTCTGTCTCAAGAATGGCGTCATTCGATGATCTTGTATCGCTGCTTGACGATTTGTCGAGAGAACGCGTCAAAGTGCCACCACTCGTTCGGAATGAGGTTGAACCCCGCCGAGATCATGGTGTTTCTCAACAAGATCCGATGCCCGACCTGTGCTTCCGTGAGTTTCCCTTCGGTCAGAAACCATTCCTCGTAGCGTGGTTGCGCTAGATCACCGAGGTAGTCGTAAGGTGTCCCCATATCCAGGTCGGCGCCATGTTCATCGGTGATCGTCAGATCCACAGCCGAACCGAAATTGTGCATCGATCCTGAAGCTGGATTGGCCACATATTTTTGTCGATCCGTACCCTTCACGAGCCGCCACATGATTTCCTGGACGCGGCGAGGTCTGGCCCCATCAAACACTTTCAAGGAGTACCCAGGGCACTGTTTCTTCAGCTGGAGCTGCGCCTTGACTAGCATTTCCGCCACCTCTCGCTGCAAGTAGCAGTTCTGCAGGTCCCCATAGACGTTCTCATGCATGAAGTTGTCGCTCGTGGCGTATTTCAGCTCCACGCGGATCGAACTGTCCAGTCGATGAATAGCCACCAACCCCTGCTGTTTGAGCTGGGCTTCGATGCCATGGGGCGAGCCATTTTGCCCCGCGAGCACCTGGACGGATAGGAATAGAACGATCCCAGAAATAGGTTTCAAAGCCATGCCTCCACTCTCCCCCAAGACAAGCCAGGAGAATCGTTCGATCATGTCAGCAATGGCAACCGAATCCCCAACCCCCAACCCTACCCAGCCTCCAGATGCCACACACGAAATATCTGTGTTCAGCTCCTTCTGGGAGCTGCTCGACATGATCAAGTTCGAGCACACCGTCTTTGCGCTACCTTTCGCCTTCATCGCGGCCCTGGCCGCAGCGCAGGGCCTGCCGCCATGGCGGACGATTTTCTGGATCGTGGTTGCGATGGTGGGAGCCCGGACCGCCGCCATGACCTTCAACCGCTTGGTGGATGAACCCCTCGATGCGGACAATCCGCGCACCCGCGAGCGCGCGCTTCCGGCAGGACGCGTGAGCCGTTTCGCCGCCTGGATGATGCTCGGCAGCGCGCTGCTCCTCTTTGGGTTTGCCGCGGGCATGCTGGGACCTCTCGCTTGGAAGCTAACGCCAGTGGCCTTGCTGGTGCTGCTGGGTTACTCCCTCTGCAAGCGCTTCACAAACTGGTCCCATATCGTACTCGGGCTTGCCTTGGCAGGTGCGCCCCTAGGGGCCTGGATCGCAGTCGCCGGGCGCCCGGAAGCGCCCGCCTGGAGCCTCGCGCTCGGCGTCCTCACCTGGGCGGCGGGGTTCGATATCCTCTACGCTTTGCAGGATGAGCGCTTCGATAGAGAGCAGGGGCTGCACTCGCTCCCCGCTCGATTCGGCGTCGTGCCCTCGCTCTGGATTTCACGATGCCTGCACCTGCTCGCACTTTCGGCGTGGGCCTCGTTCAATTTTCAGATGCGGGCGCATCTCTTCCCTTGGCTCGCGTGGGGTGCCGTGGCCGCCATTCTTGTTCGGGAACAATGGCTGGTTCGTGCTGGAAATCTCGATCGCATAGATCATGCATTTTTTACGTTGAACAGTCTCATCGGGCCCATCTTCTTCTTGGGGTACCTGCTAGAATGGCTCCAGGGGCTGTCCTCCGTGTAGCCAGGAGAAAACAGGCTCGACAGATACTTCTTTCCAACGTAGGGTTTTTGGATGATGTTCAAGAAGAATTCAGCGCGCCGCGGCGTACGGTTGAGTCGTCCGGATGCTGACCGTTTCTTCACGATCATGCTGGTGTTCAGCCGTCGCACCTTCCGCTGGTCCCTGGCCAGGAGGACGATCCTCTGGACCTTCGGCATCGTGGTAGGCCTGTGGGTCCTTGCCATGATCGGATCGGCCTACGGTTTCTGGGCCACCAAGAAGATCATGAGCTTCTCCCAACTCCAGGAAGACACGACGAACCAGCAGAAGCAACTCAAGGAAACCCTGGGCAAGACTGAGGGTCTCGAAGAAGAGATCCACATCCTGCGACGTCAGCTCACAGAACTCCAAAAACTCATTGATCCGAACAGCACCGCGCCGGCACTGCCGCGTCCCCCAGGGGCATCCACCCCAAATCTGGAGAAAATCGGCCAGCTGCAGAGCGAGATCGAGCGCACCTGGGCCCAAACGAGAGAGATGCGCGCTGAAATGGATCCGATCATCGAGCGATGGAATCACACCCCTTCCATTCCGCCCACCGCTGGCTATTTGAGTTCCGGTTTCGGCCTCCGCATCAATCCCTTCTCGCAATCGAACGAGGAGGGAGAGGGCCTGCTGAAGATGCATTCAGGAATGGATATCTCGAACACTATCAATACTCCTATCCAAGCGACTGCCAATGGGACGGTGGAGTCAGCTGGCTGGCTGACGGGCTACGGCAATGCCGTGATCATCCGCCACACCCCGGAACTCGAAACGCTTTATGGCCACTTGAATGCCATCGCCCCCCAGATCCAGGTGGGACAAGAGGTGAGCCGCGGCGATATCCTTGGCTACATGGGACAGTCCGGAAGGGCCACGGGAGTCCACCTCCACTACGAAGTGCGGGTCGATGGACGACCCACGAACCCTGTGCCCTACCTGCGCCTTCAGCGTGAATGGCTGTCCTCGCTCAAATAGTCGGGAGTCTCTGTCATGTTCAACAACAACTCGTCCAACGGAAACAAAAAGAAGGTAGAAGCGACCCAGGCTGTCCACACACTGCTGGGGAAAGGGACGGTCTGGAAGGGGGATATTCACAGCGGGCCCAATAGCATCCGCATCGAAGGCACGGTGGAGGGAACCATTCACAGCGAGGGGGAGGTCACCATCGCCCCCTCAGGGATCGTGAAGGGAACCGTCCACGCGAAGCACCTGATCGTGACCGGCCGGGTGGAGGGCATTTTCAAGATCGCCGAATGCCTGGAGATTCATGGAACAGGCTGGGTGGAGGGAGAAGTCGAAGTGGGCTCACTGGTGGTGGATGAGGGTGGAACCCTGCAAGGTTCCTGTACCCGCAGGGGGATGAACAAGCCCAAGGAGCCGGAGGTGGTCAAGGCCAAGGAGCCGGAGGCAGTCAAGGCCAAGCCCACGGACAAGGCCAGCGATGAGCGCTTCCCTGACCGCCCCGGCCTCCATACCGCAAATGGAACCGCCACCTCGACCTTCGACCCCTCTTTCGCCAAGTCCTTCGATCAGAAGGTCAAGCCCTGAGGCCTGGCTGATCTATTCCATTTTATATACATTGATCCACCGGGTCGCCTTACAGGGTTTTCGTAAGGCTCCCGGATGACGATGACGCCCCGTTCGAAACGGCACAAACGGTATTCCCTGAGCGCCTTTGACATTTGCAGCGGCGATTCCCTCACTGGCGCCAAAAGCGCTTCGCACGGGTACGCAAAGCAAACGATAGTTGCAAAGAAAGCTGCAACCTTGTTTTCGTGGTTCTGGTTTTTGGGTTGATCGTTAGCGCTTGGCGTCAGAGAGGTTCGCGCCGTCCAAGTGGGCATCCTGGAGATTGGTTTCCCTGAGATCGGCTCCACCCATGTTGGCTCCGCTCAGCTTCGCGCGGCTGAGATTGGCCCGACTGAGGTTCGTCCCGCTCAGGTTCGTCCACACCAGGTTGGCTCCGCTGAGATTGGCCCCGCTGAGATTGGCCCCTTCCAGGGCCGCATCGATGAGATTGGTCTGGCGCAGGTCCGCACCGCTGAGGTTGGTGCCACTGAGATTCGCACTGCTGAGATTTGCCCCATCGAGGTAGGCACCCTTCAGGTTCGTCTCGCGCAGATCCGCGCCGCAGAGATTGGCGCCATCCAGGTTGGCTTCCCGGAGATTGGTTTCCTTGAGATTGGTCTCCCGCAGATCCACGCCCCGCAGGTCCGCCCAGATCAGGCTGGCCCCAGAGAGATCCGAACCATGCAGATTGGCCTCGTTCAGGTTGGCCTGGTAAAGATTGGCTCTGGAAAGATTCGCGCCGGTCAGGGTGGCATTGGAGAGATTGGTGCGGTACTCGCCCCAGGATTCCGTCGGCAGAGATCCCAGCTTGGCCCCGGAGAGGTTCGCCTTGTCCAGGTTGACCCCGATCAGACTGGCCCCGGAGAGATCCGATTCGCTCAGATCGGCGCCGCTCAGATCGCACTTATTGAGGTTCGCCCCCACGGCCCTTGCCCCATTCAGGATCGTGCCATGCAAATTGGCGTGGCTGAGATTGGCCGTATCCAGGATGGCCTGATTCAAATCCATGCCCGAAAGATTGAAGCCACTCAGATCCACGCTGCTCAAATTCGCCGCGCTGAGCACAGCCCGGTCTAGGTTGGCGTCGCGCAGGTTGGCCCCACTGAGGTTCGCCCCATGGAGGTTCGCGCTGAGGATGACCCCGGCGAGATTGGCATTGCTCAAATTCGCCTGACTGAGATTGGCGCCGCAGAGATTCGCGCTGCGCAGATCGTCGCCGTGAATATCGGCACCGTTCAGATTGGCGCCCCCCAGGTGGGTCTCGCTGAGGTTCGCACCGCACAGGGTGGCTCCGCTGAGATCCGCCCCATCCAGATTGGCCTGGGTGAGATCCGCATTGCTGAGATTGGCGCCGCGCAGGTTCTTCTCGCTGAGATCCACGCGGCGGAGGTTCGCTCCCACCAGCACGGTTCCGGCCAGGATCGCGCCATCCAGCAGGGCTCCGCTGAGACCGGCACCGCTCAGGTTTGCATCGCTGAGGTTGGCGCCGCTGAGATTGATTTCTCGCAGATCGGCCCCAGTGAGATCCGTGCCCCGCACATCCGCACCACTCAGGATCGCCCCGCCCAGCTGGGCACTGCTCATGTTCGCCCGGGCCAGCACGGCTGCGCTCAGATTTGCGCCGCTCAAATCCGCGCCCTTGAGATTGGCTTCACTCAGGTTCGCGCCTTCCAAGCTGGCGTGGCGCAGGACCGCATTGCTGAGATCTGCATGGCTTAGGTTGGTCCGGCTTAGATCCATTCCCCGCAGATTCGTGGCGGCCAGGATGGTGCCGCTCATGTTCGCCCCGGTGAGGTTCGGAATATCGTTCTTGTCGTATTGGAGAATATCCAGATAGCGGAGATCCGCCCCCGCCAGATTGGCACCGGTCAGGTTCGTCCCCTTGAGGTTGGCACGGCTCAGATTGGCGCGATCGAGATTGGCTCCATTCAGGTTGGCCCAGTGGAGGTCCGCATCCGCGAGATTGGCGCCGGTGAGGTTCGCATCGTTGAGGGAGGCCCCGCCGAGCACCGCCCCCACCAGGATGGCACCGCTCAGGTTCGCACCGTTGAGGGAGGCTCCCAGCAAGCTCGTCTGGCTCAGGTTCGCCCCGGACATATCCGCGCCATCGAGAATGGTCTGGCGCAGATCGGCACCACTCAGATTGGCGCCGCGGAGGTCTTTGCCACTGAGATCCACACCGCTGAAGTTCACGCCGTTGAGCATGGCGCCGTTGAGAGTCGCCCCTCGCAGGTTGGGGATGGTGCCTTGATCGTACTGGAGGATATCGAAATGGCTGAGGTCCGCCCCGGTGAGGTTCACCCGGCTGAGGTTGGCTCCCTTGAGCTTCGTGCGGCTGAGATTCGCACCCTCCATATCCGCCTCATCAAGGCTAGCCAGGCGCAGATCCGCCCCGGAGAGATTGGCACCCCGAAGGATGGCATTGTTGAGCACCGTCCCCGCGAGATTGGCTTCGGCCAGATTGGCTCCGGAGAGATCGAAGCCCTTGAGGTCGAGACCACTGAGGTCCGTGCGCTGGAAGTTCTTCCCCGATTTCAGGATGAAAACCACTTCCTTGCGGGTCAGCTCGCTCATTGGACTTCCTTTGTCAGCGGACGTTCAAATCAAAAAAGGATCACTTGTATGCAAACAAACAGCCCTGGCCGCAACCGCACCGGCTGGAGCAGGGAAAGCACGGGATCACCGCAAAGAAGGCTCCGATCTGGATTGATCGTTTTAAGTGTACCCCCCGCCTACAAGGCCATCAACTCTAATTCATCAACTCCAAAATGAATGAAACCGTGGCTTTTCTCGACCCAGGAACGATTGGCGGCAAGCCGGCTCCGGGGCTTGGGGGAGCCCGAGGGGAAAACCGAAAAAAGGACGCTTGCCAACCTGGAACAGCCCGCGCCACCCTGCCATCCTAATCGGTATGAACCAAGCAACATGGCCCGCGCCACCGCCCGACCAACCCAGGAAGGGGTTGCCGAACGAACTTCAGGTGGAGGTGGGCATCCTCGGGGCTGGCGTCCATGGCGCAGCCTTGGCGCGCGAGCTCAAACTCCGCGGCGTCTCCTGCGCGATCGTGGACAAGGGTTCCGTCGGCGGTGGCACCTCGCAGTGGTCTACAAAGCTCTTCCACGGCGGCATCCGCTACCTGGTCACCGGCGACATCAAACAGATGCGGGAAGGCCTGCAGGAACGGGCAACCTGGGTGCGAATCGCACCGCACAGATGCCGCTGGGAAGCCTTCTGGATGCCGCATGAAAGTTGGTTCGAAGGGCTCACCCATCGCTTTGGCATCGGGCTCTACGACTACTGGGGTTCCGATCGTCCCTCCTGGCCAACTGACTTGAAACTGGGCCACGTACCCCGTCGGCTCTTCGAAAGCGACCCCCGCTCCAAGGGCGGCCGCTACCACGGCGCCGTGGCTTACGCAGACTGCCTGACCTGGGACCAGGACGTGGTGAGGGATTTTGTGGCTTCCAGCGATGCGTCCGTCTTCGACTTCCATGAAGTGGAGGGCTGGACGGAGGCCTCTGGCACGCTCCAATCAGCCACTCTCCGGGACCGTCAGAGCGGCGTCCTGCGCACCCTCACGGCCCGTCAGTGGGTCTTCGCCCTGGGACCCTGGACCGACGAAGCCATGCGCACCTGGTTCCAGGAGGACGCCCATCGGCTTCGCTTGTCGGCGGGCATCCATCTTTGGCTGGACGCGGTCCCCGGTTGCGATCGCCCCTGGGCTATCCGCCGCCCCAAGGGCAGAATCATCTTCGCCATTCCCCGGGACGGCCGCCTTCAAGTCGGAACCACCGAACGGGAAGTGACCGCTGGTTGGGTTCTGATCGCTGACTCGGAACGGGAGGAACTCTACCAAGGCCTGGAGGCGACCATG
>JANYIU010000163.1 GCA_025361955.1 Holophagaceae bacterium
ACAGGTCGGATCATCGTTTCTGCACTAGCCGCCTCGATCCTGGCGATTCCCGCCATGGCCGATGCACCCGGTTACTTCCAGGTTCCCGGCACCGAAACCACCCTGAAGCTCTACGGTCAGATTCAGCTGCGCGAAGCCTACGGCCTCAACGGCAATGGCATGGGCGACGTGAGCGGCATTCCTGCTGCTCTCGGCACTAAAGACGAGTCCTTCCAGCAGAGGGGCCAATGGAGCGGCAGCTGGCGCTACTACATGGGCGTCACCACCACGACCCCCAGCTCCTTCGGCGACGTCACCACGACGATCTACGGCCGCTTCAACCACACGGATTCTGTCGGCGTCGGTCAGCTTGTCAATTTCAACCTGGAGCGGGCCTTTGTCCAGATCGGCGGCCTGAAGGTCGGCACCGACTGGTCCATGTTCGGCGACAATGCCTGGGAACCCAACACCCTGTTCGGCTGCGTCTCCGACGAAGACGGCTCCTGGGAGAACGTCCGCCAGATCGCCTATAAGTTCTCCCCGGCCAAGGGCTGGGACCTCGGCGTCGCTCTCGAGTCCTCCAACAACGGCTCCAGTTCTGCCGGCACCTCCAATGGCACCAACCCCGGCGTCTCCGCCGTGGTCGCCTTCTCCCAGGATTGGGGTGGCGTGACCCTGGCCGCCAACTACCAGCAGAAGAAGGACTGGCTCAAGACCGGCCCCACCCAGAGCGGCAACGGCACCAGCCTCTTCCTCTCCGGTGGCTTCAACATCACCCCCAACGATCAGCTGACCGCCATGATCCTGAAGGGCGGCGAGGGCTACGGTTCTGGCCAGGATGGCTTCTACACCGAAAACGCCAGCTCCTACGGCTTCTACAAATCCACAGCCATGAACGTATCCTACACCCACACCTGGAACGACCAGTTCAGCTCTGCTTTGACCGTCGGCCAGATCAAGTGGCCCAAGGACACCGTCGCCCAGGCTAGCCTGGTACCGGTGCAGGTCGCCGGCGACTACAAGGTCACCGAATTCATCGTGAACACCACCTGGAATATAACCAAGACCGTCTCCTTCGGCCTCGAGTATCAGCACGCCCAGAACAAGGCCTCCAACGTCGAGGCTTCGCCTTGGGTCAACGATGGCGGCTCCGCCAAGGATTCCAACACGCGGGACATGTTCCGCATGAAGCTCAAGGCCACTCTCTGGTAGTCGCAACACCATCCGTACCCAACCGGGGTGGCTTCGCCACCCCGGTTTTTTTCTGCCTCGGTATGCCTGGCCACCACCGGCATCCTATATGACTAGAGGGTGATAAGGCTCTCTCCATTGTTCAAATGAATAGCATTATTCATCGGCGGCGGATTGGACCTTGAATGGAATCGATAGTCTTTATGAAATTCTCAGGGCTTGCCGAGTCTCCGTTCGCTATATAGCATTGGATACAGGGGCTCCCCGATGACAAATAAATTACAGGATTCTCCCTTTATCAAGGTTTTGGATAATCTCGGTTTCCAGCCGGAAGTTGCCGGCGGCTTCGCCGGGGAATGGCTGGGGAGCGGGAAAGAACAGCGGGTGGTTTCCCCGGTGGATGGCGAAACGCTGGGCACGGTCACGAACATCACCCCTGCGGAATTCGACACCATCCTGGGCCGTTGCCACAAGGCCTGGCTGGGCTGGCGGCTAGTGCCGGCCCCCAAGCGGGGGGAAGTAGTCAAGGCCCTCGGGGACGAGTTGCGGAAGAACAAGGATGCCCTGGCTCGGCTGGTGACCTTGGAGATGGGCAAGACCCTGCGGGAGAGCCTGGGCGAGGTCCAGGAGATGATCGACATCTGCGACTTCGCTGTGGGCCTTTCCCGGCAGCTCTACGGGCTTACCATGCCCAGCGAGCGCCGCCAGCACCGGCTGCAGGAGCAGTGGCACCCGCTGGGGGTGGTGGGGGTGATCTCGGCCTTCAACTTCCCCGCGGCGGTCTGGAGCTGGAACACCGCCCTGGCCTTGGTGTGCGGGGACACGGTGCTCTGGAAACCCTCCTCCAAGACCCCCCTCACCGCCATTGCCTGCACCAAGCTCGCCGAGAAGGTCCTCCGGCAATTCGGTTTTGACCCCGCCATCTGCAGCCTTGCCATCGGCCGGGGCAGCGACATCGGCGATCTCATCAACACCGACCCACGGGTGGCGCTGGTGTCCTACACCGGCTCCGTGCCCGGCGGCCGTCACGTGGGCAGGCTGGTGCAGGAGCGCTTCGGCAAGCTGATCCTGGAACTGGGTGGCAACAACGCCATCATCGTCTCCGACCACGCCGATCTGGACATCGCCCTTCAAGCCGTCTACTTCGGTGCCATCGGCACCTCGGGCCAGCGCTGCACCTCCACCCGCCGAGTCATCGTCCACGAAGCCCTTTACGAAACCTTCGTCGCCCGATTGTTGGAGCTCTATCGCAGGACCCGCATCGGTAGCCCCCTGGAGGAGGCCACCCTGATGGGCCCCCTGGTCGACGCCGCCGCGGTAACCACCTTCCAGGAAGCCATCCAGAACGTGCAACACCAGGGCGGGAAGCTCCTGCATGGCGGCGAGAGCCTCCCGAATGCAGGCGGTTGCTACGTCACCCCGTGCCTCGCCGAGGTAACCAGCGACTTGCCCATGCTCCAGGAGGAGACCTTCGCCCCCCTGCTCTATCTGATGAAGTACCGCACCTTCGCGGAGGCCATCGCCATCCAGAACGGGGTGCCCCAGGGCCTCTCCAGCGCCATCATCACCCATGACCTGGTGGAAGCGGAGGTGTTCCTGTCCGCCGCCGGCAGCGACTGCGGCATCGCCAATGTCAACACCGGCACCAGCGGGGCCGAAATAGGCGGCGCCTTCGGGGGCGAGAAGGAGACGGGCGGCGGCCGCGAAAGTGGGTCCGACGCCTGGAAGGCCTACATGCGCCGCCAGACCAGCGCCCTCAACTTCAGCGGCCGCAGCGAGCTAGCCCAGGGCATATTCCTGGAGATCTGAGGCGGGATGCGGGCGCAGACTACCGGCCTGCATCATCAGGAAGCGGTCCCCCAGGCTCAGGGCTTCGGCCCCATCGTGGGTGACCAGGAGCGTCGGGATCCCGCTCGCCTGCAGCATCTCCCGCAAGGCCGACCGGAGCTGATCCCGACCGGCAAAATCCAGGGCCGCGAAGGGCTCGTCCAACAGGAGCAG
Source organism: Holophagaceae bacterium (assembly GCA_025361955.1). GTDB lineage: Bacteria > Acidobacteriota > Holophagae > Holophagales > Holophagaceae > UBA1801. Next base: position 3,172 of record JANYIU010000163.1, read on the forward strand.
GCGCGGTCTGGGCGCCAGCGCCCGGGCCAGGGCCACCCGCTGCCGCTGGCCACCGGAGAGTTCTGCGGGGCGGCGTTTTTCCAGGCCCTTCAGACCGACCAGAGCAACCAGCTCACTCATCCGATTTTGGCGCTCCGCCAAGGAAACCCCACGAATCCCGAAGGCGATGTTGGAGGCCACGTTCAGGTGGGGAAACAGGCTGCACTCCTGGGACACGCACCCGACCCTGCGCTGGCCGGGAGACATGCTGCGCCCCCCCTCGTACCATGGCTCTTCGCCAGCGCGAATCCAGCCCGCATCGGGTACCTCGAGTCCCGCCAGACAGCGCAGCACGGTCGTCTTCCCGCAGCCGGAGGGCCCGAAGAGCACGTAGATGGAGCAGGCGTCCAGGGAGAATCCGAACTCGGCCTGGATGGTCATCCCCTGGTCGAACCGCTTGGAGAAGGAGGCATTCAGGTCCATGGCCGCCCCTTGGCCTTGAGCCACGAAATGCAGAGCAGTACGAGGAAGGACAATGCCAACAGGAAGAGTGCCGTTCGGTTAGCCCCTGCCATATCGGGGATCTGAACCTGCTCATAGAGGGCGATGGAGGCAGTCCGGGTGATCCCTGGCAGGTTCCCGCCCACCATGAGCACCACGCCGAATTCGCCGATGGCATGGGCGAACGATAGAAATACGCCGGATACCAGCCCTCGCCAGGCCAGGGGCACGGCCACCCGCAAGTAGGTCTCCGTGCGCCCCGCGCCCAGGGTCGAGGCCATTTCCAGCAGCCGCTTGTCCACACCGGCCAGGGCTGCCACGAAGGGTTGGAGGAAGAACGGAATAGTGAGCACCACCGAGGCCACCACGAG
>JANYIU010000170.1 GCA_025361955.1 Holophagaceae bacterium
TGAGCGCGCGGAAGAACTGGTGAATCTCCTGGAACCCCTCACGGGCCTCCGAGGGCCGAGGGCCGTGCTCCGGATTAGGCAGCTTGCCTCGATCTACGCGGGTGAGCGATGAAGCAACAGGCCTTCGAACTGGCTCACGAGGAGGAATGGGTCGCCTTTGCGGCGCTGCTCGGCCAACTCGGTCATGGCCGTCGCTTCAGCACCACCGTCTCCGCGGAGGACGTCCCTTCCCGTTACCGCCGCGTCTGCCACCATCTCGCCCTGGCGCGGGAACGCAGATATACCGCTGGGCTCATCGGCCGCCTCAATGAGATGGCCTTGCGCGGCCACCACGCCCTGTACGGCGCGCGTCCTGGTCTGCAGCGGAAGTGGGGTCGGTTCCTGCTGTCGGGATTCCCGCGCCTGGTGCGCGCCAACTGGCGTTCCGTGCTCTTGGCGAGTGCCTTGTTCTATCTGCCTTTCTTCGGCCTGCCCTTGGCCATTCAAAAGAACCCAGAAGTGGCTTACCTGATTCAGGATCCCCAGTCTTTGGCGCACATGGAAGAGATGTACCGCAGCGGGAACGAGAAGTTCGGCCGCAAGGACGCAGCCGATACGGACGTGTACATGTTCGGCTTCTATATCTGGAACAACGTGCACATCACCTTCCAGGTTTTCGCCAGTGGACTCCTGCTGGGCCTGGGCTCCATCTTCTTCCTCCTGGTCAACGGCGTGCAAGGCGGCGCGGTGGCGGGCCATCTGACCCGGATGGGCCTGGGCGGGAACTTCTGGTCCTTCGTGATCACCCATGGTGCACCGGAAATGGCGGCCCTGGTCTTGTCGGGCGCGGCTGGCTTGAAGCTGGGGTTCGCCCTGCTCTCCCCGGGCCGCAAGACCCGACTGCAGTCACTGAAGGATGCCGCGCGGAATGGCATCGCCATCGTCTATGGCGCGGCCCTTATGGATGTGCTCGCAGCCTTCCTCGAGGCGTTCTGGTCTGCCAGCGCGCTGGTGCCCGCGGCCGTGAAGTTCTCGGTCGGTGGCAGCCTCTGGGCCCTCATGCTCGCCTACTTCCTGTTAGCTGGACGGCGCTATGTTTGACCGCCTGGGAATGGTCATCCGCCTGAGAGATCCCTGGGAAGCCGTGGACCTCGGTTTCATCCTCTTGCGAACCCACTGGAGACCCGTGATGGTGGCGTGGCTCTCAGTGGCCGTCCCGGTCTCGGCGGTGCTCTTCGGGCTGTTCTGGCACCACCTCTGGGTACCCCCGCTGGTGATCTGGTGGCTTAAACCGGCCCTGGACCGCGTGGTGCTGCACGTCCTGGCCAAGACCACCTTCGGCGAGGTGCCCAGCCTCCGGGAGACCCTCAAACAAACCCCCAGACTGCTGCGCAGAGGCTTCCTGGCCACGCTGTTCTGGCGGAGGCTCAGCCCCCAGCGCAGTTTCGTGCTCCCCGTCTGGCAACTGGAGGAGCAGGCGGGGGAAGGTTTCCGGCAGCGCTGCCATGTGCTGCTGCGCAAGGGCCGCACCCAGGCCATCTTCCTGACCTTCGTCTGCCTCGGGTTCCATGCGGTCATCTTCTTCAGCGTCCTGGCGGCGCTGTCTCTGTTCACACCGATGGGCAGCGACTTCGAGGTGATGTCGGCGGTGTTCGGTTCCGGTCCCGAGCGAGTGCGTTGGGTGGATGTCCTGCTGAGTCTGCTTCCCATCGCGACGGTCACGCTGCTGGAGCCCTATTACGTTGCCGGTGGGTTCGCCCTGTACTTGAATCGCCGAGTGGAACTGGAGGGCTGGGATTTGGAGCTGTCGTTCCGGAAAACGGCTGCGCGCGTCACCAAGGCCCTGGGGCGGAGCGTGGCGGTGTTTCTGCTGGCGTTCTCCCTGTTCGCGCCGATGCGGCTCCAGGCTCGGCCCAGCCCAGAGGAAGCTCTGGCCGAGGTGCTCAAGGATCCGGAATTCCAAGTGAAGCAGAAACAGAAAGGCCTGCACTGGAAGGGCCAGAAGCAGGCGACACCTGTGACCACCCGCTCCCAGCCGGATCTCGCCGCCCTGCTCCAGTGGCTGGCGACCCTAGCCAAGTGGGTCCTCATCGCGGTGGCCGGGTCCGCCATGGTCTACATCCTCTGGCGGAACCGAAAAACCCTTACGAGGCAGTTCCGGGTGACTTCAAATTCCGTACTGCCGGAAACGCTCTTCGGCATGGATATCCGGCCCGAATCCCTCCCCGCAGGCCTGGAAGGCGCCGCCGCCGAACTCTGGGCCGCAGGACAGATCCGCGCAGCCCTGGCCCTGCTCTATCGCGGCGCCCTGGCCCACCTCGTGCACCACTATCGGGCTCCGCTTGCCAAGGGGGCCACGGAAGGGGATTGCCTGCGCAAGGCTCAAGCGATCCTGCCGCAACCCTCCGCAGACTACTTCGAGCGCCTCACCCGGAGCTGGTTGGAGGTGGCCTATGCCGATCTGCCGCCCGCGCCCGGAGCGGAATCCCTTTGCCGCGAGTGGCACCAGCACTTCCAGGACAGCCCCAAGGAGCAGCAACCATGAGATGGATGCGCCTCCTGACGGTCCTGGGCATGCTCCTTGCGGTGGCGGGTTTTCTGACTTGGGCCCTGCGGGACAAGTTGGAATGGTCCGAAAGGGACGTCTGGGTGGGTTACTCCGGAGCAGCCAGAAGCAATGATTTCCTTGCTTCTCAGCGCCTGCTGGAGCGCATGGGGCAGCGCGCCGCCTCAATCCGGGGGCTTCCGATCGGCAAGGAAATGCCGGGACGGAGCGATGTGATCCTGCTTCCGCGCCGGCAGACCCGCATCACCCCTGGGCAGGCGGAAGCCTTGATCGCCTGGGTGCGGAAGGGTGGTCAACTGATCACGGAAGGTCTCACAGCGGAACCTCGCGAGGCCCCGGAGACCCAAGATCCCCTTTTCCGCGCCGTTGGCGCCCGCATGGTCTGGCGTCCGGAGCGCCCCGTGGGCGGGATCGGTGTTGGCGCAAACCGGACGGATCCGAAGGTCTTCGACGAGACCAACCGGAATGTCCGCGTGCAGCTCGATGGCCGGAACTACCAGGTGCGGCTCGGGGCCTGGCAAGAACTGCTGGATCTGGGCGGCGCAGCTGTCTATAACGCGCAGAACGCTTCGGGAATCAAGCTGCTCCAGTACGACCTGGGCCAGGGCCGGATGATCCTCTGCACGGAGCTATCCTGCCTCGCCAATGGCAACCTCGCCGAGGAGGATCACGCGGGCTTCCTCGCGGCTCTGGTCTTGGGCTGGGGGCCCGGTAACCGCGCCTGGATCGTCTACCGCGAAGAACCTCCTACCCTCTGGTTCTGGCTCCGAGACAACGCCTGGAGGGTGCTGGTCGCCCTAGTCCTCCTGATCGGAACCGGGGTCTGGAGCGCCGCCGCCCGCTTTGGCCCGCGCATTCCCGATCCCCCTGAGGGCCGTCGCAGCCTGCTGGAACACCTCACCGCCTGCGGGCGTTTTCAATGGGTCCAGCGGGATGGCATCGCCCTGCTCAGGTCCTCCCGGGAAGCTGCCCTGGCCCGGCTCCAGCGCGTCCATCCAGGCTGGGAGCAGCTGAATTTCCAGGAGCTCTGCACGCGTTTAGCCGAGTTCTCCGGCCTGAGCGAGGCACGCATCGCCCAGGCACTCCGTCAAGAAGTCATCACTGATCCACGCGAATTCACCGCAGCCATTCAGACCCTCGATCTCATCAGGAAGCAGCTATGACCCTTGCCGCCACCTCCACTTATCATCTCGAGCCCGAGCGCCTAGCCTGGGCCTTGGCACTCACCGGGCGTCTCAGAGCCGAAATCCGCAAGGCCCTCGTGGGCCAGGTAGCCGTCGTGGATCAGGTCTTGGCCAGCCTGTTGGCCGGCGGGCACGTCCTGCTGGAGGGCGTTCCCGGGCTCGGCAAGACCCTGCTGGTGCGCGCCTTGGCCAAGGCCTTCCAGGGCAGCAACGCCCGCATTCAGTTCACGCCTGATCTGATGCCTTCGGATGTCATGGGCCACGCCATCTACGACCCCAAGACCGAGCGTTTCAGCATCCGCCAAGGCCCGGTCTTCACGCACCTGCTATTGGCGGACGAGATCAACCGAGCCCCGGCCAAGACCCAATCGGCGCTGCTGGAGGTCATGCAGGAGCAGCAGGTGACCATTGAAGGCAATCCCTTCCTGGTGCCTCGTCCCTTCATGGTCCTGGCCACCCAGAACCCGATCGAACAGGAGGGCACCTATCCCCTGCCCGAAGCCCAACTGGACCGTTTCCTCCTCAAGGTGGCCATGGCCTATCCCTCAGAGGCTGAAGAACACCGCATGGTGCAATGGGTGACGCAGGGTCAGGTGGGGGAAGGCCTCAATGTGGAAGCCATCCTCCCGGTCGCCAACCCCGAGGAGATCCTGGAACTGCAGCGCATCGCGGCCTGCGTGAGGGTGGATGAACAGGTGCTCCAGTACGCCGTGCGCATCGTGCGCACGACCCGAGATTGGATGGGCATCACGCTCGGCGCAGGCCCGCGCGGGGCGATCGCCTTGATCCGTGCCGCCAGGGCCCACGCCATCCTCGAGGGCCGGGACTTCGCCACGCCCGATGATGTGAAGGTCCTTGCCCTGCCGGCCCTCAGGCATCGCATCGCGCCCTCCCCCGAGAGTGAGATCGAAGGGCATACCTGCGACGATCTGCTTTCCGCCTTGCTGGAACGCGTGGAGGCACCCAGGGCATGAACAAGGAACAGAGAGCATATTCAGGCTGCGACCAACAGCGTAAGGCTGTGAAGACTGAACGCACCACTCGCGCCAGGACCTTAAGGGCAGGTGGTTCATGGGCATGGGCGAAAAGCTCAACGCGGAGGCGCGGAGAAACGGAGAGGCTCGCGGAGGAAGACGATCTTCTCCTGTATTACTCGCGCCTATGCCGTTCCAGTTCTTCCGGCACTCCAGGAAAAGCCTCCCACCAACGCCCTGCTTCTCCGCGATCCTCCGCTGTCCTCCGCGCCTCCGCGTTGATCTTTCTCCCACGAAATATAACTCGCCATTTTTATGCAGATAGACAAGATTCCGGCAAAAATTCTGTCCATAAAACACGAAGTCGAAGATTT
>JANYIU010000196.1 GCA_025361955.1 Holophagaceae bacterium
CCAAGTCCCGGCTGCGATCCGCGAGCCCGGTCAGAAGGCGTCCGGTCCACCCATCGCAAAAGCACCTGCCTTCCGCCGCCCTTTCTGGTTGACAGGGGCCGAAGGGCCCACCGCAAGAGCCCAGAGGCAATGCATATCCCACGCCATAATGTAAACAGCTGTGATTATAATGTTTATAACGTCATCGGTGTTGAGAAAACCTAAATGATTCAATCAATATGATGTAATGTTTGTTTCAATTCGAACAAGGGTGAGCCCCAACCCGCTCGCTAGCGTTGCTTGCGTGAGCGAGCGAGGCGGGCCTCGCATTCATGCAAATGAGTCGAATGAAGTCAACACCCAGGTTTGTTATTCTGAGAAAGGCCGATTGGAATAATATTCAAAGGGAAGGCCCCGCGTCACTATAAGAAGCGGTGCAGATAGGCGCAGACCGTGTCCAGGCGCCGTGTCAACCCACGCCCATGGTTGGGGCTGTTTCCACCCCGAACGGACCGCCCACACAAAAGGAGAACCCGCATGCCCAACATTGCCTCCGTCCTCAAGGAAGAGATCGTGCGCCTCGCCCGCAAAGAGCTGCGCCAGGAAACGGAAGGACTGAAGAAGGCTTCCGCTCAGTACCGATCCGAGATTGCCGCCCTGAAACGACGCGTGACCACCCTGGAGAAGCAGGTGTCCCGGGTCGACAAAAGAGCCCCCGGCAAGACCACGGCTGAGACGGCTTCCCCGTCAGCCACTCCCGTGCGGTTCAGTGCCAAGGGCTTAACCACCCAAAGACAGCGGCTGGGGTTGTCCGCCGCGGCCATGGGCACCCTCCTCGCCGTCTCCGCACAGACCATCTACAACTGGGAAGCGGGCTCCACCCGTCCGCGCGAACCCCAGGTGGCTGCCATAGCGGCCTTGAGGGGCATCGGCAAGAAGCAGGCCGGTGAACGCCTCAAGGTCCTGGCAGGTTAATCCGAGAGATTCGCACATTCAGGTCACCGCCATGACCGCAAGGAAAGCAAAAACCAAGACCCAGGCTCTTGGTCCTGCCGCTTGGCGGACCGCCTGAGCTGCCCTCGAGGTAGGGATGCAGGTCCTTGATGGCGCCCTTGTCCCGTTCCTTCGGGAACTCCGCCATCAGCTTGCCCACCCCGTCCAGCTGCGGGGTGAGCGCATCCTTGAGGAAGGCCGCCAGCAATCGTCAAGTTTATTGCTGAACGGACCCTACGTCCTCGCCCGTCTGGGAGCGCGAGGGCACCGGTTCTGCGGGTGGAACCGACTGCTCCTTCAGGGACCCGAACGTATGGGCGTAGACCCAGGTGAACTCCGCGCCCATCAGGAAGATCTGCGCCGAATAGTAGACCCAGATCAGTACGACCGCGAAGGAGGCGGCGGCGCCAAACACCGACGTGACTCCGCTTTTGCCGATGAATAAGCCGATCAGCAGCTTGCCGATGGTGAAGAGGAATGCCGTGACGGCGGCGCCGACCCAGACGTCGATCCAGCGGATACGCACCCGCGGCATGAACTTGTAAATGAGCGCAAAGGTCGCGCAGGTCAGGGCGAAGTCCAGGGCGAAGTTGATCACGTGGCCCAGCACCTCCCAGCCTGCAAAGACGGGTCCCCACCACTTGCCCATCACGGCCAGCACGGTGCTGAGGAGCAGCGACACCATCAGCAGGAACCCGATGCCCAGGATCATGCCGAAGGACAGCATCTGCGACCGCATGAATCGCCAGAGGCCGCTGGGCTTGATGCGCACCGGCACGCGCCAGATGCGGTCCAGCGCATCCTGCAGTTCGACGAACACCGAGGTGGCCCCGATCAGCAGGAAGATGGCGCCGGTGACCGTGGCCACGACCCCTTTGCCGGGTTGGTTGGCCGACTCCAGCATCGCCTGCACCGCCCGGGCGCCCTCCTCGCCCATGAGCCCGCGCAGTTGTCCGAGGATCTCGCCCCGCGCGGCTTCAGGTCCGAACACGAACCCGGCGAGCGAGATGACGATCAGCAACAGCGGGGCGACCGAGAACAGCGTGTAGTAGGACAGCGCCGCGCCCATGCTGGGGGCGTAGTCATCCACCCAGGACTGCGCCGCCGACTTGATCAAGGTCCAGGTTGCCTTGAAGTGGATCGACCCTTTAGTCATCACAGCGTTTCTCATCAGTCGAGTGAATCATGGCTCACCGCAGCGTGCAGACGGACCGTAGCTGACCACCCAGCCCCCTCATTCGCGCTCAACCTTTCAGCAGACTGATGACCGCGAAATCCGCCCCCGCGGGGTCACGGACCACCGAGCACCGCCCCACACCGGGGATCTCCGTCGGACCACTCAGAAGCTCGCCCCCCGCCGCTCGGGCGCGGCGAGCCGAGGCGACGCAATCTTTCACCACAAAGTGGTTCATCCAATGGCACGGAGTTCCCTTGTCGAAACGGCCTGACATGGCCCGCAGACCACCTACCCGGCTGTTGTTGAGCCACCAGACTTCGGGGGTCGGCCGATCCTCGGCCTCGGGTTCAGACTCCCAGCCGAACAGCCCCCGATAGAAGGCATCGGCTTCCTTCATGTCCCAGGTATCCAGCCCCGTCCAGCCGAGGGTATTCAGCGCACCGAAGAGGCCCGCCCCGAAGTGGCTCTGGCTCTGCCACAGGCCCAAGGGAGCGCCGCCGGGATCCTGCACGAAGGCCTTCCGGCCCAAGCCCCCGATATCCATGGGGCTGGACAGCACTTTTCCGCCCAGGGCCACCACTTTCGCGGCCGCGTCGGCGGCATTCTCGACGGCCACAGAAACGTTCCAGTGGGGCAGCAGGACCTTCTCCGACCCCTTCTCGTGGGCTGCAGCCACGTCCAAGCCGTCCACCCTGAAGAGGGTGTAGGCACCTGTGGGCGTGGGGAGATCCACGGCTTCCCATCTGAAGAGGGTCCCGTAGAAGCGCTTGGCCGCTTCGATATCCGAGGTGACCAGTTCCGGCCAACAGAAATGGCCCAGCGGGGCGTAGGCGGGTTCTCTCATGAAACCTCCAATAAGTGGGTGCCCAGCCCCGGCTCGACGAACTTACTCACGGCCTTGAAGGGGACCTCGATGGGAGATGGCGATGGCTCGTTCCAGATTCGGGTCGCCGGACTCAGGTGGATGAACACTTTCACGGATTGCTTCCTCTGAGGTCGGTCTGGGCCTTGGGGCGAGGGAAACCTGCGGAGGGAAGGCACCCCTCCATTCAGGACCTCAAGCAGCTTCTATGCTATTCCGTAAATTTGTTTTTGTTTGTAGTTAGTACCATTTCATATTTCAAAACCCCCGCCCTTTCTATTCAAAATGACGCCCTCAGCAAGTCACGTTGAAGGAGCCCACGCGATGGGTTACGAAGATTTTCGTTGACCCGTCTACGAGGATCGTCGTAGCTTCTCTACCATCCCGCGAGGAGCCCCTTAGGATGTCTGCCCCCACCCGCCCCACCGACGCTGAACTGGCCATCCTCCGGGTGCTCTGGGAGCGGGGGCCCAGCACGGTGCGGCAGGTCTTCGAGGTGCTGTCGGTGGAGAAGGCGCTGGGCTACACCACCGTGTTGAAGATGCTCCAGATCATGGACGAGAAGGGCCTGGTGCAACGGGATGCGTCCGACCGGGTCCACATCTTCGCCACCAGCCAGACCCAGACCCAACGCCACATGCTGGATGACTTGCTGGACAAGGCCTTCGGGGGCTCGTCCCTGAACCTGGTCATGCAGGCCCTCGCCACCCGCAGGGCCAGCCGCGAAGACCTGGCGGCAATCCGGAAGATGCTCGACCAGGCCGAAGGGAGGAAGCCGTGACCCCGCTCCTATCGCTCGCCCTGCAGCCCTGGG
>JANYIU010000297.1 GCA_025361955.1 Holophagaceae bacterium
CGAATAGGTGTCGGCGATCTCGCGGGCGGCACCGATATCCGCCATCTGCATCGTCGGATTGGCAGGAGATTCCAGATAGATCATCTTCACGGTGGGATCACCCTTGACCAAGGCTTCCATCTCTTCCTTGGTGGCGCCCGCGGGGAAGTGCTTGGTCCGGATGCTGAAGGCGGGCAGAAGGTGGCGGAAGAGGTATTCCGTGCCGCCGTAGACCGGATCGGAGAACACCAGAGTGTCGCCGGGTTTCAGGAAGGCCAAACAGGAGCTGGAGATGGCACCCATGCCGGAGGAAAAGACCGCGGCAGCCTCTGCGCCATCCCAGCCGGTGATCTTGTCTTCCAGGATCTCGCTATTGGGATTGTTCACCCGGGTGTAGATGAGCGCTGGACTCTCGCCCAGCTTCAGGGTGTCCAGGCCATAGGCGATCTCGAAGGCGCGCTTGCCCTCGGCGGCAGTCTTGAAGATGAACGTGGAGGTCCGAAATACCGGCGGTGTGGCTGCGCCCTCGGAGCGCTGAGGATCGTAGCCCTTGGAGAAGATCGCGGTCTGGGGTTTGACGTTGTGGGGTTTGGTGGGCATGGGAGCTCCATGAAATGGGTCGAATAATGGACGGTAATAACCTTCATTTTCCAAACCACATTCGTGATTTGCTTGATATAGATTATTTTCTTCATAGATACTGGAATCCACCAAATAAAATTTGGAGACGTCCCATGAAAATGCCCCTGGACCAAATTGATCTCGCGATTGTGGAGAATCTACAGAAGAATGCACGGCTTTCCAACAAGGAACTGGCCCATCGAGTGCAGCTTTCTCCCTCCAGTTGCCTAGAGCGGGTGCGGCGTTTGATCACTGCGGGGGTGTTCCGGGGCTTTCACGCGGAGGTGGCTCCCGAAGCGCTGGGTCTCACTCTGCAGGCCATGATCACCGTCCGGCTCCAGCGACATTCCCGGCGGCAGGTAATCGCCTTCCGAGCCCATCTCCTGACCCTTCCCGAAGTCATGGCCGTGTACCACGTGGGCGGATCCAGCGATTTCTTCGTGCATGTGGCGGTCCGGGACTCCAATCACCTGCGGGATCTGGCCCTGGATTCCTTCACCACCCGCCCGGAAGTCGGCCAGATGGAGACCCATTTCGTCTTTGAATTCACCCGTTCCATGACCTTGCCGATTCCATCGGAGGGGTCCCGTTGAGCCCTTTTACTTTGCCGTAACGGATTTAAGGGGTGCTGCGCTGGCGGCTTGCTTCGTCTCGAAATGGCTGCGCGAACCGATGAGGTCGTAGACATCCATGGCGATCTGGAGTTCCTCGTTGGTGGGAATCACTTGGATGGCGGTTGGGGAATAGCGCGGGGATACCACTCCTTCCTTGCTCCCTACCTTCTTATTCAGCTCGTAGTCCATGACAATGCCCATGTGCTCCAGGTTGTGGCAGATGCGTTCCCGCATCTTCACGCCATGCTGACCGACCCCGCCGGTGAAGACCAAGGCGTCCACCGTCACCAGGTTGGCCGAATAGGCGCCGATGTATTTGCGGACCTTGTGGGCGTAGACATCCAAGGTCTCCTGGGCCCGCTCCTCGCCGCGTTCCGCGGCCGCTTCCAGGTCACGCATATCGTTGGAGATGCCGGACAGACCCAGCAGGCCGCTCTTCTTATTCATGATGGCGTTGAGCTGCTTGCCGGTGTAGCCGCGCTCTTCCAGATAACTCAGGATGGCGGGGTCGATATCGCCACAGCGGGTTCCCATCATGACGCCCTCCAGGGGCGTGAAGCCCATGGAGGTATCGACAGAGCGGCCCGCTTCGATGGCTGTGAGGGAGGCGCCATTCCCTAGGTGGCAGGTGATCAGGTTGGTGTCCTCAGGGGAGCGCTTCAAGAGCTGAGCCGCGCGAGCGGCCACGAAGCGGTGGCTGGTGCCGTGGAAACCGTATCTCCGAATGCGCAGCTTGTCATAGAACTCGCGGGGCAACCCATAGAGGTAGGCGGAGGGAGGCATGGTCTGATGGAAGGCGGTATCGAACACGCCCACCTGGGGGACGCCGGGGAGCAGCCGCTCCGCTTCGCGGATGCCGATGAGGTTCGGGGGATTGTGGAGGGGCGCCAGTTCGGCGGCCTCCTCAATGGCTGCGATGACTTCAGGATCGATGATGACGGAGGCCGAGAATCGCTCTCCGCCGTGCACGACGCGATGGCCCACTCCTCCTATTTCGCTCAGGTCTTTGAGGATACCGATCTCGGGATCGATGAGCGTCTTGCCCACCAATTCCATGGCCGAAGCGTGGTCTGGGATGGTCTGTTCGATGGTGGATTCGCCCCTTGGGGAGGTCTGGACCAGTTTCCCTTCGCTTTCACCGATTCGTTCGATCAGGCCGCGCCCCAGACTTTGCCGAGCGGGCATCGAATAAACCTCGTACTTCAGTGACGAACTGCCGCAATTCAATACCAGGATCCGCTTTTCAGTCTGGATTCCGCTCATGGACACCCCCTCGTTAGACGTCCGTGCTGATTTCAACCGCCAGGGCCAATTACCGTTAGGCCGCCAGACAGAGATCAGTGTATGCCTGCTCGGCATGACGCGAGCGGGCTGTTTCCGCGCGTCTCGAGGGGTTGTGCTGAATAGCATTCGGGTAAGGTATTCCACCTAGCCGCTGAAATTTAGATTGAATTACGAATATTATTCGTACTCCTGCAGACGCAACCGTCCACAGTGCATCCCAGTGAAGATTCCCACTAGAAATCAATCAATCCTCAACCTTTCGGGGAAGAGGACGATCTGAAGCCATGGTAAATTACGATGGAAGCATGGAGCGGCGCGTGGAATTCAAGTATACCGACGATAAAGCGGAATCGATGGTGAAGCGGCATCAATCCATCAGTCATCCTGAGATCCAGTGCCAGTGCCTGGAGTGTCTTTATGCGCGAGAAATCCTCGCTCAGCGCAAGGTCTGGAAGGAAGTGCCCTAGGTCGTTGGGGCAAAATAACTTGTCCATTTTGACGGTGGGCTTTTTGAAAGAGCCTCCGGCTAAGAACTCCTGACGCGATCCCCAAAGCGCTCCGGCCCGGTTCCTATCGGATTCCGGGCCGGAGTTCTTCATCTGGGGATCAAACGACCAGAACGTGCTGGCTGTGTGCTGAGGGACGTTTGCCTACTTAGGGTTGCGGGACCGGAAGGAAGGGCGGCCAGAGCTAGTGCCCCTGTTCTGAGAGGAGCCAAAACTCCGCCGGGGACCGTGATCCTGGGAGCGGCGGCCCATTTCGATGGGCTCGGGACGGGCATTTGGATCCGGCACGAAGCCTGGAATCACCTGGGATGGCAACGGCCGCTGGAGCAGACGCTCGATTTCCTTCAGGAGCTTCACTTCATCGACGCAGACCAGGCTGAGGGCCTCGCCTTCCACGCCGGCACGGCCCGTGCGGCCAATGCGGTGCACGTAGTCCTCAGCCACATGTGGAGCTCGTAGTTCACGACGTAGGGGAGCTGACTGATGTCCAGACCCCGAGCGGCGATATCCGTCGCCACCAGCACCCGGACGTTCCCACCCTTGAAATCGGCAAGGGCCTTGATGCGCTGCGGCTGGCTCTTGTTGCCATGGATCGCGGTGGAGGAAATGCCATCCTTCTCGAGCTGCTCCGAAAGCTTGTTCGCCCCATGTTTCGTGCGGGTGAACACCAGCACCTGCTCCATATGTTTACTGCGGACCAGATGGGAAAGCAGCGCCCGCTTCTTGTCGCGGTCCACTGGATGGACAAGATGCTGGACTAGTTCGGTAGGGGCGTTCCGGGCAGCTACGTCCACGGAGGCTGGATTGTTGAGCAGGCTCGCGGCCAGGGTCCGAATCTCGCCGCCGAAGGTGGCGGAGCACAAGATGTTCTGGCGCTTGGAGGGCAGCAGGGCCAGGATCTTTCGGATATCCCGGATGAAGCCCATGTCAAGCATGCGATCGGCTTCGTCCAGGACCAGAATTTCCAGCTGGTCGAAGCGCAGGTTACCCTGCTGCTGGTGGTCCAGTAGTCGTCCCGGCGTGGCCACGAGGATCTCGACCCCGTTGCGCAGGGCCTTGATCTGGGCATTGATGTTGACCCCGCCGAAGATGGTGGTGGAGCGGAGGGGGATGTACTTGCCGTAAGTGCGGAAGCTCTCCTCCACCTGCATCGCCAATTCCCGAGTGGGCGTCAGAATGAGGGCCCGAATGGGATGGCGCGCGGGCGAAGCGCTGGTGTTGGCATAGGACGCCAAGCGCTGCAGCAAGGGCAGCGCGAAGGCGGCGGTTTTGCCAGTCCCGGTCTGGGCTCCCGCCATCAGATCGCGCCCTTGGAGCAGGATGGGAATGGCTTGGGCCTGGACGGGCGTGGGGGTCTCGTAGCCCTGTTCGCGCACAGCGCGCAGAAGCTCGGGCGCGAGGCCGAGGGAATCGAAGTTCATTGGTACTCCTGGTGGGCCCGCCCGCTCGGCGCATTGCCTGAGTGGGGCCCGGTCAGGGCATTAAAATGATTCGAACTGAGAAACCCGCAGGCTAGAGGCGCCGACCGGCGCGCGCCTTCCAAGCACGACTCCCCAGGATATCGCGGCACTGGTCAAAAAGCGAGGGACAATATATCTACGCGCTGGTCACTCGATTCCTTCCGCCCGCCTTGCTCTTGTAGAGGGCCTCGTCCGCTTGGGCCACGAACCAGTCGGCGTTGATGTCCTCAGTCAGCTCCAGGGCCGCGGAAATACCGATGCTGATGGTGACGTAGGGAGCCACGTCGGACCCCTTGTGGGGCATGGCCCGATCCGCGATGGCCTTGCGCAGTTTTTCGCCCACGAGCTCCGCTTGTGCCTTGGCTACTCCTGGAAGAATGACCGCGAACTCCTCACCTCCGTACCTCGCTGGAAGGTCGCCTGCGCGCTTGAACAGGTCCCGCATGATCGCCCCTACCATGCGCAGACACTCATCGCCGCCTTGGTGACCGTAGGCATCGTTGTAGCGCTTGAAGAAGTCCACATCGCACATCAAGAGCGACAAGGGAGTCTTGCTGCGTCTGGCCCGACGGATCTCCTCATCCATGGCATCGTTGAATCGGCGGCGATTGGCAAGGCCCGTGAGCGTGTCTTCGACAGCCAAGCGGTGCAGGGCCTCCATGGCTTTTTCGAGCGCCGCAGTGCGCTCCGCGACGCGCTGTTCAAGTTCAGCGTTGGCTTGGCGGAGCAGCTCAGCCTGTTGCACGTTCTCCGAGTAGAGCCTTGCGTTCACTAGCGTCAGCGCGGAGCGGTCCGCCAGGCTCTGGAGCAGGGCCAGATCCTCGGGGGAATAGGACTTGGTGGATCCACACCTCGCCAGGGTGATCGTCCCGATGACGTGCCCCTGGCTCCGCATGGGCACCACCAGGAGTCCGTGCACGCCAAAGTGGTCGAGGTAGGGATGGAATTCTTGACGGACGAGGGCTTTGATCCGCTCCCCGGTGGGATCGGCCACTTGCAAGGCCGTTCCGCGTTGAGCCACCGCACCCGCGCCGGGGGTGCCGATGGGAAAGGGAGGGAGGGTCCGGTAGTCCGGCAACAGGGGTCGGCCGTCGAAGTAGGGCTGGTCCAGGGCCATGGAGCGCAACACGCCTTCCTGCTCATCGAGGATGTTGAGGACACAGAGATCGCCGACCTGAATGGCCAGGTGATGCGCGATGAGTTCGAGGGCGGTCGCGTAGTCCAAGCCCACGCCTGTAAGGGCGAGAAAGACAGCGTTCTGAGCCTCTGATCGCTTGAGACGGGCGGCCTGTTCGGCGTCTGTCCGCTTGCGGTCAGTGATATCCCGTGCGGTGGACAGCAGCCGTTCCTGGCCGCCGATGATCGCAAGCCGGAGATTGATCTCGATCCAGAACAAACGCCCGGATTTGTGTTTGGCGATCCAGTCGAAGGTCTGGGGGCCTGCTTCCACCGCCTTCCTCATCCACGCCCACGCGTCATCCTGGGTGCAGGGCGTGAGGCCGACACTAAGGCTCCCCATGTCCATCCAGAGAGCCTCTTCATAGGTTCGGCCGAACATTTCGCACATGCGCTGGTTGACGTCCAGGATCGCACCGGTGCCAACCTCGTGAACCAGGATGGCGTCGTTCACTGCATCGAAAATGGCCCGCGAGTTGCCGTCATTCCCCTGAACGGCGGGGCGGGTCCCGGCCGCGGCGATGGCTGCATCGGATTGCCGCTGGAGTAGCGTATGCCGCAGCAACAGTCCCAGCACTTTTGACAGGGTTTGCATGGCCTTGGTGAGGGCTTCGACGTCCTCCACCGGGTCGACGCCGAGAGCCAGGACAGACCCGAGCTGAGTGGCTCCGTCCAGGATTGGAACCGACAGGCCGTTGAACACCTTCAAGGACTTCAGCATGGACCCGGCCGCAGTGCCGTCGGCATTCATGCGCCAGTAGGAAACGTGCGAGGTCCTGGCGGCCAGAGCCAGCAGCTTCTGGGCGGAAGCGGCCTCCAGGCGGGCCTTCCAGGTGGCGGGATGGACGGCCACGGATTGCACCTCGCCCTCGCTTCCGCAGCTGAGCAGGGCCACCACCTTGGCGCCGGTCACCTTTCGAATCCGTTCACAGATTTGCCCGCAGACTTGGCCAGGCTCGTCCGGTATGGCCAGGAGGTTCTCCAGTGCGTCCGTCAGCAGGCTGAAGCAGCCGGATTCGAGGGGAAAAGGAGTGCTCATCGATACCCCTCAACACCGGTCCAGAGCAAGCTCGAGATTCGAACCGCTGGCACGGATCCACGGACGTTTAGACAGAACGCATCCTCCACGTGGCCATATGCGATAACGGGTAGCATGGGATCAAA
>JANYIU010000316.1 GCA_025361955.1 Holophagaceae bacterium
ATCGTCTGCTTCCGCTACGCCCCGCCCTTCATTGCCGACGCCAACGCCTTCCAGGCCCAGGTCCGCGCAGCCATCGTCAAGGAAGGCTCCTACTACATCGTGAAGACTGTCCTGCGCGGCAAGACCTACCTTCGCGTCACCATCATCAACCCCCGCACTGAGTTGAGCGATCTCGAAGCACTGCTGGATCGGGTGGAGGCGGAAGCTGCCAAGGCCTGACCCAGGTGGAAGGTCCTCCGGACTTTCTGCATTTCTTCAGCTACAACAGTCGAACGGCGGTCTCCGGAAGGTAGACTCAAAGCAAGAGAGGGATCCGGTGCGTCATGGCCCTGGATCGCCGGAGCAGCTTCCGGCCCTTTCCCCAAAGCACTGAACAAGGAGAGCCCATGTCTGCCATCAAGGATCGCGATGCGTTCGCGTCCACCCTGGGAGCTTTCGCCGCCACCGTCGGCTCCGCCGTCGGTCTGGGTAACATCTGGAAGTTCCCGTACTTGACCGGCTCCAACGGGGGCGCCGCTTTCGTGCTGACCTACCTGCTGGCCGTGGCCCTGGTGGGCATTCCCATCATGGTTGTGGAGCACGTCATCGGGCGCCGGATGCGCCTCAACGCCGTCCATGCCTATGAGCGCGTGGTCCCCGGCCAGAAGTTCTGGTCCGCCATCGGCTGGGCTGGGCTGGCCGCCGCCATCCTCATCATGGCCTTCTATACGGACGTGGCTGGTTGGGTCTTCGCCTACGTCTTCAAATCCTTCGGGGCCTTCTTCATGGGCACGAAGCTTACGCCTGAGACCTTCGGCGCCTTGGCCGGGGGCACCTGGGAGCCCCTCTTCTGGCAGCTGGCGGTGCTCGCACTCACCACAGGAATCATCGCCGCTGGGGTCTCCAAGGGCATCGAGAAGGTCACCAAGACCCTCATGCCCCTGCTTTTCATCCTTCTGATCATCTGTGATATCCGGGCCCTCACGCTCCCCGGCGCGTCTGCCGGGGTGGCCTACCTTTTCAAGCCGGACCTCTCGAAGATCACGGCCACGGTCCTGCTCTCGGCCCTGGGCCTCGCCTTCTTCAAACTCTCCCTGGGCATGGGCACCATGACCACGTACGGATCCTACCTGCCCAACGCAACTCGCATCGTCCCCAACGCCACCCGGGTGGCCTTAACGGACACGGCAATTTCACTGCTGGCGGGCCTCGCCATCTTCCCCGCGGTCTTCGCCTTCGGTGGGACCCCCGCAGGCGGCCCCGGCCTGCTCTTTAACACGATCCCCCTCATCTTCAGCCAGATGCCCTTAGGCGGGCTGTTCACGGCCCTCTTCTTTTGCCTCACCGCCATCGCCACCATCGGCGCCATGGTGAGCCTCATCGAAGTGCCCGTGGCCTGGGCCATCGAGAGGGGCCACCTGAAGCGCCCCGTGGCCGCCGCCCTCACCGGGGCCGTCATGTTCGCCCTGGGCATCCTCGCCACCCTTTCCCAGAATCCCCTCATGGCCAACGTGAAGGTCTTCGGGAAGAACTTCTTCGACCTCTTCGACTTCGTCTCTTCCAATGTCCTGCTGCCTGTGGGCGGCCTTGCCATCGCCCTCGTGGGTGGCTGGCTCATCTCAAAGAAGGACTTCACGGAGGAGATGAACAAGGGCTACGCCACCGAACCCTGGCACGGCCGGATCCTGTTCGCCTTCATCAAGTTCCTGGCCCCGGTCCTCATCCTGCTGATCCTGCTCAACAGTCTGGGCGTGATCAAGCTGGCATAGATTCAAAAGAATCCACGCACCTCCCGATACTCTGTAGGCCGGAGGTGCGTCATGGTCAAGTCGAAGACTCGCTGCATCGGGCTGCTTACCTCGGGCGGGGATTGCCCGGGGTTGAACGCAGTCATCCGCGCCATCGCCAAGGTGGCCATCAACGAATACGGAATCAAGGTCATCGGCATCCATGACGGCTTCCGGGGACTGGTGGAGAATCGCACGATCGCCCTGAACGAGGCGGCGGTGTCAGGCATCCTCACCCGGGGCGGCACCATCCTGGGGGCTAGCCGGGACAAGCCCCACAGCATGCCCATGGGGGGCCAACTCCTGGACATGACCGCGACGGCAGTGGCGAACGCCCGCAAGCACAAGATGGACTGCCTGGTCTGCCTGGGGGGCGGCGGTACCGCCAAGAATGCCTTCCGGCTGTTCCAGAAGGGCGGCCTCGACGTGATGACCCTGCCCAAGACGATCGACAACGATGTCTTCGGCACGGATATCACCTTCGGCTTCGACACGGCGGTGGGCATCGCCACGGAGGCCATCGATCGCCTGCACACCACGGCCACCAGCCACCACCGCATGATCGTCTGTGAGATCATGGGCCACCGCGCGGGCTGGCTGGCGCTCCAGTCGGGGATCGCCGGGGGCGCCGATATCATCCTGATCCCGGAGCTCCCCTACGACCTGGCGCGGATCGCGGAATACCTGCTGGAGCGCCGCAAGCATGGCAAGCGCTTCTCCATCATCGCCGTGGCGGAGGGGGCGAAATCCATCCGGGAGGCCCTGGAATTGCAGGCGAAAAAGCCCAAGGATAAAGACGGCAAGAAGGGCAAGGAAGAGGGAAAGAACGGCAAGGAGAAGGCCCTCGAGGACCTGATGACGGAGCATGAGGCCGTGGACGCCATCCGGGCGGACCTGCCGCTGAAGGTTCGTAAGATGCACGACGAGATCATGGCCTATCACGCCGTGCAGGAGCCTATGGCCTCCCGGCTGGCCCGGCAGCTTCAGGAGCTGACCGGCGTGGAGGCCCGATTGACCTCCCTGGGCCACGTGCAGAGGGGCGGCATTCCCTCGGCCTTCGATCGCACCCTCTGTACGCTGCTGGGAGCCAAGGCCGCGGATCTTCTGGCCGAGGGCACCTACAACGTCATGGTGGCCTACCGCAACGGTCTCTGCCTCCCGGTGCCGCTCAAAGATGTGGTGGGCCAACGCAAACCCGTACCCCTGGACCATCCCATGCTCGATTGCGCCCGGAAGCTGGGAACCTGCTTCGGGGATTGAGGCCCTTTCCCTTTCTGAAATAAAAAACTCACCACAAAGACTCAAAGACACAAAGGAAAAGATTCACAGAAACCACAGGCACTAAGATCCAACGAAAGACACCAAGGCGGAGCTGGGCCAATGCATTGATACTTCGAAGCAGCGCATGCTTCGAGGCTTTCTGTGCAACTTTGCGCCATTTTTTGCTTTTCTTGGTGTCTTCGTGTCTTGGTGGTTCAATCTTGTTGTTCGCAACCTAGTATGACAGCGCGAGGGCAGGATTCTCGCCTTTCACTCCTCTTCCAGCACCGCCATGGCCGTGGGGCCTGGGAGGATCTGGCCCGGCACCACGGTGATGGAGGCCACCCGTCCGGCCCGGGGTGCCGCGACCTCCATCTGCATCTTCATGGACTCCACCAGGAACAGAACCTGGCCCTTGGTGACGCGCTCCCCCGCGGCCACGTTCACCTCAATAACCTTCCCCGCCATGGGAGCCCGCACGATCCCTGCCCCGTCGGCCGCTGCCTGGGCAGTGACCGGGGCGAGCAAAGGATCCGCAAGCAGCCAGGTCTCTCCGAGTGCCGCGAACTCCAGCTCTGTGCCGCTGCGGCGGCAGGCCCACAGGTCCAGCTCAGATAGCTTCCCGGAGGTTTTCCCCTCCTGCATTTGGAGTGTGAAGTGATGGCGAGAATCCCCTGCCCTGCGCAAGCGGAAGGCGGGCTTCTCTTGGGTGCCACCGATACGCAATTCCGGGTGGGCCTGGGCGGCGAATCGGGAGGCCGGGCCGTCCGGGGGGAGTCCGATCCCAGCAAGCAGGCTGGAAAGAACCTCCAGGAAGGCGCGGGAAGTGAGGAACTCCTGCCAGGTGGGAGCCACGAGAGATTCGTTCAGAATCGCGAGGTTCTCGGCAATCCAGGTGGTGGCTTCGAGGCCCGCAATGAAATCCGGGTGCCGACTCACGGCCAGCAGGAACGGCAGATTGGTGGTGCAGCCCAGGAGCTTGAATCCCTCCAGGGCCTCGGCGAGGCGGGCGGCGGCCTGCGACCGGTCTGCGCCCCAGACGATGACCTTGGCGATCATGGAGTCGAAGTGGACGGTCACCCGGTCCCCTTCCCCGACGCCTGAATCGACGCGCACGCCAGCCCCCGAGGGTTCCCGGTAGACCTTGAGGGTGCCCGTGGTCGGCAGGAAGTCTCCGCGAGGATCCTCCGCCAGCACCCTTGCCTCCAGGGCCACCCCGCGAGGCTCAGGCACGGTGAAGCTCAGAGGGTCGCCCAGGACGCTCGGCCAGCGGCCCTCTGCCAACTCGAACTGGGCCTGGACCAGATCAACGCCATAGACCCTCTCCGTCACAGGATGCTCCACCTGCAGGCGCGTGTTCATCTCCAGGAAGTGGAACTGGCGGTCCGCGTCCAACAGGAACTCGGCGGTCCCTGCGCCCCGGTAGGCCGTCGCCGCCACGAGGGACAGGGCGGCGCGGCCCATGGCCTCGCGCAGCGCAGCGTCGACCGCAACGCTGGGACTCTCCTCCAAAACCTTCTGATGTCGTCGCTGCAGCGAGCATTCGCGCTCCCCCAGGAACACGCCGTGGCCCTGGCCATCCCCGAAGACCTGAATCTCCACGTGGCGAGGAGCCCGGAGGTAGCGCTCCAGGAAAACGGTGCCATCACCAAAGGTCGCCAGGGCCTCCGCTGAAGCCCCTTGGAGGGCCGCGCGCAGACCCGTTGTGGACTCGACCACGCGCATGCCCCGGCCCCCGGCTCCGCCGCTGGCCTTCACCAGGAAGGGCGGGCGCAGGCCGCGCGCCGCCAAGACCTCGCTCCAGCGCTCCCGGGGCAGGTCCAACAACTCCCGGGCGAAGACGGCCTCCAGCGTCGATACCCCGCAGGCCCGGGCCAGGGCCTTGGCGGACTCCTTGCTCCCCAGGGCCCTTATGTTCTCGGGCGTCGGGCCGACGAAAACGATGCCCGCGTCCTCCACCGCCTGGGCGAAGGCTGGGTTTTCCGAAAGGAACCCGTAGCCGGGATGCACCAGATCGGCGCGCCAAACCAACGCAACCTGCACGATTTCTTCGCTGGCGAGGAAGCTGGAAACCTCCAACACGGCGTCCGCTTCCGTGCGCACCCGGGCCTGCGCATCCTCAACGGTCGAAATCACCGCGACCGTGTAGCCGCATGCCCGGGCCGTCCGCAGGATCCGACGGGCGATCTCGCCGCGGTTGGCGATGACCAGCCGCCGCGTCATGGCATTCCCCAGGGTGGGAGGGCCTTGCCGAAATGGGCCTCCAAGCCCGCCTGGCCCTCCGGGGACTTCCGGACCTCGGCAAGGGTCCGGGCCGACGCTTCAATCACCTCAGGAGCAGGCAGGGGCGCCAGCATCCGCAGCCAATCCCGGGTTCGCCGCGCGGCCCGCGGCCCAGCCTGCAGAAAGGAGAGCAGCACCTGATCCAGGGCCTCCTCGGCATTCTCCGAGGGTTCCACCACCCGCTGCACCAGGCCCGAAAGGAGCGCCTCCCGAGCCGCCACGCGGGCGCCCGCCAACAGGAGTGGCGCGGCATGGGCCAGTCCCAGCTTGCGCACTACGTAGGGACCGATGACCCCAGGGACGAGGCCCAGGCGCACCTCCGGCGTGGCAAAGACCGCATCAGCCTGGGCGAGGACAAAATCCGAGCAAACCGCCAGTCCCAGGCCCCCACCGATGGCGGCTCCCTGGACATGACATACCACCGGCACCGGAAAGGCCGCGATCCAGCGGAAAATGCGCCCCAGTCTGCGCGCATCTTCCAGGTTCTCTTCCTCGGAGGCTTCAGCCTGGGCGCGCATGTAAGCCAAGTCCGCACCGGCGCAAAAGATATCGCCTTCCCCCTGAAGCAGCAACAGCCTTGCCGCTTCCGTGCTGGGATCGCCCTCCAGTCGGGTGAAGAGCTGCTCGAATTCCTCGATCATCTTAACGTTGATGGCATTGCGGACCCGGGGGCGCGTCAGCACAAGCCGCAGGACGCCGTGGGCCAGAACCTCCAGACGCAGCATCTCCCCCTGGTAGACCATTCGTAGCAGTGGAAAATGAGGCAGAGATCTCATGGCGCCCCTCCTTCCTCGATCAGTTCTCCCGGACAAGGCCCGTCCCCAGGCTGGATCGAAGTCAGCAGCCCTGTGGGGATCTCCACCTTGCAGCGCAGCAAGGCCTGGGAAAGGGTCTTCCCCTGGGCGTCGAGGAAGAGGCTCCGGGTTCCGCCGCCTCCCAGGGACTCTTCCAAAAGGAAATTCAGGGCCCAGAGGTTGGGCACCAGGTAGCGTTCCACCGATCCCTGGCAGAGGGTTTGGAACCAGAGCTTCACTTGGACGGCTGGGACGTGCTCCCGCATCCAGGCATAGCATTCCGCGGACCGTCCGATGAGACCGATATTCGCGATGTCGCCCTTGTCGCCGCTACGGGCGTGGGCGATGCGCAGCAACGGCACCCGGATCATGGGGCTCGCCGCAGGAACTGGCGACCAGGGGTCGGCGGGGGGAGGCGCGCTGCCAGCCAGTCCAACGGGGCTCGCCCATTGAATCGGGCCGGTGGCGAGCAGCGTTTTCAGCTCGCCCGCGCCCCGCTCCTCCAGGAGCTGGACCCTTGGCAGAGCGGTGTCCCGGGGGATCAGCGCGGGCCAGTAGCTCACGACCTCGGCGATGGACGGAGCCCCGCCCGTGACCGCTACCCCCGGAGGGCCGCTCAGGATCAGCGCGGGCAGCAGTTTACGGAACACTTCGAGCGCGGGCTTCTGCGCGGAGCGCGCCGAAAGGCGCAGCAGGATCTCCACCGGAACATGCTCGGGGGTGAGCCCGCGGTGGGTGACGTCGTCGCCGATGCCTTCGGTGCAGGTGTGTTCGAGGGGCGCCAACCCCGCCTTCCGCAACTCGTTTGAGCACCGCTCCCAGAAGATCCGGGCGAAGGCGCTGGCTTTGGCCCGGGCATCAGGCCCCGAGAGGATGATCGCTCCGCTGGCCTTGTAGCCGTCTGCTAGCGCCAGGCTCACCTTGAGAAGATCTGTGGGGGGGCGACCCCGGACGCCCGAAACCCGCACCCGGTCGGGCCCCTCCTGTTCCAGTCGGATCGTCGAAAAGTCGGCGATGACGTCGGGGGTCAGGTAGCCGCAGGGATCGCCCATCTCGTAAAGGAGCTGTTCCCGCGCCGTTTGGCAGGTCACGAGTCCGCCGCTGCCAGGATGCTTGGTGAGCACGAAGGAACCGTCGGCCGCGCACTCCAGAATGGGATAGCCCATGTCCGCAAAAGAGGGCACCTTGGGCCAGTCCGTGAAGTTGCCGCCGGTGGCCTGGGCGCCGCACTCGATCAGGTGGCCCGCCACAATGCCGCTGGCCAGACGGTCCCAGTCGTCCACCGCCCAGCCGAAGGCGTGGATCAGAGGTCCCAGGGTGATCCCGGTGTCCGTCACCCGACCGCAGAGGACGATGTCCGGATCGCCCTTCAGGGCTGCGGCCACGGCCCCGGCTCCGAAATAGGCGTTGGCTGAAAGCAGCCTGTCCGCGTAGAGCTCGAAGGACTCCCCCGTCTCCAGGTTGCAGAAATCCACCCCAAGGTTCCGCAGTTCGTCCATGCGAGGGACGAGGTCATCCCCCTCCACCACCGCAATGCGAAGCTTGAGACCCTGGGTCCGGGCCACTTCCGCAAGGGCTTCTGCACAAGCTCTGGGATTGACCCCTCCCGCATTGGTGACGACCTTGATGCGTTTCCTGAGGAGCTCTTTTAGCAGGGGCTCGATCTGGGTGATGAAATCCCGCGCGTAGCCCGCCTTCGCGTCCTTGAGCTTCTGCTTCTGCAGGATGCTCATGGTGACTTCGGCAAGGTAGTCGATGGAGATGTAATCAAGGGCCAGCGGCCCCTGCACCTGTCGGCGCAGGGCATAGGGGTCGTCGCCCCAATAGCCGCCAGCGTTGGCGATACGAACGATGCGCTCAGCCATGGAGGCTCCGGAAAGCACCCTGGAGAAAAAGAAATCCTTCTTTGCTCTGTTCTCTTCCGCGCTTTTCTCTGCGCACCTCTGCGAGTGTTTTTCTCATGGGTGGAGCGACTCCCTAAAACCGGAAGACTCCCGTTCGGGTCTCTTCGAACGGGGTGCTGAGTGTGCAGGCGAGGCTGGTGGCCAGGATGCTCCGGGTCCCTCGCAGGTCGATGATGCCGTCGTCCCAAAGCCGGGCCGAGGCGAAGCTGGGCTGCCCCTCCCGCTCATAGGTCGCTCGGATGGGTGCGGCGATTCGTTCCGCTTCCTCCTCGGACAGGGTCTTCCCGGCCCGGAGCAGCTGCTCCCGCTTCACGGTCACCAGCACATGGGCCGCTTGTTCGCCACCCATGACGGAGATGCGCGAGCTGGGCCAGGTCCAGAGGAAGCGCGGTCCAAAAGCCCGCCCGCACATCCCGTAGTTCCCGGCCCCGAAACTGCTGCCCATCAGGAGCGTGATCTTCGGCACCTGGGCGGTGGCCACGGCGTGCACCAGCTTGGCCCCGTCCTTGGCGATGCCACCCCGCTCATACTGGGCGCCGACCATGAAGCCAGTGATGTTCTGCAGGAACAGCAGGGGCAGTTTCTGGGTGGTGCAGAGCTGGATGAAGTGGGTGGCCTTGAGGGCACTCTCACTGAAGAGAACGCCATTGTTGGCGAGGATCCCGCAGGGCATCCCCTCCAGGTGAGCGAAGCCCGTGACGAGGGTGGTCCCGTAGCGGGCCTTGAACTCTGTGAAGCGACTGCCATCCACTAGGCGCGCCAGGACCTCGCGCACGTCGATCTGGCGACGGGGGTCGCGGGGCCAGACGCCGAGCAGTTCCTCTGGATCGTAGGCAGGCGGCTCCGGGGTGCGCAGTTCCACCCGCGCCTGCTCATGGGCACCGAGGTGGGAGACCAGCTCCCGCAAGATCGCCACAGCCTGCTCGTCATTCTCCGCGAAGTGGTCGGCCACCCCCGAAAGCTCCGTGTGGACGCGACTGCCGCCCAGTTCTTCCGCGAACACGTCCTCACCGGTAGCCGCCTTCACCAGCGGCGGTCCCCCCAGGAAGATGGTCCCGGTGCCCTTGACGATGACCGTCTGGTCGCTCATGGCGGGCACGTAAGCGCCCCCGGCGGTGCAGCTGCCCATGACGGCGGCGAGCTGGGGGATGCCTCGGGCGGAAAGATTGGCCTGATTGTAGAAAATGCGACCGAAGTGTTCCCGGTCCGGGAAGACCTCCGCCTGCATGGGCAGGAAGGCCCCGCCGCTATCCACGAGATAGAGGCACGGCAAGCGATTCTCCAGGGCGATCTCCTGGGCCCGCAGGTGTTTCTTCACCGTCAGCGGATAGTATGTGCCGCCTTTAACCGTGGCGTCGTTGGCGACGATCATGCAGAGGCGGCCCTGGACCATGCCCACCCCGGCCACGAGTCCCGCTGAAGGAATGGGCTCCCCATAGACCTCATGGGCCGCAAACAGCCCTACCTCCAGGAACGGTGTCCCGGCGTCGCAGAGCGCCGCGATGCGGTCCCGTACGAACAGCTTGCCATGCTCCCGATGGCGGGCCTGGGCCCTCTCGCCCCCACCCTGGCGGAGGGTTTCCTTTTGGCTCGCCAGTTCCTCACAAAGGGCGAGGTTGTGCTGGCGATTGAGCCGGTATTCCTCCGCGGCGATGCTGAGATGGCTGACGATGAGGGTCACGGGGAATCTCCGGTTTCAGAATTCGTCCAGCAGGTACTGTCCGATCACCATGCGCTGGACCTCGCTGGTGCCCTCACCGATGGTGCAGAGCTTCACATCGCGATAGTACTTTTCCACCGGGAAGTCCTTGCTGTAGCCATAGCCTCCGTGGATCTGCACGGCTTCGTCAGCCACTCTACAGGCGATCTCGGAGCTGTAGAGCTTGGCGATGCTGGCGGCCTTGCCGTAGGGCAGCCCCCGGTCCTTCAGATCCGCGGCCTTGTAAATGAGCAGCCGCGCGGCTTCCACCATCACCTGCATATCCGCCAGCTTGAACAGGATGGCCTGGTGCTCGGCGAGGGCTTTGCCGAAGGCATGGCGGCTCTTGGCGTAGCGCACGCTCGCCTCGAAGGCCCCCTGCGCCATGCCCAGGGCCAGGGCCCCGATGCTGATGCGGCCCCCGTCCAGGGTCTTCATGGCCTGGTGGAAGCCCACGCCCTCTTCGCCCAGGAGGTTCGCTTCCGGCACCTTCACATCCTCCAGGATCAGCTCAGAGGTATCGCTGGCCCGCATGCCCAGCTTGTTTTCCTGCTTGCCCGCCCGGAACCCGTTCATGCCCTTCTCCAGGACGAAGGCACTGATGCCGTCAGACCCTCCCTTGCCGGACCGGGCTGGCCGGGTGCGGGCCATCACCACGAAAATTTCCGCCACCGCGCCGTGGGTGATGAAGTTCTTGGTGCCATTCAGGACCCAATGAGAGCCTTCCTTCTGCGCATGCGTTTGCAGGGCCCCGGCATCGCTGCCAGCCCCGGGCTCGGTCAGTCCCCAGGCCCCCAGCATCTGGCCGCTGGCCAGGGGCACGAGGTACTGCCGCCGTTGGGCTTCATTGCCCATGGTGTAGAGATGGTTGCCACAAAGGCTGTTGTGGGCCGCAACGCTAAGACCGATGCTGCCGTCCACCCGGGAGAGTTCCTCCACCACCACGGCGTACTCGAGGTAGCCCATCCCGGCGCCACCGTATTCCTCCGGGAAGATGATCCCAAGCATCCCCATCTCCCCGAGTTTTTTCAAGATCGCCATGGGAAAGGTTCGGGTCTCGTCCCAAATCATGACCTGAGGCCGGATCTCCCGCTCCGCAAACCTCCTCACCTCAGCCCGAAGGGCCTCCACGTGATCTGGGAGTGTGAAATCCACGGTTCCCCCTGCTCGTCATTCGGGCCATTGGATGCCTCGTCGGGGCGTGATGAAGCGTCCAAACATGGAAGATTCAAGACGTTTTCCGCTCCGGGGCATCCAACCTTACGAAACCGGGATTCCAGGTACCATGCCGGAGCTTCACTACCTTTCAGAACAATGCTGGGAGTCCTTTCAGGACAATGCTGGGAGTCGCTATGAAACTGGCAGTTCCGCGTGAGCTCCGGGCGGATGAACGGCGGGTGGCGCTTGTCCCCGAATCCGTGAAGAAACTGGTCAAGGCGGGCATTGCCGTGACCGTGGAGCGGAACGCAGGGCTCGCCTCCTTCTTCGCCGACGAGGCTTACCAGGAAGCAGGGGCCACCCTCGAGCAGGATAGCAAGGCCCTGTTTTCGGAGGCGGACCTGATCCTGAAGGTCAATGCCCCCGAAATGAATCCGCACCTAGGCCTCCACGAGGCCGATCTGATGCGGCCTGGGTCCATGCTCCTGACCACCCTGCTGCCCACGCGCAACCTCGACGCCGTGACCAGGCTGGCGGCGCGCAAGGTGACGGCCTTCTCCATGGACGCCATTCCACGCATCACCCGGGCTCAGACGATGGACATCCTTTCCTCCATGGCCTCCATCGCCGGCTACAAGGCTGTCCTTCTGGCGGCCAATGCACTGCCCAAATACTTCCCCATGTTCATGACCGCGGCGGGCACCGTGCTTCCAGCCAAGGTCTTCGTGATCGGCGCTGGGGTTGCAGGCTTGCAAGCCATCGCCACTGCCCGTCGCCTGGGCGCGGTGGTGGAAGCCACCGATACGCGACCGGCGGTGCAGACTGAGATCGAAAGCCTTGGGGCCAAGTACGTGGGCGTCGCCACGAACGAGCAGTCCCAGGACGCAGGGGGCTACGCCAAGGAACTTTCCGAGCAGTTCTACCGGCAGCAGTCCGAGCTCATCGCCCAGCACTGCGGCAGTTCCGACGTCGTGATCACCACGGCCCTCATCGGCGGCGTGAAGGCTCCCCGACTCATCAGTGCGGAGATGGTGGAGCGAATGAAACCGGGATCGGTCATCGTGGACCTGGCGGCCGTGGGCGGCGGGAACTGCGAACTGACACGTCCTGGCGAGACCGTGGAACACAATGGCATCAAGATTTTCGGCCCCCTCAACCTGCCTTCGGAGATGCCCTTCCACGGGAGTCTGCTCTACTCCCGGAATCTCGCAGCCTTCGTTCTGGCCTTCTGGAAGGACAGTGTCTTCCAGCTGGACCTGACGGACGAGATCCTGAAGGCAGCCACCATCACCCATGCCGGGCAGGTGCTCCACGCGCCCACCGCAAAGGCTCTGGAAGGATTCACCGCATGAACCTCGACCTGCTACTCACCTACCTCTATGTATTCGTGCTGGCGACCTTCCTGGGACTGGAGATCATCCGGCGGGTCTCGCCGATGCTGCATACGCCGCTGATGTCCCTCACCAACGCCATCTCCGCCATCGCCGTGGTGGGCTCCATCGTCATCGCGGGCGAGCAGAAGACCACGCTCACCACCGTGCTGGGCACCCTCGCCGTCACTGCCTCCATGATCAACATCGTCAGCGGCTACCTGATCACCT
The DNA here is from genome assembly GCA_025361955.1 of Holophagaceae bacterium. GTDB lineage: Bacteria > Acidobacteriota > Holophagae > Holophagales > Holophagaceae > UBA1801. The sequence continues at coordinate 12,466 of JANYIU010000316.1, forward strand.
ATCGCATGCTGTCGATGTTCAAGAAGGGTAAGCCGGTGAAGCGATGAGCCTCGGCACCTGGATCGAAGTCGCCTACATCTTTTCCGCCGCCTGTTTCGTCCTGGCCCTCAAGTGGCTCAGCGCCGTGCCCACGGCTCGCCGGGGCGTCATCACCGGCGTCCTTGGCATGGCGCTGGCGGTAGGTGGCACCCTGCTGCGTCCCGAGATCGAGAGCTACAGGTGGATCGCCACGGCCTTCGTGATCGGCACGGTCATCGGCGTGCCCATGGCCATGATGCCCATGACCGCCGTACCCCAGCGGACCGCCCTCTCCCATGCCTTCGGCGCCCTTGCGGCGGCGCTGGTCGGCACCGCCGAATACGTCCTTAACACGCACCTGAGCAGCTTCACCATGGGCGCCCTGGCCATCGAGGTGGTCCTGGGGTTCCTCACCTTCACGGCGAGCCTGATGGCCTTCGGCAAGCTCCAGGAGATCCTGCCCCAGCGTCCCATCACGTACAAAGGGCAGAACTTCGTCAACGTCGGCATCCTGGTCTTGGCCATCGGAACGGCCATCTACCTGATCGTCCATCCGGGGAGCCTCATTCTGTTCCTCTTCATGGGCGCCCTCGCCCTGGTCTTCGGGGTGCTCCTGATCATCCCCATCGGGGGCGCCGACATGCCCACGGTGATCTCCCTGCTCAACGCCTATGCGGGACTGGCGGCCTCGGCCATGGGCTTCGTGCTCAACAACAAGCTCCTGATCATCGCGGGCGCACTGGATGGGAGCTCCGGGCTGATCCTGTCGATCATCATGTGCAAGGCCATGAACCGGTCCTTTTCGAATGTCCTCTTCGGCGCCTTCGGCCAAGCCCAAGTTGTTCTTGCGGAAACCCAGCAGAAGAGCCACCGGAGCGCCACCGCGGAGGAAGCCGCCAGCCTGCTCCTGAATGCGAGCTCCGTGATGATCGTCCCCGGCTATGGCATGGCCGTGGCCCAGGCCCAGCACAAGGTGCGGGAACTTTTCGACCTGCTCACAAAGAATGGAATCAGCGTCAAATTCGCCATCCACCCCGTGGCGGGACGCATGCCGGGACACATGAACGTGCTCCTGGCCGAGGCCAACATTCCCTACGATGCCTTGCTGGAAATGGAGGACGCCAATTCCGAACTGCCCCAGACGGACGTGGCCCTGGTCATTGGCGCCAACGATGTGACTAATCCGGCAGCCCGACATGACCAAGCCAGCCCCATCTATGGCATGCCCATCATCAATACGGACAGGGCCCGCACCGTGCTGGTCATCAAGCGCAGCATGAATCCCGGGTTCGCGGGCATCGACAACGAACTCTACTATCTGGATCGCACTCTGATGCTGTTCGGGGATGCCAAGAGCTTCGTATCGGACCTGGTCAAGGAGGTTCAGGGCCAGTTGGCGACCTGATTTGTTGACGGGGCGATATCATTGTGGCGGGGCGATTATCCTGCGGATGGGTGAGCCGAATGGGAACTGACGCTTAGTGATTGCAAGGAAGCTGATGCAGACGCCACTGATCGAACTATTCGCGGAGCGGGGACGCATCAAGCTGCGCCTCTGCTGCATTCGGATGGGTGAGGATCTCTGCCTGACCCTGTCCGGGGGTGACCAGGAACACATCGGGGCTGTGGCCTTGAGCCAGCCGAACGCCACAGAAAAGAGCAGCGCCACCACCGCCGTGCTCGCCTGCCCCGGGCACAGGGAGAGTGACCTGGCCAGCAGCCTCGCCGCCCGGGTGGCCGCGCACATGGGTGCTGTGGTCTGTGTCGCCTGCGGCATCCATGTGGACGCCATCCTGCCCAATGAACTGAACGATGTTCTTGAACTGTCGGAGGACTTGACGAAGAACCTACTCGAGCGATTGTCGGTTCACAGGGATTGAACAGAATCTCTAGCGCCGCTGACTGCCTCACCGGAGCAGGTTTCCTGACCCTGCGGTAGGGAGTCCTGCTTGCGAAGGTCCAGGCTCATGGCAGCTCTCCCTGGAGCCCCGGCGCCACGACTTGATTATCCCAACGGTGCAGCAAGGCGTAGCCCGCGACGCAGCCCAGGGCCACCAGGGCCGTGACCAGCCAAGACACATGGATGCCCGCGTGGGTGATGATGGCGCCGAAAACAACCGGAGAAAGCAGACGGCCCACGCTGGCCATGAATTCCCGGATGGACTGGAACCGCCCCCGGAAATTCCGCGGCGTGTGGCTCGCCAGGTAGGCACCGGTGTTGGTGGCGAGGAGCACCTCACCAAGAGTCCAGATGAGGGTCGAGGTGGCCAGGAGCACCCGACCGAGGCGGAAAGCCATCATCACGAACCCCACGGCATAGAGTCCCGCCCCGAGGCTCATGGTCAGGGGTCCGGAAAGGCGATGGGTCAGCCTCGTGAGAACGGCCGTGGAACTCAGCACGACCAGGGCATTGAAGGACATCAGGAAGCCGAAGTTCGCCGCGCCGCGCGCACCGAAGACCTCTGAGGTGTAGAGGGTGAGTCCGAAGCTGGTCTGACCGTAGGCGAAGCTCACGAACAGGGAGATGATGCAGAAGGTCACGAGCAGGGGACGCTCCAGAAAAGCCTTGAAGGCGCTCCCGCCCACGGCGCGCTCGGGGCCAGCATCCGGTGCGGAAGGATCCGTCCGGGTGTCCGGAATCAGTCTGAGCAGCAGGACGAGGGCAATCAGCAGGGCGAAGCTGTTGCCGAAGAACACCCAGGTCAGGTGGTTCTCAAAGAGGAAGCCCGCGAACATGGGACCGATGGCGACGCCAAGGTTGATGCCCAGATAGCTGAGGGAGAAGGCCTCTTTGCGCGAATCCTGGGGGCAGAGGTCCATGATGATCGCGGCGATGATGGGCTTCATGGAGCCCTGGAAGAAGGCAGCGACCACCAGGACGCGCGGGATGAGCATGGTGGGGGGTAGGAAGCCGCAGAAGCCCGTGAGCAGGCCCGTCCCCACGATGCAGGCGGCCAGGACATGCTTCCGGCCCAGATGATCACTCACTTTTCCCGCCGCCAACGTGCCCAACAGCCCGCTGGCCACGTTGGTCATGATCCATACGCCTGCCGCGACGCCGCTGAGTCCGAGTCGCCGGGTGAGGAGCAGCGTGAGGAAGGGGAAGACGAAATCCCCACCCCGGAGGATGACCTGGATGAGAAAGATCGCCCAGATCGACCGAGGAAGATCGCGGTATCCGCCGAGAAGAAACCGGGCGATGCCACGAATCATGACAGTGCCTTCTTAACGCGGTACCAGTAGGGATACGCCGGGGTGTAGCCAAGCTGGCGGTAGAGCTCTTCGGCCGGCCGATTGCCCCGGAAGACCTGGAGGTAGGAGCGGTGCGCGCCCGCGGTGGCGGCCTCGGCGAGGGTGCTCGCCATGATCCGGCGACCCAGCCCCCGGCCACGCAGATCTTGTCGCACGGCCACATCGAAGACTCCCGCCCAGCCATCCTCCACGACAGTCAGGGCACAAGCCACTGGACCGTCCTCACCCTCGAGGAGTACGAACCGGCGCGGGGGCACGATGTGATCCATGATGGCTTGGGCGGCGGCGGCCTGCCGTTCGTTGAGCCCGCCAGTGGCTGAGTAGAAGGCAAACCACGGGTTGTCGAGGCTCTCGGTCACCCGGATCCGGAGATCGTCGGGAAGCACGACTTCCTTTGACTGGAGTTTCTCCAACACCAGCACGGAGGTGTCCGCCTCGTAAACGTAGCCGCGTCGCTCCAGCTCAGCGTCGAGCTCCTCAGGGAGGGCCGCGGAGGTGAGTTTGAAGATAGGTTCGGCCCCCCGGGAGAAGGCCAAAGCCTCGCACTGGGCGATCTTTTCGGCCAGGGATTCCGTGCCGGGGTACAGCGGCAGGACGCAGTTGGCGCGGCGGGAGTACCCTTCCGCAAAGCGAATGATCCAGCCGTCGACCAGGACGGATCTCAGGCCAGGCCAAGCATTGGCGGACAGTTCCTCCAGCCTGCGGATCATTGCGCACCTCCTTGGATGAAAGCGACGATGGCCTCGAGGGCTGTCGCGACGGCCTCCGGCGCTAGTTCATACTCGGTCCGGCCGCCCTCTCCAGCGCGCATCTCCACAAAACCCGCATCCTTGAAAAGCTTGAAATGACGCGAGGCGGTGGAGGGATTCACGCCCAGGAACTCAGCCATCTCCAGGTTGGTGGCGGGTTGCTCCGCGAGGTGACGGAGCATGCGTAGCCGGGTTCGATCCCCCACGGCCAACGCCGAGAGGAGCAGGCCGTCGGGAGGATCGTCCACGGGGGCGGGTGAGGCGGTGGAGACAAAGAAGAGCAGCGTCGACCCGCTCTTCCAGAAACTCATTCGCCGAGTGACCACCAGGGAAGGCATCACGATGATGCGCGTCACTTCCTCCTCCCGGACCCGCAGCTCGGGTTTGATCCGGAAGATGAACTCCCCGGGTTTCTCCCGATACAGTCGGTCCGAGAGCCCCAGAAGGTACTCCCAGACCCCCGAAGTCTGGATCCCCCGGCTGATGGCGGTGGTCGCATCCAATAGTTGGCGGGCCCGGCGCGCAGCTTCCGGGGCGATCCCGGTCCGAAGCATGCGCGCCAGCAGCAGCCGAGCCGTCTCGAGGACCGCTTCCGGGATCCGCGGACCTCCATCCGGACCAGACAAGGACTCATGCTCGATCCGCAGCAAGCCCTCCTCCGTCCCGAGCAGTCCTGCGGCCTGAGGATCCAAGAGGGCTTCGATCACCCAGAGCCACCCCCGGGTGGCCTCACCTACCTCCTCGACCTGGATCCTCTCGCTGGCCGTGAAGCGTCCGGTGATGGCTTCCATCACTGGGTTGTAGGGCTGGAAACGGACGCAATCAAAGGCCTGGCGCAGCACCAGGGCCGCGTCGAGGACCGGGAAGTAGCCGATTCGAAGTTCCAGGGGGGGGGCTTTCAATTGCTTCAATGCGCAACTAAGCAATATCAAGTTCGAAACCTGCCGTCAAGACCTCGGGCTAGTCGCGGCGAGGAGCGATATCCTGGCTCTTTGGATGGAGAGCAGCCACATGACCGAAGCCACTGTCGAGAAGCGCGAATTCAAGAGCGAACTGCGCCAAATCCTGAACATCATCACCCACTCGCTTTACTCGCATAAGGAAATCTTCCTGCGGGAGCTGATCAGCAATGCCAGCGATGCCATCGACAAGATCCGCTTCAACTCGCTGCAGAACGAGGTCCTCCTGGAGGGTAACCGGGACTGGAAGATCAAGCTGACCGCAGACCTGGCCGCGGGCACGTTGACCGTCTCCGATAACGGCGTGGGCATGTCCCACGACGCCATCATCGACAACCTGGGCACCATCGCCCGATCCGGCACGCGGGAGTTCCTGGACACCCTCAAACAGACGGAAACCGCCGCCCGCCCTGAGCTCATTGGGCAGTTCGGCGTGGGCTTCTACTCCGCCTTCATGGTGGCCGACAAGGTCACCGTGGTGTCCCGCGCCGCCGGAGAAGCCCAAGCTGTGCGCTGGATTTCCGATGGCCTGGGCGAGTTCACCCTGGAGACCGTGGCGAAGGAGAGCCGCGGTACGGACGTGACCCTGCACCTGAAGGAAGAGGAGCATGAGTTCCTCCAGGAATGGCGCCTAGGGGCTGTGGTGAAGCAGTTCTCGGACTTCATCGAACATCCCATCGTCATGGACGTTGAGAAGCAGGGTGAGAAGGATGAAAAGACCCTCACCGAAAAGACCCTGAACTCCCGCAAAGCCCTCTGGCTGCGCAGCAAGAGCGACGTGACGCCCGAAGAACACACCGCCTTCTATCACCAGATCTCCGGGGATTTCGAAGATCCCGCCAAGGTGATCCACTATGCCGCTGAAGGCGCCCTCGAGTTCAAAGCCCTCCTCTACATTCCCAAGCGCAAGAGCTTTGATCTGCAGTTCGGGGAAACCAAAGTGGGACCGAAGCTCTACATCAACCGGGTGCAGATCACGGACCACTGCGAGCAGCTGCTGCCCGCCTACCTCCGCTTCGTGAAGGGCGTGGTGGATTGTTCGGATCTCCCCCTCAACGTCTCCCGGGAAATGCTGCAGCACAACCCCATGCTGGAGAAGATCCAGAAGAGCCTGGTCAAAAACATCTTCCAGGCCCTGGAGGAAATGAAGACCTCGGACTACGAGGCCTACGTGAGCGTGTTTCAGGAACTGGGCGGCATCCTGAAGGAGGGCCTGGGTCGTGACTTGGCCAACCGGGAAGCCATCGCCAATCTCTTGCTGTTCGAGAGCCTCAGGACCGAGAAGGGCAAGCAGCTTTCCCTGGCCCAATACGTGGCGGCCATGCCCACGGACCAGACCGACATCTACTTCATGACCGGCGAGGATCGCACGACCCTGGAGCATGCGCCATCCCTGGAGGCCTTCCGCCACCGGGGCTGGGACGTGCTGCTGTTGACTGAGCCCATCGATGAGTTTGTGTTCCCCATGCTGCCCGAGTACCAAGGGAAGCCCCTGAAGGCTGCCGACCGGAATGCCCCGGAGCTGCCTGCGGAGGATCAGAAGAAGGTGGAGGAGGCCACAGAGACCTTCAAACCTTTGCTGACGCTGCTCGCGGAAATGCTCGGGGGTTTGAAGGAAGTGCGCCTCTCGAAGCGCTTGAAGGAAAGTGCCGCCTGCCTGGTGCCCGACGAGGGCGCCATGGGGGCCCACCTGGAGCGCCTCATGCAGAAACTAGGGAAGGCCGAAGGCGGTCCCAGCCCCAGGATCCTGGAACTGAACCCCGAACATCCCGCGGTCCAGAGTCTGCTCATGATCCACGCCGGCAATCCCGCCGATCCCCGCATCGAGACCCACGGACGACTGCTCTATGACCAGGCTGTCCTCACCGAAGGCTCACGGCTCGCCGATCCTAGCGACTTCGTGCGGCGGATCAACGAACTGCTGATCAAGGATGGCGTGTAATCAACCGGCCTCAAGACTATGGGAAAACTCCCGTTGCTGGCTGGTTGAAACGGGGAATCTCCACGATGAATACGCTTCCCTTGGGTTGATTCTCCTCGACCCAGATGCGCCCTCCATGGGCCTCGGTCACCACCTGGCAGAAGGTCAGGCCGAGGCCTGAGCTGGATCGGGTCTTGGCTCCTTCGTCCTCCAGACGGATGAACTTATCGAAGATCACCTCGCGCATATGCTCAGGTATCCCTTGCCCCTGATCGCTCACCCGGAAGAAAACCCCGCCATCGGCTGAGCCCGCTTCGAGGAGTGTCTGGCTTCCCGAGGGGGAATATTTCAGCGCGTTGTCCAGTAGGTTCAAAAGGACGCGGCGCAGCAGATCCTGATCCGCGTCGATCTCCAGCTCAGGGGGACATTCCCAGGCCATTTTCTGGTTCATGCGCTGAGCTCGATACTCCACTTCATGAAGCAGGCTCGGAATCCAATCGCGCAGCAGCAGCCGCGTCCGCCGCACTTCCAGTCCCATCTGCTCGGCACGGCCGATATCCAGAATGTTCTGGACCATCCGGCCCATGCTCTGCGCGGTCTCCCGGATCCGGAGCAACTGATGCTGCAAAGAAGGCGCGTTGTCGGAACGGTCGCTGAGCAGATCCATCCCGAGCTGGATGGTGGCCAGGGGGTTTTTCAGATCATGCACGATGAATTCGAAGAGTTGTTCCCTCTGTTTTTGGGAATCGATCAGGGCATCCCGCTCCGCCTGGATTTCGGCCTGGAGTCGCTTCAGGCGCATGAGGCTGCGGATCCGGACGATCAACTCCGTGGGAAAGACGGGCTTGCGAAGAAAATCGTCCCCCTTGGCCCGGAAGGCATCCGCATGGGTTTCCGCCCGTTCGTCCGCGGTCAGGAAGATGATCGGCAGGAGTTCGCCCCCGGGGGTGGCGCGGATTTGCCGACAGGCCTCGAGACCGTCCATGCCCGGCATGAGAATATCCAGCAGCACCAACTCCGGGCGATAGGTCGGGAGTATCACTAGGGCCTCGGCACCACTCCCTGCCGTTTCCACGAGGTAGTGGCCCCGCTCCAGCATCGCTCGCAAGCTCCTGCGCGCGATCGCGTCGTCATCGACGACCAGAACTCGGGCGCCAAAGTCCGCGCGGCGGGTGTAAGGGGGACTAGTATCCATCAAGGCCTCTGCCTGCTCTTTCGGCTGATTTCAGAAACATCTGAAGTTCCGGGATTCGACCACCCTAGCCGATCTTCTTGAAAAGAATGTCATTTTCCAGGTAGACATGCCGGACTAGGCTCTCGGCCAGGGTCTGACAGGCCTTATAGAGCTCCTTCTGAATCTGCGGCGCCCCCTCAGGAGCCTTGAATCCCTGGGTCAGGTGCCAAATGCGCTTCAAAAGTCCGGCGGCGGCCGTGTGCTCGTCCTCGAGGAGTTCCAGGGGATCCATGAGCTCCGCTTCGACCTGAACCTCCCGTCCCTGTTCCTTGGCCAGGATGGCCGGGAAAAGCGTCACTTCCTCCATCTTCAGATGGCCTCGCATTTCCGTGCAGAACAGATCCACTTCATCCCGGATCTGGAGGAAAAGGGGGAAACGATGCCCCTCCAGCAAGGCTGCCTCTTCCGCGTAGCCTTCCAGTTCGGCCATCCCGAAACGCGTCTCGCGGTGGTACCGCTTCATGATGTGCACGACCAGGTCGGTGATCGAGACATCCTTCCACGCGTCCAGTTCCTCGCGATCGCGGTTCCATTGTTCGGGGTCCTGAATCATGCCGGCTCCCTGGTGCGCTTCAGGGATTCCAGCAAATGAGAGGCCCGGAACCCATGTGTTCTGGCCAAACTATACAACGAGGAAGCCGAAATGGACGAACCTCGTTCCGGGGTTCAGGACCACCTGTCCCTTGAAAAAACGGTATCCGAAACTCAATTCCAACCAGCTTTACCCAACAGTGAACCTCGCATTCTCCAAATAGCGGCGCAAACCTGTAGTCGCCGCAGTGCCCCCAAAGGAGGACCGCCAGCATGCCGATAGCGAATTCTGGACGGTCCGGGAGCACCCGGGAAAACAATCCGAAACCAACCCATGCAATCCCTGTTTAAAACAAGAGAATCCTTCCATCTTGGAGGTATCCCTGGCGTTCCCTGAGTGGTTCGGAGTTTTTTTCAGTTATGGCGAGGATCGAAGTCCGCAGAGGCGTCTCCGCGAGCCTACCTGGAAGGAGCTCAGATCAGCCATGATGGAGCCGAGCAGCGCAGAATACCCTTGAATCGCCTGAAGATTCTTATGCCATCCATCCGCCCTTTCCCTGCCGGAGATTGTGTGTGCGCCCTTCCGCAACCCGGAAACACTGAATCTCAGGTGCTGGCTGAACTCCGCTGTCACCCCGATCAGGCTTGCCCATTTGTTCGGAACCTCCAGGCTCGGGCCACGTTCCTGGATGCTGGGACTCTTGCGCTGGGATTCACGCTCCTGGGAGATCTGGAGCAACTGCTGCTTCCACCCCCCAGCAGCTCGGTGCGAACCGACGAACTCTGGAAACACACGTGTTTTGAAGCCTTTGTTGCCCATGCAGGCGATGAGAGCTATCACGAGGTGAACCTCTCCCCGTCCACCGCCTGGGCAACCTATTCGTTCCGTCGCTACCGCGAAGGAGGGCTTCCCGCCCCATCATTAGATCTGCGGATGGTGGTCCACCGCCAGCCAAAGCGATTGGAGGTGCACGCCCTCCTTGGACTGGAGCGGACGGGCATCTTGAGCCCTGGGCAACACCTTAAACTTGGGCTTGCCGCCGTCATCGAGCAGAAGGATGGCCGCCTTTCCTACTGGGCCATCCGGCATCCCGAGGGGCAGCCGGATTTCCATCAGTCGGTCGCCTTCACCCTGGAACTTGCCCCCATGCCTGAGGAGGACTGACGCCATGAAGACCGGGCTGGACCGCCTTCTGGACGACCCTGGGCTGCGTAAGCCCTTGCAAGGGCAGCGCATCGCCCTCCTTGCCCACCCTGCCTCGGTGACCCGCAAGCTTGAGCACGCCCTCGATGCCCTCGCGGCCCTGAACGATCTCCGGATTTGCGCCGCCTTCGGGCCCCAGCATGGCTTGCGGGGCGATAAGCAGGACAACATGGTGGAATCGCCGAATTTCGAGGACCCTCTCCACCACATCCCCGTGTTCAGCCTCTACGGCGAGGTCCGCCGTCCCACCCCCGCCATGCTGGATACCTTCGATGTATTGCTGGTGGATCTGCAGGATCTGGGCTGCCGCATCTACACCTTCGTCACCACGCTCCGCTACGTCCTGGAAGCCGCTGCGGCCCATGGCAAGAGCGTGTGGGTCCTCGACCGGCCCAATCCAGTGGGGCGGCCTGTGGAAGGCCTGCTCCTGCGTCCAGGCTGGGAGAGCTTCGTGGGCTCTGGAGCTCTGCCTATGCGCCACGGCCTGACCCTGGGGGAGCTGGCCAGCTGGTTCGTGCGCACCCTGCGCCTGGATGTGGATTTCCAGGTGGTGACCCTGGAGGGCTGGGAACCCACGAAGGGTCCGGGCTACGGCTGGCCCTTGGGCGAGCGCGTCTGGGTGAATCCCAGCCCCAATGCGCCCAATCCATGGATGGCCCGCTGCTATCCCGGCACCGTACTGCTGGAGGGCACGACCCTCAGCGAAGGCCGCGGCACGACGCGCTCCCTGGAACTCTTCGGCGCCCCGGATTTGGAGCCCCGGGCGCTGCTCGCACGAATGCAATCCCTTGCCCCAGAATGGATGCAGGGTTGTCGTTTGCGACCTTGCTGGTTCGAGCCGACCTTCCACAAACACGCCGGGAAGCTCTGTGCCGGTATGCAGATCCATGTGGAGGCTGGGGCCTATCAACACGACGCATTCCAACCTTGGCGGCTTATGGCCTTGGCTCTCAAGGCCATCCGCGCGCTGCGTCCGGACTATCCGTTGTGGCGGGATTTCCCGTACGAGTATGAAAGCAATCGCCTGGCCATCGATCTGATCAATGGGAGCGAATTGCTGCGAGCGTGGGTCGACGACCCCTCGGCCACCCCAGGGGACCTGGAGAACCTGGCGCGGCTCGACGAGCATTCCTGGTTGGCTGAGCGGGAAGCTCTGCTGGCCTATGGCTAGGGCCTCGAGCTTAGGCGAGCCCTGGTTTGCCGGCCAGGCGGCGCAGCATTCCCAGCTGCCCCAGGTGGTAGGCCTCGTGCCAGGCCAGGAAACGAATTGCACCGCCGATGCTGTCCGACCCATCCGGCAAGGTCCTTCCTAGTGGCTTGGCGAGTTGTTCCGGTGCCAGCTTCTCCCAGTGCGCAGCCATCCGTCGGTGCGCGTCATGGAAGGCCTGCACCACGCTGCGCAGATCGAGGTGTTCTGGCACATCGGCGGCCGAAGTACCGCGCCCGAAGACCGCCATCCATGCGACCGGAATGGGCTCCATCCCCATCAGTTCCACCAGCCTGAGCCGGGAAGCGGCCAGGTGCCCCATGATCCAGCGGGGCGTGTGACCGGCCGCATCGCGCACCTGCCAGTCCGCTTCCGTGAAATCTCCCACGACCTGACCGAGGATCTTGTCAGCCATGGCGTAGAGTTGGGCGATAGGCGTGATTTCGGCGATCATGGCGGCTCCTCGCGTGGACGGAGAACCATACCATAAGGGGCGCCACCCGCAGCGCGGACCCTGGTTGCGGGTCCACGCAAAATAATCTATGCAGTACTGGATATTTTGTTTCGCCCTTGGGACGGTCCACCCCCGGCATGAACCAGTTGTTTCGCCACAACGGCCTAGCACCTCGCCCCTTGAACGGGGCTTGCTGCGATCCCCATCCGGCGCCATCCTGGATCCTCTTGCGTCTGGGCTCAGCCGCCGGAAGCCTGCTGAACCCTTGTCCACTTTATCCAGAGCATAGCCATGCCCATCAAGTCACGAATCCGTACGATCGCCAACTATCCGAAACCCGGCGTGATGTTCCGGGATATCACGACTCTGCTGAAGGACCCCATAGGTTTCCGCAAGACCATTGATGCGTTCATTGAGCGCTACCAGGGACAGAAAATCGACAACGTCGTGGGGATCGAGGCCCGCGGCTTCATCTTTGGCTCCGTCCTGGCCTACCTGCTAGGAGTCGGCTTCGTCCCGGTCCGCAAGAAGGGCAAACTCCCGGCAGAAACCGTAGGTCATGACTATGAATTGGAATATGGAACGGATCGAGTCGAGATCCATCTGGACGCCATCTCGAAGGGGGACCGAATCCTGCTCGTGGACGATCTGATCGCCACTGGCGGCACGGCCCAGGCCGCATGCACGCTCATCGAGAGCATGGGGGGCCAGATCGTGGAGTGTTGTTTCGTCATCGATCTTCCCGATCTGGGCGGTCGCAAGCGTCTCGAGGAGCGCGGGCACAAAGTATTCGCCCTGTGTGAATTCGAGGGGGATTGAAACCGACTGGACCCACGCCCTCAGCCATTCTCCAGTTCAACTTCCGCTTTCTCGTCGCCCTTCTCCAAGGCCAGCAGGGCATTGGCCTGATCCAGGGGAAGCTCCTGCACGCCCTTGAGTTTGCGCCCGATGGCGCGGGTACGGACCTGTGCCCTTTCCAGGGTGTCGGTAGCCAGATGCAGCTGTTTCTGAACCTTGTCCAGGACCTCTCCATACTTGGTCCACTCCGTCTTCACGGCCGCCAGGAGGTTCCAAACCTCACCGGAGCGTTTCTGGATGGTCAGGGTGCGGAAGCCCATCTGTAGGCTGTTCAGGATCGACCAGAGCGTCGTCGGACCGGCGATCACCACGCGAAAATCTCTCTGGATCTGGTCCGGGAGCCCCGTGCGGCGGATGACTTCGGCGAACAGACCCTCAGTGGGGAGGAACAGGATCCCGAAATCCGTCGTATGCGGAGGGTCAAGGTATTTGTCGCTGATGTCCTTGGCGCACTGCCTGATCCGGGCATCCAGTTGTCTGGCCGCCCCCTCAGCGGCTTCGGGATCGCCTCGCTCCTGGGCTTCCACCATTCGCTGGTAGTCCTCCACGGGGAACTTCGCATCAATGGGCAGCCAAACCACATCGTCCCTGTCTTCGCCACGCCCGGGAAGCCTGATGGCGAACTCCACCCGCTCGTTGCCTCCTTTGGTAGCCACGTTGGCGGCATACTGTTCCGGGGTGAGGACCTGCTCGAGCAACTGGCTGAGCTGGACCTCGCCCCAAGTGCCCCGGGTCTTCACATTCGTAAGCATCTTCTTCAAGTCCCCCACGCCCGTGGCCAGTGTCTGCATTTCGCCCAGCCCCTTGTAGACCTGTTCCAAGCGCTCGCTGACCAGCTTGAAGGATTCACCCAGGCGTTTCTCCAAGGTGCCCTGCAGCTTCTCATCCACGGTGGCCCGCATCTGGTCGAGCTGCTTGGCGTTGTCCTCCTGGAGGGCCTTCAGCCTTATTTCCACCGACACCCTGACGCCCTCGAGCTTCTGATCGTTCGTCTGCATCAGGGAGGTGAGCTGCTGATGCAGCGTGTCTCCGACCCCTTTCAACGTGGACCCGATCTCCTCCCGTGAGCGTTGAGCCGCCCAGTTGGATTCCTCCCGGCTGCGCGAGAATTCCTCCCGGACGGCTCGCTCGGTCCTTTCCTGAACCTTCTCGAACAGTTGGGACAGCAGACCCAAGTCAATACCTCCAGCCCTGCGCAGCAGCAAGATCAGGAGCAAGACCGACAGCACCCCCAACAGGAGCACTAAGGCCAGAAGTGGGTTCGTCATCAGGAGCTCCAGTGATGCAGGCATCAGCCTATCCTCGCCGCTTCCTCAGGATCGTAGCCCTGAAGCCACCGTGGCAAAACAACTTGATCAGGTAGGCGGTGGACCAGCAATCAGGGCTGCCCAAACAATTCTTCGATCACTTTTCTGCGGAACTCGAAGACTCTCCCAATGTCCCTCTGGAGGTAGAGGAGGGTGGCGAGACGACCAAATAAACCAAAGGGAGCGCGGTAGCGAACCCGGTCCGTGATGCGGGTACCGCCGTCGGGGAGAATCTCGAAAAGGTGGGTGTGGTGCCAGAGGGCATAGGGTCCCCGAACCTGGCGGTCCACGAAACGCTCGCCTTCTCGCCACTCTTCGATGAGCGTTCGCCAGCGCAGAGGCAGACCTCGGACCCGCAGGCGGTATTCGAAGAGGGCCCCTTCACCGCGGGGCAAGGGCTCGGGTGTGAGGATGTGGAAGTGCAACCAGGGCGGCGTGAGGCATTCCAGATTGGCGGGGTTGCTGAAGAAGGCGAAAACCTCGCTCCGTGACCGCGGAACGTCTTGCTGGGCAATGAAGATTTCTTCTCGCATGAGAGCGGATCCTTCGCGGTCCAGAGGGGGCTGCAGAAAAGCTCTACAGCCGCATCTATTCACCTTGGATTGATTTCGCCGCTCAGCATGAAATTTATTTCGTTTGGTCACGAAAAGGCTTGAATCGATCCTTGGATGGGTGGATGTTCTTGAAGCCTGATTCCTCATCTGGGCATGGGTTTGCCCGGAGATTCCACCCCCCTTTTCTGGAGGCTCCCATGAGCGTGAAAAAGATCCTGATGCTGGTCGGCGACTTCGTCGAAGACTACGAGGTGATGGTGCCCTTCCAGTCCCTGCTCATGGTCGGGCACACCGTCCACGCAGTCTGCCCCGACAAGAAGACCGGTGAGTTCGTCCGCACGGCCATCCACGATTTCGAGGGCGACCAGACTTACAGTGAGAAGCCTGGCCACCGTTTCACGCTGAACGCTGCATTTGCCGACGTGAAGGTGGAGAACTACGACGCTCTGGTCATCCCAGGGGGCCGGGCGCCGGAATACCTCCGGCTGAATCCCAAGGTGATCAAGCTCGTCCAGGCCTTTTCCAAGGCTGGCAAACCGATCGCCGCCATCTGCCATGGCGCGCAGATCTTGGCCGCAGCGGGCGTCCTCAAGGGCCGCAGTTGCTCCGCTTACCCAGCTGTGGGCCCCGAGGTCACGGAGGCCGGGGGCACTTTCATCAGTATCCCCGCGGACAAAGCCCACGTGGACGGCAATCTCGTCACGGCTCCGGCCTGGCCAGCTCACCCGGAGTGGGTCGCCAAATTCCTTCAAGTACTGGGTACCAAGATCGTGCCTTGAGGTTTTTCGGAGCATGAGTGAAGTCGGAGACTGTGGCCCTTCCAGGCCATACTGTAGGGGTACTACCCGGTTCCTTCACCGTGAACCGGTTGCCAGGAGGTGAACAATGCCACGACTCTTCGACCCTCTCAGCCTTCGCGGTATCACTTTCTCCAACCGCATCGCGGTCTCGCCCATGTGTCAGTACTCAGCTGTGGAAGGCTGTGCCACGGACTGGCATCTCGTCCATCTGGGCGGCCTCGCCCAAGGCGGCGCGGGCCTGGTCCTCACCGAGGCCGCTGCCGTATCGCCTGAGGGCCGCATCAGCCCCCAGGATCTCGGGTTGTGGGACAATCGCCAGATCGAGCCATTGACCCGCATCACTCGCTTCATCGCCTCCCAGGGTGCTGTAGCGGGCATCCAACTGGCTCACGCGGGCCGCAAGGCGGGTACGGAAGCACCCTGGCGAGGAGTTTCGACCACCCTTCCCCTTTCCGCAGGCGGCTGGATTCCGCTGGCCCCCAGCGCCCTGGCCTTCGACGAAGGCTGGGCCACGCCTGCGGCCCTGGACGAAGCTGGCATCGCGGCCATCCTTCGCGCCTTCACCGAGGCCACTAAACGCTCGCTGGACGCGGGATTTAAAGTGGTCGAGCTGCACGCGGCCCATGGCTACCTGCTGCATCAGTTCCTCTCACCCCTCGCCAACCGCCGCACGGACCACTACGGCGGCTCCTTTGAGAACCGCACGCGTCTGCTGCGGGAGGTCGCGCAAGCCGTGCGCGCGACGTGGCCAGAGCACCTGCCGCTGTTCGTGCGGATCTCCGCCAAGGACTGGGCCGAGGGTGGCTGGGATGTGGATGAAGCCGTGGAACTTTGCCGGGGACTGCGCGAACTCGGAGTGGATCTGGTGGATGTCTCCAGCGGTGGCTTGGTGCCCCGCGCCAAGATTCCCGTGGCGCCCGGCTATCAGGTGCCGTTCGCCCAGCGCATCCGCACCGAAGCGAATATTCCGACTGCCACCGTCGGCCTCATCACCGAACCGGCGCAGGCCCAGAGCATCCTCACCGGCGACCGGGCCGATCTCGTGCTCCTGGGCCGCGAACTGCTCCGGAATCCCCGCTGGCCCCTGCGCGCGGCGCAGGAACTCGGCGCCGAGATCCCCTGGCCCGCCCAGTACGCGCGGGCCGCGGCAGGGACCGTAACCGTGAGATAGAAGACTGCGGTTGCGGACGTCTATCGCGCTGCAAGCGCAGGATCTCTCGCTTGCTCGCAGTCCAGAAGCGTCAGATAAAGCCGCAGATCAAACTCCAGTTGGTGGTAGTTCGGTGCCATGTGGGTGCATAGCTGGTAGAAAGCCTTGTTGTGCTCGCTCTCTTTCAGATGCGCCAATTCGTGCACGAGGATCATCTTCAGAAAGTCGCTAGGAGCATCCCGAAATACCGTCGCCACCCGGATTTCCCGGCTGGATTTGAGCCTGTGGCCCTGCACCCGGGACACGGTCGTGTGGGTGCCAAGGGCGTGGCTCAGCACTTGCAGCTTGCTGTCGTAGATGACCTTGTCGAGCGGCGCGGTCGTGCGCATGAAGCGGTTCTTCAACGCAACGGCGACCAGGCGCAAGGCCTTGTCAGTGCGCACCTCATGGGTCTCCCCGTACCTGCTGTGGATATAGTTGCCTAAGAGCTTCTGTGCGATCAGCTCGCGCACGTGTGTCTGCACGGCCGCGCCATAAGCCTCGAGGTAAATCAGGGGGAGCCCAGCGTTCACCAAGCCAGCCTCGCTCATTGCGGGGGGACCAGCCGGATGCCTTCGGCCTCCAGCACGATTTGTCTACTTTTGTAGAGGGCGCCAAGGGTTTGTTTGAACACCTTCTTGCTGATGCCGAACAACGCGTAGATCTCTTCCGGTTTGCTCTTGTCCGTCATGGGCAGGAACCCGCCGCCGCGCTTCAATGCGTCGAGCACGCCTTGAGCGATGGCATCGACCTTGGCGTAGCCCGGCGCGCTGAGGGCAATGTTCAGCTTCTGATCCGCGCGGAGCGCCTTGATATAGCCCGTCCGCGTATCGCCGCGGGTGAGCTTGCTGAAAATATCGCTGTTATGCACCATGCCCCAGTAGCGATGGTTGACGACCACGCGGACGCCCAGATCCGTGCTGTCGCCGATCACCAGATCGACCTTGTCCCCTTCCTGGAAGCCCTCGGCCTCATCGCTCAGGAAATCCTCCAGGCGAGTGGATGCGGCCATGCGGCCGTCTTCATCCATGAACAGGATCACCAGGATCCTCTGGCCTTCCCGGATCAGGCGCTTCTGCTCAAGCTTCACTTCCTTCCAAGGCAGGAACAGGTTCTGGGGGGGGCCCCAGGCCAAGAAGGCACCCGCCTTGTTCACCGCCACGATCTTCAGGCTGGCCACGTCGCCCCGCTGCGCGAGGGGCGCACGGGTGCTGGCGCTGGGACGATCCTCGGCATCCAGGTAGACAAAGACCTTCAGCGTCTGGCCAGGTTTACTCCCAGGCGGAACCTGGTTCAGCGGCAACAGCACATCCCCTTGCTCTCCGCCATCGAGAAAGGCGCCCTCCGGTAACCAACGGAGAAGTTTCAAGTCATTCCAGACGCCAAGCGATGCCATGGGCAGCTTCCTAAGAAAGGTCAGTATCGCATCGACCGCGGTGGATCAACCGCACGGCATCCAGGCGCAAGCGGGCCGCGCTGATGCGCTGGTCCAGGGTGCACTGTTGCCGAACCAGCAACTCGATCTCTTCGTTGCGGACGCTGCAGTTCACCTTTTGCAGCTCGCGGAGTCGGGAGGTTTCCTTGTCCAGCCGGGCGTTCATGTCCTGGCGGGCCTGGGCGACCATAGTCCGCAACTCGCGGTTGGCAAGGTCCTGGGTTTGTTGGATCAGGCGAGGGAGCAGGGTCTCGCGGATTTCAGAGCGCTCCAGCCAGGGCTGACCCTCACCGTCCTTCAGGTGGTGGGTGAGCCATCGATGTGGGATCGCATCCCCGACATCCTGACCTCGCTGATCCACCAGCACCCTTACGGGAGTGGGCGGCAGGAAGCGATCCAGGTGGAACTCCGGGGGGGCGATGCCTTCCACCAGGTAGACCGCTTCCAGATACAATCCGGAGCTCTTGGCATCGGGCCACCGGGCGAAGCTGCAGTTCCCTTGCTCCGAGCCCAGCAATAGATCCAGCGCCCCGGTCACCAGGGGGTGATCCCAGGTCAGAAACGGCAGGTCCTCCCGGGCCAACGCACGCTGGCGGTCGAAGGTGATGGCGAGGCCTTCCGAGGTCAGCCCTGGAAAGGCATCCACCAGCACTCCCGCCGAGCCCAGCTGGTAGGTGCGGGGCGCCAGCTCTTCGACCTCGATGAAGAAATGGTCAAGGATCGCTAGCATGAACTCGTCCAGGGCGCGGTGCTCGTCCTGGCGAAGAATTCCGTGGATGAGGCGCTGGGAAACCTCCGGCCGGAAGGAGTTCCATTCCAGCAGTCGGTCCCGACCGCGCTCCAGACGCGCTGCCACTTCCTTCCGGGCGACCTGGACGGCTTTGATCAACCGCTCCAATTCGAGGTCACAGGTCGCCGCGTTTTCCTGACAGTGCAGGGCGCGATGGCGGAGCTGGGAGTCGAATCGTTCCAGGAGTTCGCGACCCCCCGGCAGGTTTTCCGCGAACGCATTCAGCCCTTCCTGATACCAGCGCGCCAAGACTTCCTGGTGACTGCCGAGGATGAAGGGCACGTGAACCTGAATATCAGCACTCTGGCCGATGCGGTCGAGCCGCCCTATGCGTTGCTCCAGAAGGGCGGGATCCAGGGGCAGGTCGAACAGGACCAGGTGGTGGGAGAACTGGAAGTTGCGGCCTTCGCTGCCGATCTCGGAACAGATCAGCAGGCATGCTCCGCTTTTATCCGCGAACCACGCTGCGCCGCGGTCCCGCTGGACCAGCGACAACCCTTCGTGAAACACCGCCAGCTTCACCGTGATGCGCTGCTTCAGCGCCGTCGCGATGGCCTCAGCCTTGCGCTGGGTGTGGCAGATCAGGAGCACTTTCCCCTGTCCCAAGGTTTGCAAGAGCTGAGCGAGCCAATCGATCCGAGGATCTTGCGCGAAGTCCGGGGAAAAATTCACGCCAGCGCCCGAATCCGCCAGCCATTCCTGAGCCAACACCTTGAATTGGCTCGCCTCCTGGACAACCAGGGGATGCAGTCGCGCCAAACGTTTGGGGAACCCAGTCACCGTGGCGCGGGTGTTCCGGAACATCACCCGACCCGTACCGTGCTGGTCGAGCAGCGCGTCAAGCCAAGCCTCCCTGGAGGCATCATCTCCCTGGCTGATCGCTTCCAGCTTGGCCAGCACGGTCGCTTCGGATTCAGCCAGGATGCGGGCCAACCCCGTCACCTCACCGGCGGAAAGGCTTGAAGCATCCTTGAGCTTTTCCACTAGGTGCGCGACCTCCCGATAGCCCTCCGTTTCCCGGGTGAATTCGTCGAGATCGTAAAACCGATCCGGGTCCAGCAACCGAAGGCGCGCAAAATGGCCGGTCATGCCGAGCTGCTCTGGCGTGGCAGTGAGCAGCAACAGGCCGGGAGTCTGGCGGCCAAGGGTCTCGACCACGGTGTATTCAGGACTGACAGCCCCCGGTGACCAGCCAAGATGATGGGCCTCATCGACCACAAGCAGGTCCCAGCCGGCCTCCAGGGCCTGCTGAAGCCGCGGCGCCTTCCCGGTGAACAGGTTGAGAGCGCAGAGCAGCAGTTGATCGTCCAGGAAGGGGTTGCTGCCTGGATCTGCTTTCTCAAGGGCCTTGCAGCGCGCCTCGTCAAAGATGTGGAACCAGAGATTGAAGCGACGCAGCAATTCCAGGAACCATTGGTGCACCAGGGATTCCGGCACCAGGATGATTACCCGCCGTACGCGGCCGGTGAGCAGCAGCCGATGGAGGATGAGACAAGCCTCAATGGTCTTCCCCAGGCCTACCTCGTCCGCGAGCAGGACTCGCGGCACGATCCGCCCCGTCACCTCTGCAGCGATGCTGAGCTGGTGCGGAAGGAGATCGATCCGACCACCCAGAAAGCCGCGCAGCTCTGATTTACTGCGGCGAGATTGGTGCATCAGGGCGGAGTGGCGGAGGTCGAAGGTTTGGGTTGGGTCGAACCGGCCTGCGAAGAACCGCTCCAGCGAACCGCTGAAGCTGAGGCTGTCGCTCAGCGAGCTTTCGGACAGCTGCTGATGGCCGCAATCGTAATACAGCAGGCCCTCCCGCTCGATCACCGCGCAGACGGTCAAGGCCGTATTCTCGTTGCTCTTGATGGTGTCGCCCACCCGGAACGCCACCCGCCGCAGGGGTGCGCTCTCAATTAGGTATTCACGGGTCTCCTCGGAGGCCCCGAAGGACAGCGTCACCGTTCGGGGTCGGACGCAACAAACCCTGCCGAGCCCAAGTTCGGGCTCACCCTCGCTGACCCAACGTTGACCTGGATGAAAATGGTTTGACATGATGGTTCAGACGTCCTTGGGACTGGAATATGGCAACGCCCCTGCCCAAGCTTAGGAGCCACGGAACGATCCAGGTTAGGGGGAGTGAACCGGTTTCGCCTGTTGGGAAGTTTTCGGAGGATCCACGGCCTTGGATTTATCCAGAAAACCTGGAAGAACCGCGTGAGAGAAACCGTTCCCGATGAGCTTGCGAATGGCCTCCCACTCACTGGCCTTGGGATCGCCCGTGGAACC
This sequence comes from Holophagaceae bacterium, assembly GCA_025361955.1. Classification (GTDB taxonomy): domain Bacteria; phylum Acidobacteriota; class Holophagae; order Holophagales; family Holophagaceae; genus UBA1801. Next base: position 33,202 of record JANYIU010000316.1, read on the forward strand.
GGATATGTGAATCACCGTCGCCACTTCCTGAGTGGAGCGGTTCTTGAAAACGCTGCCCAGGAATTGCAGCACGTGCATTTCCACGCGCTTCCCGAAGGATTTTTCCTTATCCTTCTGCTTGTCGTAGATCTTCAAATTCTTGATGAGAGGCTTGAGGTAGCCCTCCACCTTGCCATCTTTCACGGTCATTTCGGTGTAGACCGAGAACAGGCCCTCGGCCACGTCCACCCCCGCATGAGCCAGCAAAAAGCCATTGAGGTCGGGTAACTTGGCATTGTCCAATTTGAGATGGACCTCAAAGTCCACTGGGCGGGCTGCGGTCAGGACACGCCCCGAGACCAAGGTAGTGCCACTACCCATGAAGGCCCCCTGGGCACGGAATTCTGATTTCCCTTGCTCGGCTTGGTTGCTCAGATTTTTCAATTCCAAGCTCATGTCCGACATGAACAACCGGTAATTGGGCTTGGTCGCCGCATTCACAAACCCTAGTTGGCTGTTGGTCAGCTTCAGGGTGTCCACCTGGAGTAGCAGATGGGGAGCATTGCGAACGCTCTTCGCCAACTTGACCGCCTTCTTCGCATGTTCCAGCTCTACAGCCTTGGTAGCAATGCTGGTGACGTAATCCACTCGCAGGTTCTCTAGGAGTACTTCGGTGAGATGGGCCATCTGGGCCTCTGGGGTATATTCCACGGAGCCGTTCACCGAAAGGAATCCACCCGTGGTCTTCATCTGATAATCCTGGGCAAGGGGATTCAGGCGATCCAAGGGAACGTGTTCCAGACGGATCTCTCCCTGGGCGGCGACGTAAGGTTCTCGAAGGAAATCCGCAGCCCCCTTGAACTGGATCTTGCCCTTCTCAAACAGGACGCCTTCCAGGGTCACGGGCGATGGATAGGTCCCCTTGGCCGCAGCGCTGTTGCGCACATTGGTGGCGACCATGAAGACCTTGGTGAGTTGAAGGGGCTTGCTGGCGGTGGCGCTGGAAAGGTAGAGCAGGGACCCATCCTGGACCTGCACCCGATCCAGTTTGATGGGAAAGATGGATTCTACTGCGTTCTGCCAGCCCTGATCCTTCAAGGTCACATGGCTGTTGGCCTCTTCCTCGATCTGGGCCAAGTTGATATGCAAAGCGGGGCGCTCAATGGTCAGATCACCGGCTACTTTGAAGCGAAGCAACTGCCCCCACACCATGGAGAATTTGAGGGCGTCAAAATCCGCCACGGGCGGATCGGGGTGTGTGTTCTGCATCAGGACCAGATCGTTCAGTTCAAAGGCCAGCTTCCAGAGGTGCGGACGAACTCGGCCGATGTGAACCGTATAGCCCTTCAATTTTGAATTCATCGCCCGCTCAGCCCAATTCCGCATGGGTCTCGCAAGCAGAGCATCCGCAAAACCTAGGGCAATCACGACGAACAAAACCAGACCCGCAAAGATGGTCTTGCCGCGGTTGGCGCGGCAAGTGTTCAGGAATCGCCGCCACCACCCGGAAGGCGGCGGGGGGGTAAGGCCTTCTTTGGGTTCCCTTGAAGGGAATTCATCCTGGGTATCCGGGGGCAATTTCCTTGTCATGACGCCTGTCATAGCAGCTGTAGAGGCATTTGAGAGTGGCATGATCCAGCTATTGGAAGTCGCCGATCTATATATTCTCATGGTGAAACAGGGTTGGAAGGGCCAAAAGGGGAGATATTCACTCCGGCTAAAGCCAACCTTTAGATGATCTTTTCATCCAAATTATTGACCGCCTCGAAAGCCCGCCAGATGTGGTTCCAAAACCAGCTTCCGCAGTTTCAGAATCGCTGCGGGTACAAATCGGCAACGAGGGTGGGCTACAACCCCCGTGCCCACTCCGGCCGAAGGGCAACCCGACCTGCGAGTGCGGCGTCGATGGAAGCTAGGATCGATTCCCGATCCCGAGGGAGGCGACCCCCAATGGGCAAATAGTTCGAGGCGTGGTTGGAGCGGAATATGGCGTTGCTGGGATGGGCCTCTTCAATGAACCAGCGCAGTTCGGCGAGCAACCCCTGGACCTCCGGAAGCTGGAAGCGTCCCTGATCTTCCAGCCCAGAAAGAGGCGTGCCGGGAACGACCGTAAGAGTCAGGGTTGAAAGGAAGCGAGGATCCATCGCCGTGGCGAGGCGCCCGGAGGCGCGCGCGTGCTCCTCGCTGCGTTCCCGTCCGCCAGCGCCGAGCAGAAAAATCAGCGACTGCTCCATCCTGGCCTCTCTGGTCTTGCGAGCGGCCTCGATGTGCTCCGCTGCGGTGGCTCCCTTGGCAAGTCGCCGGAGGGTCAGATCATCTCCCGATTCAGGTCCGATGTAGAGCAGCGAGAGCCCCAAGTCCCTGAGACGCTGCAGCTCCTCTGGCGCTTTCTCCAGCAGGTTACGAGCCGTGGCATAAGTGCTGACGCGCCGCAGTCGGGGGAACGAGGAGGCAAGGGCGCACAGGATGGGTTCCCACTGCTCGAGGCTCATGTCCAGCGGGTCGCCATCAGCCACAAAGACATGCCGCACGTCCTCAGCAAACCGGGCGCTGGCCTCGGCGATGTCGGCCAGAACCTCGTCAAGCGGTCTGACCTGATAGCGCTTTCCTCGATACATCGCGCAGTACGTGCAGGCGTTCCAGGAACAGCCAAGGGTCGCTTGCAGGATGAACGAGTCGGCCTCACTTGGAGGGCGGAAGAGGGGTTGATCGTAACGCACCCAAGCATTCTCTCGTATCAAGCCTGCTCTGGGACCACAGAATCGCGCAAGCCTGATGCGCTCCGTTCAAATTGCGCCCGGGGATTTGCTCGAGCTGTGAACGCTTCTGTTGCAGAGTGGAAAGGTCCAACTGATCGCCGCTGCCTCGTTTTGATGGATTTCACAGCGCCTTGCGAGTCTTTCTGTGAGGCGGTACGACGTATCATTCACTTGCCTAGGGAGTGCGCCAAGAGAGCACGCAGGAAGAAGGAGGAGGAGGATCACCATGGCAACGGTCGCACAATGGATTTCCGGCGCTCGGCCATGGACCCTGCCTGCGGCCTTGGCCCCTGTGGCTGCCGGTTCCGGAGCTGCAGCCGCACTGCACGGTGCTAGCACCGTTCGAGCCGCATTGGCCCTGAGCGTCGCGGTGGCTCTTCAGATTGGAGTCAACTACGCCAACGATTACTCCGACGGGATTCGGGGCACCGACGACCAGCGCGTTGGCCCGTTTCGACTCACCGGGTCCGGAGCCGCGCGACCACGCGCTGTCCTGACGGCAGCCTGCGCGGCCTTCATGGTTGCGGGAGTGGCCGGGACAGTGCTGGTCGCGCTGAGCCGCATTTGGTGGCTGCTCGCTATCGGGGGAGCGTGTATTCCAGCCGCATGGTTCTATACCGGTGGGCGCCGTCCCTACGGCTACAGGGGGCTCGGTGAGGCCTTCGTATTCACGTTTTTTGGACTCGTGGCAGTGCTTGGAACGACTTACACCCAGGCCGGACGGATCTCTGTCGTGGCCGTTTGTGCCGCCATTGGGGTCGGTGCTTTGGCTTGCGCGATTCTGGTCGTCAATAACTTGCGCGACATCCCGACCGACGCGGCTGTCGGCAAACGCACTCTGGCCGTGCGGTTAGGGGATGGCCGTAGCCGTGCCCTCTACACCGGTCTGCTGGTGGTGGCGTGGTTCGCAGTGCTCCCGATCCTGCGAGCCCAGGCCTGGGCGGCAATCACCTTCCTGGCTTTGCCTCTGGCCATCCAACCCCTAAACACTGTCCTGCGTGGGGCCACTGGCAGGGCACTGCTACCGGTGCTGCGCAGTACTGGCCGACTTGAATTGGCCTACGGACTCCTGCTCGGACTATCGCTATCTCTGAAGGGGTGAGTTCCCCCCGGGCACCGGAATCGTTCTCCAGCATCTGGGCCGTAGCGGAGATGCTTGAAGAGCAACTGGCAGGGGGCGAGGATCGCGGCTCCGCCCCATTTAAGTGCAATCCGGTTTGGCGCGAGTAGACTGGGCCTCCACGCCTCCGTTATGCCCCTGGATCCAACTCCAGAACGCTGCGGACAATGGCGTGGGGAAAAATGAGACCAGGGGGTCTGCCATGGAACAACGCAAGCTGGGAAATCAGGGATTGTCCGTCGGGGCCATTGGCCTTGGTTGCATGGGGATGTCGCATGCCTATGGGAATCCTCAGGATCGGAGTGAGGCTGAGTCGATCGCTACGATCCACCGCGCCCTGGACCTCGGGGTGACCCTGCTCGACACGGCCGAAGTCTACGGTCCTTATACGAATGAGGAACTTGTCGGGAAGGCCATCCGAGGACGGCGGGAGAAGGTCGTCATCGCCACCAAATTCGGGCTCGTGGGCGGCTCGGATGGGTCCCCGGCCAAAGCCAAGCAGGTGGCCGAGGAATCTCTGAAAAGGCTTGGGGTCGACACCCTTGATCTGTATTACTTGCATCGCAAAGATCCGAAAGTTCCGATCGAGGAAACGGTCGGCGCCATGAAGGAGCTCGTCGAGGCTGGCAAGGTCCGGTTCTTGGGGCTCTCCGAGGTCGGGCCGGAAACGCTTCGGCGCGCCCACAAGATCCATCCCATCAGCGCACTGCAAAGTGAGTACTCATTGTGGGAACGCGGGGTCGAACCGGAAATCCTGCCCACGCTGCGCGAATTGGGCATCGGCTTTGTCCCCTTCAGCCCCTTGGGTCGTGGCTATTTGACCGGAGCCTTCAAGGATCTGAGCACGTTTCCCGAAGATGACTTCCGGCGGAATCTACCGCGGTTCAACGATGAGAATACGGCGCGGAACCTGAAGCTCCTCGAAGTCCTGAAGGGGGTGGCCGCGCGGCACCGCGCCACACCCGCCCAAATTGCGCTCGCTTGGGTTTTGGCGCAAGGCGACGACCTCGTACCGATCCCAGGCACCAAACGCCGGACCTATCTTGAGGAGAACTTGAACGCCGCTGACCTCAAACTCACCCATGCGGATATGGCTGAACTCAATGCCTTGGCTGCCCGCGTTTCAGGTGAGCGCTATCCCCCTTCGATGATGCAGAGCATTGAGCGTTGAATGAAAAACGATACGCACCAAGCAACGCCCTCACGCTGGCGTGAACAAGTGTCCCGAGGGAAAGCGCGAAAGACGAGCGGTGGGGCCGAAGCCAAGATTTTTGAATGTTTCTATCTAGCTCCTAATTGCCCATGAAGTTCAGCTTGGTTTTGAAGAAAAGCGATTAACCACAGATGCATAGGATGCACACGGAAAAAATGGGCTGAGAGCCGCCAGCATCCGTGTGCATTGCCTGTTTGAGAAAATCATTTATCAGTAGCGAGACATGGGTTATTGCAGCTGAGTCTGAGTGGTAATCGGCATCTAGTTTGACCGGGTGGCGAAATAGTGCTTCACCGCTCCCACGAAGGCCTCCATGTCGCTAGCCGTGACGTCAAGGTGGGTGACGAAACGAGCTTCGTACCTGATCTGCGCAAGGATGCCGCGCTCGGCCAGATACGCCTCTAGTGGAACGCAATCGGGTTGCGGAAATTGCGCGAACACCATGTTGGTCGCCTGCCCCTTCACGGCAATTTCCTGGATGCCTGCGAGGCCCTTGGCTAAGCGCTCAGCGTTGAGGTGATCTTCCGCCAGCCGATCAACATTGTGCTTGAGCGCGTACAGGCAAGCTGCCGCTAGAAAACCGGATTGTCGCATGCCGCCGCCGAGCACCTTTCGCCAGCGATAGGCCCGCTCGATGAAGTCCCGAGAGCCCGTCAGCACGGAGCCAACCGGGGCGCCCAAGCCCTTGGAGAAACAGATCGAGACCGAATCGAAGGCCGCGCAAGCTTCCGCCAGGGAGACCCCCTGGGCGACTGCGGCGTTGCAGATCCGAGCTCCGTCCAGATGGGTCGCAAGTCCCTGCCCCCGTGCGAAGGAGGTGGCCTCGCGGATGTATCGGCTCGGAAGGACTCGCCCATTGAAGGTGTTTTCCAGGGCAAGTAGCCGCGTTCGCGCGAAGTGCGCGCCAAGACCTGGGCCATGAGGCTTGATGGCGGCCGCGATCTTCTCGATGGGCAACGAGCCATCCGGGTTGTTTTCGATCGGCTGTGGCACGATCGAACCCAGGATTGCAGCGCCCCCGCCCTCGAATTTATAGGTGTGCGCAAGCTGCCCCACGATGTACTCGTCGCCGCGGTCGCAATGGGCCATCAGGGCCGCCAAGTTGCTTTGCGTCCCGGTGGGGAGGAATAGCGCGGCCTCTTTTCCAGCGCGCTCCGCCACTGCGGACTGCAGTTCGAGGACGGTCGGATCGTCGCCCCAGACATCGTCGCCGACCTGTGCGGCCATCATGGCCGCAAGCATGCCCGGTGTTGGGCGGGTCACAGTGTCGCTGCGAAGGTCGATGACGTGTTCGGCCATGATGGTTCTCTCCCCTTCCCATCTTGGAAGCAAAGCCCGAAATGTGCCAGCTGCAGGACCCGCGTTGTTCTAGGGCCGCGCCCGCTTAGGGCCGGGATGAACCCACGGACCTGACCCGCAACAAGGACAACACTCTTTCTGCCATGGCGAGCAACAATTGCGTGTTTAAACAGCTATTTTTAGGAATGGGGCTGAATGGGTAGCATCCTATTTAGCAAAGGCAGGATTGACCATGACCCCTGTTAAAGCAACCGTCCAACCTACCGCGTTCGTCAGCCACGGCTCTCCCATGCTGGCCCTGGAGAACGGACCTTGGCATGCCGCCATGAAAGACTGGGCTTCTCGATTGACCGGTGTCCGGGCGGTGGTGGTGGCTTCAGCTCACTGGGAATCAGCGGGAGCTTTCTTGGTTTCCTCGTCGCCACGGCCAGGTGTGCTCTACGATTTTTCTGGTTTCTCGGAGGCCCTCTACCATCTTAACTACGAAGCGCCGGGGGATTCGGCGCTGGCGGCTAGGATAGTCCAGATGCTCCAATCGGAAGGTCTAGAGGCAGCGACTGACGCCCAGCGACCCTTGGACCACGGGGCGTGGGTCCCTCTGCGGGCCCTGTTCCCGGAGGCCCAATTGCCGGTCATCCAGGTATCGCTGCCTCACCCTCGGAATCCCCAACTACTTGTGAAGGCGGGGCGCGCCCTCGCTCCTCTGCGCTCCGAAGGGGTGCTACTCCTGGGCAGTGGTGGTTTGGTGCATAACCTTCGGCGCTTGGCCTGGGACGGACAAGCAGCTCCCGAGGCATGGGCTACCGCCTTCGAAGCCTGGATGATGTCTGGAATCGAGGAGAAGAACCTGGATCGGCTCCTGCAAGCGGCCCATCAGGCACCGGACTATTCCCAGGCAGTGCCCACACCCGAGCACCTCGACCCGGTCTATTTCGCCCTTGGCGCTGCCGGGGAAGATACCCCATCCACCCTCTTCGACGGCTGGCAGCACGGCAATTTATCGCTGCGAACCCTGGCCTGGACCTGATTTCAACCCCAGGGACTCTGGTGCTGACTTGAAAACCCAGGTCCCCTTCACCTGGACAATGCAGGGCTGCGATTCGGAGACTGAAGCAGGGAGGGCGATTGCCCTCCCGTGATGACCTGCCAAGGAGATCCGCCATGAACTCGCAAGCAGCCACTGTGATCCAGTTGCTTCCAAGCCAGGGCAAACCCACACGGCTCTTTATCCTGTTGCACGGTGTCGGAGCCAACGCCGAAGGACTGCGGCCTTTGGCCTCATTGATTCAGCGCGAATTTCCGGAGACCGTCATTGAAATTCCAGACGGCTTTTCGCCTTTTGATGCAGCACCTGGCGGGCGTCAGTGGTTTTCGATTCGCGGCGTGACGGAACAGAATCGCCCTGCGCATGTGGCGGCGGCTCTGCCTGAATTGGTGCAATGGGTGCGCAAGGCGCAGGAACGGCACACCATTTCGGCATCAGCCACCACCCTCATTGGGTTTTCCCAGGGCGCCATCATGGCGCTTGAAGCGACGGTCGCGCACGATGGCCTAGTAGGTCAGGTCGTTGCGTTCGCGGGACGCTATGCTGGCTTGCCTGAGCGGGGACCCCAGCATACGCAGGTCCATCTCCTGCACGGTGAAGATGATGCCGTGATGCCCCTCGCACCTACCCGCGCGGCCTTCGAATGGCTGCTCGCACAAGGTTGCGACATCACCCTTGATACCCTCGCCAGGTGTGGCCACGAATTGCACCCCGTATTGGTGGCCAAAGCCATTGCACGATTGAAAGGCCTTTGAGTCTGGTAGGGCTCTTGTGGGCGACGGAGAAAGGCGGTTAGCGTTCCATGTCAACCTTAAGCGCGTCGGACAGGTGCCACAGATGCCCATGCTTTGACACCCTCGCTGGGCGCGGGAGAAGCTGAATGGATTCCCTGCCCTTTCTGGACAGCAAAACCTGATCGAGAACGCCCTGAACCACCTATTCTCGGAGTCATCCTCATGGCCCTACGCAATGCCCATAGCTCGGATCAAGCCCCTTCAGCCGAGGAGGATCCCTACCTTTGGCTGGAAGACATAACGGGTGAGCAAGCCCTGAACTGGGTGCGAGCGGCCAATGCCCAGACCGCCCAGAAGCTGGAAGGTGGCACGGATTATCAGCCCCTGGAGGAAGACCTCCTGAAGATTCTGGATTCCAAGGCCAAGATTCCCTACCTCGTAAAAAGGGGGGCTTACTTCTACAATTTCTGGCGCGACGCGGTGAACCCCAGGGGAATCTGGCGGCGCACCACTCTGGAGGAGTATCGCCAGCCTCAGCCCGCGTGGGAGTTGGTCTTGGACATTGACGCCCTGGGCGAGACCGAGCAACAGGGCTGGGTCTTCCACGGCGCGCAATTCTTGCGGCCTGGATTCCGGCGCTGCTTGCTCTCCCTCTCCCCGGGGGGTTCGGACGCGGGGGTGGTCCGGGAGTTTGACGTGGAGACCAAGACCTTCGTGCCCGGGGGCTTCGAGCTGCCCTTGGCCAAGAGCGAAGTGAGCTGGGTGGACCAGGACACGCTCTTCGTGGGCACGGATTTCGGCCCGGGTTCCATGACTACCTCAGGGTATGCCCGAATCGCTAAGCTCTGGCAGCGCGGCACGCCCTTGGGCCTAGCCACCGTGGTCTTTGAAGGGAAGAACACAGACATGGCGGTCGGGGCTTCCCACGACCCCACGCCGGGGTTCGAACGAGACTTCCTATTCCGTAAGCCCTCGTTCTTCACGGGCGAGACCTTCCTCCTGGCCAAGGACGGTTCCCACTGCAAGCTTGATGTCCCCGACGATGCCGAGCCCGAGGTTCACCGGGAATGGCTGACCCTCAAGCTGCGTTCCCCCTGGAGCGTGGGCGGGACGACCTATTCCGCCGGTGCCCTGCTGGTGGCGCTGTTCGAGGACTTCATGGCAGGGAAGCGGGAGTTCACGGTCCTGTTCGAGCCTTCG
>JANYIU010000208.1 GCA_025361955.1 Holophagaceae bacterium
CCGAGTTTCAGGTCCGCCGTGATCGTCTCGATCAGCGGCTATTGAGCCTCGAAGAGTTGATTGCCGACCTGCGCAACGAACTGCAGGGGGACTCCCAGGCCAGCCTGCATCGCCTGGCCGAAGCCGCCCAGGACATGGCCAACGGCCGGGTCTACCAAAAAGTGGATGTGGAGGCCAAGGGTGAACTTGGCGCCCTGGTGTCGAGCATCAATCAGACCCTGATGAATCTCCAGCAGCTGGATGCCTCGGTCAAGCAGCAGAGCACCCAGGTTCCAGAGCTGGCGGCCCAGCTTGATGCCATCACGTCCGATACCGAAGAGGCCACCCAGAGCGTCATGAACAGGCTGGATGCCCTCATGGCCGCCTCCGACGACGCCACACGGGAGCTCAAGGTCTGCGAGGACAGCGTCCAGAAGGGGAATGAACAGCAGGCGAACCTGCACACCACCATTACGGGCTTCCTGGACCGGGCCGCTGCCGGCGAGGACCAGAACGCCATAGCCCAGGAGGTTCTGGAGTTCCTCTTCGCCCATCAGCTAGAGGCACCGGTGGTCCCCGTGGAGCTCGGCCCCACCAAGGCCAACCTCCAGAAGGTCAGCGATGAGGCCTTCGAGATCATGAATGTGCTTCAGTTCCAGGACATCACCCGCCAGAAGATCGAAAAGGTGGTGATTCTGCTCAAGCAGTTCCAGGGCGGCTTGAACCGGCTGCTGGTGATCTTCAACATCGAAACCGATGTCCTTGGCGGCCTGGGCTTCGCCGATCGCAAGGTCGCCACCCAGGACCACATCTTCGACACCAGCCTGGAAGTCGACAGCCACAAGGGCAGCGTGGACGACATCATCGCCCAGTTCAAGAAGACCGGCGGGAACTGACCGGGACGTTCACACCACCCGGATCTCCAGTTCCCCAAGACCCTCGATGCCGCACCGGATCAGGTCACCCCGCACGATGGGGCCAACCCCCGCAGGGGTGCCTGTGAAGATGAGGTCGCCAGGCGCCAGGGCCACGAAGCTCGAAATGTGCGCGATCACCTCCGCCACGTTCCAGGTCATCTGGGCCACATCCCCCCGCTGCTTCTCGGTGCCATTCACCGATAACCAGATGGCAGCCGAGTGGGGATGCTGCCCCGCCGACACCGGTGTGATGGGAGAGATGGGCGCGGACTGGTCAAAGCCCTTGGCGGTGTCCCAGGGTTGTCCTTTGTCCTTGGCGCGGGCCTGCAGATCGCGGCGGGTGAGGTCGATGCCCACCGCATAGCCGAAGACGCAGTCCAGGGCCTCGGCCACCGGGATGTCCCGGCCCCCCTTCCGGAGCGCCACCACCAGCTCCACCTCGTAGTGGAGATTCGAGGTGCAGGGCGGATAGGGAATGTCGCCACCACGAGGCACCACCGTGTCCTGGGGCTTCCCGAAAAAGAACGGCGGTTCCCGGTTGGGATCCATGCCCATCTCCCGGGCGTGGTCCGCATAGTTGCGACCGATGCAGTAGATCCGACGCACGGGAAACACGGCCGCGGTTCCATGGATGGGAACCACCGGGGGGACAGGGACAGGGATGACCGATTCCATGGCTGGACTCCAGCAGATCGAGCGTCAACGCTTGGCCCGGGGATGGGCCTTTTCGTAGGTCCGGGCCAGCTCCTCCAGCCCCAGATAAGTGTAGCGCTGGGTGGTGCTCAGGCTCGCGTGGCCGAGCAGTTCCTGGATGGCGCGCAGGTCCATGCCCCGGTTGAGCAGGTGGGTCGCGAAGCTGTGCCGCAGAGCATGAGGACTGATCCTCGAACGGACCGAGGCCGCTTCCAGCGCGGACCTGAGCAGGGCCCGCACACTGGTCGGGGTGAGACGGCCCCCCCGTTGATTCAGGAACAGCGCCGAACTGGGGGGAAGTTCCTTGGCCGCCAGGAAAGCGGAACGGAAGGCCAGGTACTGGTCCAGAACCTCCGCCGCCTGAGTATGGTAGGGAACCAGGCGCTCTTTCCGCCCCTTGCCCAGAACTCGGAGCGTGCGCTGATCCTTGAGCAAGTCCTGGAGGTCGAGACCCACCAGTTCGGACACCCGC